>DATMDQ010000057.1:0-17220 GCA_035557715.1 Gemmatimonadales bacterium
AACCCGGGCGCCGATCTCGGTGGAAACGGTTGAGGGAGAAGTGAAGGTCACCGGTGGCGACGGGCTCATCTCCCTCCGATCGGTTCAGGGCTCGGTGTCCCTGCAAGGCGCCCGGGGTCGGATCAGCGTCAACTCGGTGAATGAGGACGTTCGAGTCGCCAACTCCAGTGGAGAGATCAACGCAGAGACCGTGAACGGCGAGATCGCCCTGGAGGGTGTCGATGCGGCCACGGTGGATGCCAGCACCGTGAATGGCGATATCTGGTACGCCGGCCCCATTCGCAGCGGCGGCCGATATTCACTCTCTACCCACAACGGCGACATCACATTGACAGTCGCCGAGGGCACGAGCGCCAACGTGGCGGTGTCGACTTTCAACGGAGAGTTCGAGTCCGAGTTCCCCGTGCCCATAATCGGAACCCGCAAGGGAAAGGGGTTCAACTTTACCCTCGGATCGGGGAGCGCCCAGATCACTCTGGAATCGTTTCAGGGCACGATCCAGCTGGTCCGCCCGGGCAGCGCAAAGGACAGGGAACGCCGCGAACGCGACAATTCGGATGACGATTGACCACCGAGTGGAGCCCTGAGTTTCGCAATTTGAGGGACCGGCGACCCCGGGCGCCGTCTTCCCCGGTGATGTATGGAACCTAGTCGGTTTTGTAACGCACAACCACTTCTGCTGTTTAGACCCCGTTCCGGGCCTATCCGAACCAGGACGACCACCCGCTAACGATATCGCTGGAAGCCCGCTGATTCAGCATAACATCATAAGAAATAGCGTGATACGTAAACTACCTACATCTCGCGATGGGGACACTTAAGTGTCTACCCCCTTCGCACGTATAAACCAGGGAGCTCTAAGTCGGTTACGGGATAGGTAGTGTCTGAGTTCTATACGCTCACCGGCGTTCGAAAGTTGGGCATGGCTCTTGTAATAGACCTGAGGCCAGAACACCGAGGTCGCCATAGGTAGGTTGGCTCAAACCTTAGCCCGGAGTCGCACGCATGCATTCCCGATTGAAGAATGCCCTGGTGGGCGCTACTGCATTACTTCTGATCGGGGCTAATACTGCCCGAGCCCAGGTAGGCCTGACGTCGAACGTGGCCACCGTGGCCCTGACTGCCACCAAAGCGGCCACGCTGTCGGTGACCCCGGCTGCGTCGGTTGCCACGCTGGCGAGCATTACCGATGGCTCGAACGCCAACAACTTTACCCCGGTGAGCGTAACCACCGACTGGAACCTCACGACGGGCGCTTCGGTGCGGCTGATTGGGTGGTTCGGCACCCCGGCCCAGGCGCTGGCAAACGGTACGGACTTCATCCCGTCCTCCAAGGTCGAGGGCCGGATTGGGGTGACCCCGTTCGCGCCGTTCACCGGTGCTCCGGTGGGTGCCGTTGGCGTGGCTGGCGGAACCCTGCAGCTGTTCAACCAGAGTATCGTGGGTGCGCTCTTCGGATCCCGCAACGATCAGCTGGACCTCCGGTTGGACCTGACCGGTACTACTACGATGGCGGGTGACTACACCGGTACCCTTAACCTCCAGGCGATCGTCCAGTAGGTCCGCGGACCTTCCGGCCGAGAGCCATGCCAATACGGATCTGTGGATCCAAACTCCTCGCCCTGGGCGTGCTCCTCGCGCTCAGGGCGGCGGTACTTTCGGCCCAGACGCAGATTATCTCCCTGGCGGCCACAGCCCCCAGCGACCTGAGCGTGACCATTCAGTCCGGCGGGGTTCAGACCATTGCCGGGGTCGTTGACAACGCAGTCAACAACTTCCCCACTCCGGTCGTAATCCAGACCGCGTGGAACCTCAATCCAGGGCAGACCAACACCGTAAACCTCATGGCCTATTTCTCGCTTCCCAGTCAGGCCATGGTTGGAGGATCGACCCAGATTCCTTCGAGCAGACTGCTGGGACGGATGACGACGGGTCTTCCGCTCACCTTCACGGCCATTACCCAGAACGCGGTTGGCGGGGTCGGCACGGCGGGCGGGAGCCTTTGGCTCTTCTCGGTCAACATTGGTGGTGCCAACAAGAACGCGAGCCGGACCGATAACCTCGACCTGCAGCTGAATCTGGTCGGGTTCCCGCCGCTCGCGGCGGGCAGTTACACCGGAGTCCTGAACATTCGAGCCGTCACGCAGTAGCAGTCGCTTCTCATTGGTGAGTGCGCCGGCGGACGCCTTTACCCCCAGCCTGCCGGCGATCAGCTAAAGGTCCTATGCCCCGGAACAGGATTGTCACGGCGGTCGCGGTCCGGCTCCACTCGGCCCTGCGAGTGCTCACCCCTGGTGTCTGCTGGCTTTTGGTCGCCCTGCCCCTCGCCGGCCAGTCGGTCAGCCCCCCCATCGCCGAGTACCAGGAGCGGGCCCGGTCCAGCTTCCAGCTTCACAATAGCTCGCTCTTTCCGCTGACGGTGGTCCTCGAGGTGCGTGGGTTCAAAGTGACGGACGAGGGTGAGGTCGTGGACCTGGCGCTCGACACGTCCCGGGTTCACGTCAAGCTGTCAGCTATGAGCTTCAGGATCCCGCCACGCGGCTCGTACCGCGTCTTCTACGAGGCCAACGGTGATAGCCTGCCGGCCTGGTTCAACATCCTGAGCGCCATGAGTGGCGCCCGAACCCAGAGCGGCCTCAACGTCCGGCTCCTTCTGCCTCATGTGGTCTATCTCAACCAGAAACAGCAGCTCAAGAAGAACCAGGTTGCGGTTGGCGCCCTGGAATTTGACCCCATATCGAAGAAGGTCCGGATCCAGCTCAAGAACCGGGGGCCCAATCTGGGGCGCGTGCTTCAAGTGAGTGCGACGGACGGTCACACCACCAGTGGGCCGAGTGGAGGCTTTCCCCTCTTCCCCGGACGCCGCCGCTGGACCGAGGTGACCTGGACCGCCGCAACGTCACCCACTCGTCTGACGGTGCGCTTCGCCCGTTTCACCATCGACACCAGCCTGACTGCCGTTAGGAAATCCCTCGTCGCCGATACCACCGCGGGCCTGGCAAGGCCCTAGTGTCCGCGCTCCTCTGCCATCGGCTGGTCGGGCTCGGAGTGTTGGCCGGCGGCCTCCTATGCCTTCCCGCCCCCGCCTTCGCCCAGACGGTGGTTGAGATGCAGGGTGGCGGCTCATCGCTCAATGGGGGCTACGGCGCCACGGCCAACTTCTGGCGCTCCAATGTGGACGGATGGATCGGGCTGGGCTATCTGGATGGGTTCCGGGTCGGTGCCTTCCTCCGGAAGTCGGTCAACAAGGACACCCTACGTATCGGAAACGATGCACTGGTCATCCGGCTGCCGACCGATGTGTTCACCCCAGGCTTCAATCTGCTGGTGCAAGGGATCAGCTTTTCCGGCGGGAACGAACGTTCCTCTTACCTGGCGTTCGGCGGCGCCAGCTCGGCGGGCCTGGGCGCGCCATCCTTTCAGGCCAGCGGTATCGAAGAACCGATGGGCGCTCTCTTCGTGCAGCATCGAGTCGCACCGACCGTACGGCTCACCGCAACTGCCCTCTTTGCCGACCAGCAGACGGTGTTACCCGGAGTGCAGTGGCAACCCATTCCCGATCTCAGCACCGCCCTGGTGGCAGGTATCGGCTCAGGGCGCCGGTACGCAGCGTCGAGCGTGATTCTGCGCCGGGGTCCACTCGCGGTGAAGGCCTCCTACGCCTGGAATCCCGACCGCTTCCGCCGCGCCCCCGTGCCCACGCCCAACCAGACTGAGATGGACCGCGAGAACATCATGCTCACCTATGAGGTGACCCCGCGATTTTCAGTGGGGGTGGGCCGGCAGAACTTCGTACAGGACTCGGCCGACAGCAGGCCGGCCATCCGCGCCACCGGCAATACGATGTTCGCCGGCGGGGTCTGGTCCGACATCAGGTTGACCGCGGGTCTCTACGACTCGAAGTCGGAAGGCATCAGCAACCTGAGCTCATATTTCGCCGTTGGTCGGGAGCTGACCCGCTGGCTCGATGCCGAGGTGTTCGTGCTCCAAAGCAGGCCTCGGGGCCTGCCCGTCGTCACTACGCCGCTGGCCAACCTGCGCTGGCGCTTGTCGTCTCGCGTCGGGCTCAGTCAGCAGATCTCGTTTCACAACGGTGACCCGACGGTGCTCGTCGGAGCAAGCCTCCTGACCCCAATCGGCGAGTTCGTGGCCGACTACCACGTAGTGTACCAACCCCTGAAGCCGCTCAGCCCGTTTCGCAGCGCGCTCAACCTGACGGCCAGGCTGCAGCTAGGCAGGTATTCTACCAACGTCGGGACTTACGTGCAGCCGGACGGCTCGGTGGACTACTCTGCGTCGGGGAGCACCTTCCTGTACATGGGCTCATTCGGCGGGGCCCAGCCGCAGCAGGTGGGCGGACGCATGGCGCGCTATGTGATTCGAGGCGTAGTCAAGGACGAGGACGGGCTTGGGGTCGAAGGGGCCGCGGTCGAGATCGGCGGAGAAGTCGCCTTTACCAACTCGAGTGGAGAGTTCTTCCTCCGGGTGGGCCGCCCCACACGCTCGCCGGTCAGGGTCCTCACCGAGGAGTTTCTCCTGCCGGGCCAGTGGGAAGTCGTGAGCGCTCCGGCCGAGGCAGTCGCCGGCCCCGAGACCAGCCCTGGTATTGAGATCGTTCTACGACATCCGGGACCCTTGCCGGCGATACCGGAATAGCGACGGCCCGGCTTACTCCTTCACGGATGTCTCGATTGATTCAACCGAGAGTATGGGAACAGAATCAGTGAACATCCAGCAGCTCTACATCGAAGACGAGGGTGGCACCCGGCGGGATGTCCGGCGGAGCCCCCGCGGTACCGTACCCCAGGTCTGCAGGAATGACCAGCTTCCGGCGACCGCCGACCTTCATTCCAGCCACCCCCTCATCCCAACCGGCGATGACCTGTCCGGCTCCGAGCGTAAAGCTGAAAGGTTGATTGCGATCCCGGCTGCTATCGAACTTCTCCCCGTTTGGCAGCCACCCGGTGTAGTGAACCGAGACTGTGCGGTCGGCAGTGGCTTCGGCGCCTTCGCCGGCGGTGACGTCCTGGTAACGCAGTCCAGAAGGCGTCTTGGTCATGGCGGCGGTATCTACGCCCAGCGACGCGCTGAAGCCCGCCGGGGGGCGGCTGTTTTCCCGGTCGGCTGACCCACCGCAGGCAAACAGGCCAACCGAAGTGAGAAGGACGAGAGACCGCAAGGTTTCTCCGAGGATGTTTTTTGAATTGGACCGACAAACCGAACCAGCCGAGCGGCGGCTCGCGAGTCGGGACGGCGGGATTTGAACCCGCGACCCCTGCAACCCCATTGCAGTGCGCTACCGGACTGCGCTACGTCCCGGAAGTACCGAAGGAGCGGGAATTGTACCCCGGCACCCTAAGGGAAGGAAGCCCCGGGCCCGCGACTTGCGATCCTTCTGGGCGGGCACCCAATCCCAGGGCCCAGGCACGGCAATTCGGGATATGGTGTCGCATGGTGCGACGCCGAGCCGCAACCCGGAGGGGGCTCATATGGACGAGCATGAGGGACGGCCATGGGAAAGCGGAGGCGACCTCCCATGGGACACGCCAGACGCTGAAAGCGAGGCCGATACGGAGGCCTGGCGAGGGGAGCTTCAAGAGGGCGACTGGCCGGAGAACCTGGCGGGGCCTGAATACTGGCTATACAAGAAGCAACGCGACGATGGTAGAGCCTAAGAGCAAGCAAAAACGTGCGAAACTACCAAAACCTACGATAAATGCGTGAAATCGCGCTGTTTTAGGTCATTTCTGGTGTATTAGAGCCTTCCTGCTTCTCCACAACGTTGGTCTTCCACGAAGAGCGAACCAATCGTCAATGAGAAATCACTGAATAGCGCTAAAATGCGGCTATTTTTCGTGTTTTCTGCTATTTTTCGGCCTTTCCTGATCGCTTTGCTGTTTTTCTCAGGCAGAGCTCTTGTCCATCCTTAATACCGCCAGCGCGACTCCACCAATGATAGCTGCACCGCCCAGAGCGGTGTGCCAACCAACCACCTCGCCGCCAAAGAGAACCCCGAAGGCCACCGCCACCAGAGGCGTGACCAGCGGAATCATCAGAACCCAGGTGACCTCAGTGTGCCGTATGAGCCAGTAGTACATCAGAAACGCAATGACCGATCCCAGGATGGTCAGATATCCCAATGCAGCCCAGGCCAGCGGGGTCCAGTGGTAGTGGAGCGGGTTCCCCTCGAGGAGCATTCCTCCCAGGAGCAGCGGAATGCATCCTCCGGCCATCTGAACGCCGGCGAGCACCGAAGGCTCCATGTGCGTCCCGCCGGCCTTGATCAAGACGCCCGCGTGCGCCGTCGCCAGCGCGGCGAAAATGATTCCCAGGCTAGCCCAGAAGGCCAGCGGTCCCCCGACCCCCAGCTGCCCTGAACACACAATCGCGACACCGATTACACCCAGGAGTACGCCCGCCACTTTCCTCCGGGTTAGCGACTCGGAGGCCAAGTAACGGTGCGCGAGCGGGAGTCCGAACAGCGGCACCGTGGCACTCAGGACCGCGGCCAGACCGGAGGAGATGTACTGCTCGCCCCAGAATACCAGCGCGTAGTTGAGCGTGATCGTCAGCAGCCCCGTGTACGCCAGCAGGATCCAATCGCGCCTGGACGTGGGCAAGCGGTACCCGCGGACCGCCGCAATGCCGAAGAGGACCAGAGCTGCGGCGGCGAAGCGCAGCCCCGCGAAGCTGAGCGGCGGGAGATCGCGCAGGCCGAGCTTGATGGCCAGCCAGGTCGAACCCCAAATGGCGCATAGGCATAGCCATACCACGAGCGCCAGCCGGGCGCTGGTCTTTGCCCCAGCCGTCTCATTCGGGCGGGCGGCCTGAGCGATAGTATTTCCGCTCAGGGCCGGCTGATCGTCGGCGGCCATTGGGGGACACGGTGCAGTGGTCACGGCAACTCCTGTGGAGCAGACGGTTAAACGATTGAGCCAATATCAATGTTGACACAATGTCTGTCAAATATCAGATTGACACTATGACAATATGGTCCCCTGATCTCGATCCAGCCGCAGAGCCGAAGTACCAAGCCCTGGTTGACGCGCTGGATCGGGACATCGACGCCGGGATACTTCCGCCAGGAACCCGTCTCCCCACCCAGCGACAGCTGGCGACCCGGCTGGGCGTGGCTATCGGTACGGTCAGCCGGGCCTACGCGCTGGCCGAGCAACGGGGACTGTTGAGTGGAGAGGTAGGGCGTGGGACATTCGTTCGGCGCCGCGAATCCGGGTTGCAGGAGGGGGCCAACGACGAGGGCGACGATCCAGCTCTACTGGACCTGAGCAAGGGACGCTTGGTTCGGGATCCTCGCGAGCCGACGCTCAGGCAAGCGCTGGAGACTCTGTCCCGCCGCCCGGATCTCGACCGGCTGGTGGATTTCTATCAACCTGCGGCTGGAATGGCCCGCCACCGGGCTGCGGGTGCCGGCTGGGTCGCGCGAAGCGGGCTCTACACCGACCCAGACCGGGTCTTGATCACGAGCGGCGCCCAACATGGGGCGGCCGTTGTGCTCGCCGCCATCGCGCGACCGGGGGACCTGGTGCTTACCGAAGAGGTGACCTACGCCGGCATCAAGTCTCTCGCGAGCCTGCTTCATCTTCAGCTGCGTGGGCTGCCGCTCGACCGGCACGGACTGATACCCGAGGCCTTTGAGGATGCCTGTCGTTCCGGCACTCCGCGGGCGCTCTTCTGCATGACCAATCTTCAGAACCCCACCGGGCACACGATGCCGCTTGCACGCCGGCGGGAGATCGCCGCCATCGCGGTCGCACACGACGTCGCGTTGGTCGAGGACGATGTCAACGGATTCCTCCCCGCTGACCCGCTGCCTCCTCTGGCCGAGCTGGCTCCGGCCCAGACCTACTACGTCACCGGGACATCGAAGAGCCTGGCGCCGGGGCTTAGGATTGGATACGTGGTTGCGCCCGCTCGCAAGGTAGAGCGGATTGCCGCCACGATTCGCGCCAGCACCTGGCTGACGTCGCCCATCCTGGCAGAGCTGGTGACGGGCTGGATCGAGAGCGGCGAGGCCGACGAGATGGTAGCGTGGAAACGAAGCGAGACGGCGGCTCGGCACGAGCTGGCAATGGAGATTCTCGCGCCCTGGCTGTCCCCGGGGCCGGTGAGCTTTCACCGCTGGCTGCCGCTGCCTGCGCCGTGGCGCACCGAGACGTTCGTGGCACAGGCACGAGCGCGCGGGGTGATGGTGACGCCATCGGAGGAGTTCATGATCGGCCGGGACAGCGCGCCGCACGCGGTGCGAGTTTGCCTCGGCGCCACCTTGAGCCGGGACCGTCTGGAGGAGGGGCTCCGGCGGCTGGCGGTTCTGTTGGCGCAGGGGCCAGAGCCGGTGTTGGCGGTCTACTGAAGGCTATGGGCTATGGGCTTTGGGCTATGGGCGATGGGAAAAAGCCACACAGCTCGTGGAAAGGATGCTTGAGCGTGCCTCGACGGTGAAATCTTCTCCTGAACCTGAATTCAGGAGACGTCACCGTGGGCGACTTCAGGAAGTTAGAGGTTTGGCAACTCGCGCACACGGTGGCGTGTGAAGTGTACCGAGCGACGGCAACCTTTCCGAAAACCGAAACCTATGGACTGACCGCCCAGATCCGTCGCTCGGCCGCCTCCGTCCCAGCAAATATCGCCGAGGGCTGTGGCCGACGAGGGGATGCGGAGTTCAGTAGGTCTGTGCGGATCGGCCTGGGCTCAGCTACCGAGTTGGAGTACCACCTGCCACTTTCGCACGATGTCGGATTCTTGGCTGCATCACAGTTCGAGATCCTGGCGGCCCAGGTTGTCCGAATTCAAGGCATGCTTGCCGGCCTCAACCGAACTCTACGAAAACCGGTCAGAAGCCCATAGCCCATAGCCCACAGCCCATAGCTCCTCGGCCTTCACACGATCCGCTCCAAGCGCCGCAACTCCGGCACCTTCACCGACGTCACTGCCACCACCACGAGCGTCGCCAGCCCGCCCAGCACCACCGACGGCACCGTCCCTATGAGCCGGGCCGCGGTTCCCGATTCGAAGGCCCCGATCTCGTTCGAGCTACCGATGAAAATCGCGTTGACCGAGGATACCCGCCCCAGGAGGTGGTCCGGCGTCAGCACCTGCAGGAGGGTCGACCGGATCACCACGCTCACCGTGTCCGACATTCCGCTCACCCCAAGCAACGCAATCGACAGCAGGAAGTCCTGAGAGAGGAAAGTAACGGCCAGCATCTGCAGCCGTTAATACTGCGTTCTGCCGGGCCAAAATGTTTTTTGCCGGAGCCCACCGGCCTCGACTCGCGAGCCCAGATCATGTAAGTGCTTGTGTCGCAAAGGACCGTCGCTTTTGCATCGTGCGGCCCGTTTTGTGCAAGCCACAGCCCTGATCATTCATCATAATTCTTTTCCGCTCCTTAATCCCTGGCAGGCATGAAGCGTTTTATTCTCTGGACCAATCTCCTGGCCCTTGCCGGGTGCGCGCCTTCCGTTCTGCCCGCCCCACAGTTCACCGCCACCGCTCCCGTCCCGGATCCGCTCCTCATGAACGTCGTGGCTTCCGCTGCCGGTCACGACGCGGCCGCCGATGCGGCCCTCAACGACCTCTCGGATGCGGAGCCGGATTCCAGAGTGGTGCCCGAGTTCGGCGCCGATGAGATCAGCTGGGATATCGACGTCCGGACCTTTGCCTCGCACCCGCGGGTCAGGTATTACCTGAGCTACTTCCAAGGCGTCTCCCGCACCGGGATGCAGGTCTTCCTGACTCGTGGCGCCCGCTATGAAAAGATGATCCGTAGCCGTTTCGAGCAGGAAGAGCTGCCCGGCGACCTGGGCTACCTGGCACTCATCGAGAGCGGCTACTCCAACGACGCGGTCAGCCGGTCTCACGCGGTCGGCATGTGGCAGTTCATGAGAGAGACGGGCAAGGGGTACGGACTGCGGGTCGACACCTGGGTCGACGAGCGGCGCGATCCGGTCAAGGCCACCGATGCGGCCGCCCGCCATCTGCGCCGCCTCCGCGATCGGTTTGGATCGCTCTATCTGGCCGCGGCGGCCTACAACGCCGGTGCCGGCAAGGTCTCACGCAGTCTGGGCAAGCTGCAGTGGGACGTAGCGGCGGATTCGGCCGTGGAGTCCGATACCCTGATTCAGACCGAAGTGACCGACTCCATGGTGGAGGAGGAGGAGGCCGAGGCGGAGAGCGATTCGGCTTCGGATGACATCGAAACGGCCATCGATGCCCGGGAGATCACCAGCGACCATGCCTTCTTCCGCCTGGCCAGTACGCGGCTTCTGGCGGTTGAAACGCAGGACTACGTGCCCAAGTTGATCGCCGCAGCGCTCATTGCGAAGCAGCCCGGGCGCTATGGAATCGCCGCGCCGATCGCGGCGCCGTTCACCTATGACTCGCTCGTGGTCAGCAGCACGACCGGGCTGGACGTCATCGCCCGGCTGGCGGATGTCGGAGTGGCGGAAATCCGCGAATTGAACCCGCAGTACCTCAGGCTGGCTACCCCGCCTCGCTCGGAGTCGGTCATCCGGCTCCCCACCGGGTCGGGCGAGAAAGTCGCCGAGCGCTATAGGGCGTTGTCTCCAAAGGACCGGGTCCACTTTCTCACCCACGTGGTTCGCCCGGGGGAGCGGCTGGGCCGGATCGCTGCTCGGTATCACCTGCCGACGAGCGAGATCCAGGCAGCCAACCCGAAAGTCAAACCATCCGCTCTGAAAGCCGGCTCTCGTCTGGTAATCCCGGCGGTCGCCATTCCGTCGGCCTTGGCCATCAGGGCCACCGGCAATGCTGCGCGCGGGGGACACGCCCGCCTGGCAACCCATCGGGTGCGCTCGGGTGAAACACTGATC
Source organism: Gemmatimonadales bacterium (assembly GCA_035557715.1). GTDB lineage: Bacteria > Gemmatimonadota > Gemmatimonadetes > Gemmatimonadales > GWC2-71-9 > CAVVWJ01. The sequence continues at coordinate 10,851 of DATMDQ010000057.1, forward strand.
GGAATTGCCCGGCGGTATCGGATCAGCCTGCGGGCGCTGCGCCGGGCCAATGGAATTCCGGTCGAGTACACGCTCAAGGCCGGCAAGCGCCTTCGTATTCCCAGCTAGTCCAACCCAAACTCAGTCCTACGGAAACCGATGACCGCGTCTGCTTCGTCCAGCGTCGCCCCGGCCGGCTCGGCCGACTCCAGCCAGTCTCCCGAGTTCGGACGGGCTGCAAGGGCGATCCTCGCAGCAATGGTGCTTCTCATTGTGGCACTCACCGGAATCCTGCTCGAGACCACGTGGGGTCATCCGGTGAATCAGGTCGAAGTGACACCGACCGATCCGGGCAGCGTCGCGCGGCGTTGAGCTCGCGGACTACTTTCGCGGGTCGCCTGCTGCTGGTGGCGACCGTTGCGGCAATTGCCGGAGCATTGGCACCTGCCGGGCCTAGAGCAGTCGGTTACTCCGCGGCGACAGCGACCCGTTCGCGCGACACGCTGCGGGTACGAATGGTCGAGCGCGCCTCCCGAGGCCGCGCCCTGGCTCGGGGGGCCGTGGTTCACGGCTACCTCTCTCCTCGTGGTCTCCCGCCGGTCAAGGGTCGCGTCACCGTCACCGCAAGTGGCCTGGTCTTCCGATCAGCCGACGGATTCACTTCTCGGTTCCCCCTGGTGGGACCGCTTCGGGGCCCTGTCGGACGGCGCTGGCGAGCGACCACGATCTCCCTGGCTTACATCGATGGGACCAACAGCCGGCCGGCGTACGTCTTCCGGGTGGATGCCGGCGTGTTCGAGACCGACCTGCCTGGCCACCTGCTCGAGGTTGCCGCGCACCCACCGTGGCTGGACAGCCTGGCTCCCACCGAGTGGGCGCCGGACCCTACGCTGGTGAGCCCGACCGACACCGCTGCCCTCTGGGCCACCGCTCAAAGCATCATGGCAACCAGCTACGCCGACTCTCTGTACAGCTTGTTTGGCGCTCCGCGTGCACCGGTGGGGCTGATCAGCCGGCGTGGACGCGCCGCGGGGCGACTGGGGGAGTACATCGGCTCCCGCGATTCGCTCGCGCTCGATCCGGCTCGTATGACGGGCACCTCGCAGCTTCGGCACACCCTGGCGCACGAGCTGGGTCACCGGTGGCAGGCGCGTTCCCGGGCCCAGCTTCAGGCGCTGTGGACGGGCATTCCCCCCATTCGGGATCCGAAGCGTTACGGATACGGCAATGTCTCGGAGCATCAAGCGGAGGCAATCGCGTTCGCCATCAACTTCCTGCAGACCACGGCCAGGGGAAGCGAACCGGCGGCCAGCTCGGTCACGCTGTTGGACCACTATGAGCTACTGGTACCGGGAACTCGAATCATGGTACGATACCTCGCGTTGCAGCCGATCTATCGCAGGCATTCATTGGCGGGATTGCTGACAACGGGAAGAATAGATTCCTCGCCTCGCTCGGAATAACGGCATTCGGCACGAGCCAAGTCACTAGAGCCGGCCCGCTGCTGCCGCCATGTCCCCCAGGCTTCGCTCCATCTCCGCATCCATCTGCTTGCGCAGCTCCCCCAGCCGTAGCGCGTAGCCTTCCAGCGCCTGGTCGATCGGGCTCGACGGCTTCCAGCTGGGCACCGGGGACGCCTTCCCTTCGGGATTCAAGCCCACGAACACGATGACGCAGTGCCCGGTGCGCCGTCGCTCGCCGGTCTTGGGATCGCCGGCATACACATCCACCGCGATGTCGAGGCTGCTGTGCCCGGTGCGAATGACGAGCGCGCGGAGCTCCACCAGCTCACCCACGAATATCGGACCCAGGAAGTGCAGGCCACCCAGATACACCGTCACGCAGTAACTGCCGGTCCAGCCCGCGGCGCAGGTATACCCCGCCTGATCGATCCACTTCATGACCGACCCGCCGTGTACCTTGCCGCCGAAGTTGACATCGCCTGGCTCGGCCAGGAATCGGAGGGTCACGCTGCGCTGGCGTTCCACCGGCGGTCTCCTTGAAGCGGGAACGGAATAACCAGAGCCCGGAGCTTATGCCGCTTGGTCGAGCTCGGCAATCTGTCGGGCCAGGCTCAGGAGATCGAACGGCTTGAACAGCACGGGGCAGCTGGTGGCCTCCAGAAGCTCATCTGAGTCCTTCCCAGTGTGGCCTGGAGCACTGCGCGCTCGCGCCTGAATCCGCATTCTGGATCCGGCGCACGCAACCAGGAGAACCCGGTGACGGTCACACTTCGATGCCAGAGCTGCGGCTTCAGCTTCATAGTCACTTACCCCGCTTCTTCCTCACGCGCGGCCGAGGCCATCCCCGTCACTTGCGGGCACTGCCGCTGCACTCATTGGTCTGCCCAAGCGAGCTGAGTCCGGTCGACAGAGATGGAGTTTGAGCCCAGGCTGGAACTGGCACTTCTGGCGCGCCTCGTCCTGGCGGGCGCTCTCGCGGCAGTCCTCGGCTGGGAGCGCGAGTCGGCCCACAAATCGGCCGGCCTTCGGACCCACATGCTGGTAGGCATCGCGTCCGCACTCTTTACCGTACTTGCCGAGCTGGCAGTAAGAGACTATCCCGGTTCGGAGAGCGGCCTTCGGGCCGACCCGATCCGGGTCATTCAAGCGGTTGCGATTGGAGTCGGCTTCCTGGGGAGCGGAGTGATCTTCGTATCGAAGAGCGGAGACGCGGTACTGGGGCTGACCACGGCAGGATCCATCTGGGCGACGGCGGCAATCGGCATTGCGGCGGGGCTGGGGTACTACATTCTCGCCGTCGGCGCGACGCTGCTCTTGCTGGCGGTGCTGCGGGGGATGTCGCGATTCGACCGGGACTAAAGCACTACAGGTGTCAGAGCCACTGGTCGGATTCGAACCGACGACCGCTCGATTACGAATCGAGAGCTCTACCCCTGAGCTACAGTGGCGGTCTGCAAAGTAAGAAGTGAGAAGTCAGAAGTGAGAAGGGGAGCGGGTGAAGACCCTTCTCACCTCTTACTTCTTACCTCTCACCGTCCTTCAGTGCCCTGGCGCGGATTCGAACCGCGACGCCTTTCGGCACTACCCCCTCAAGATAGCGTGTCTACCAGTTTCACCACCAGGGCGCGCAGCGCAGCAAGATAGCTGGCGCAGCGGAGGTGGTCAACTCTGATGCTGCACGCGTAAGTGCTTAGCTCTATGGAAGTAACGACATCCAACCTCAGGGCCTGAACGGGCTTCCGTTGATCGGAGCGCCATTCAAGGTGATGACCACTTCCGGGCTGGGGTTGAGGGTGATCACCGACTGCATGCTATAGGTGCCGTTGCCGTTATCGGTCACGGCAACGGGACTGCCATCGACCAGAGCCTCGACCCGGTTCCCGCCCAGACCGATCGGATTACCGAACGCGTCCCGTGTTATCACAAATGCGTCTACCTGGTAGAAAAACGCTCCGGACTTGAGCACCGTCGCCGTTGTGGTGGACGCCGAGGCGGCGCCATGCACCACGGTGCTGGCGAACGGACTCCCCGGGACCGCTGCTCCATTTACCCGAACGTCCACGTTGTCGACACCAGCCACTGTGGGCACGTATGAGGCGCTGTAGGACCCGTCGCCCTGATCGGTCACGGAGAGACCCGCGCCAGGGTTGGCTCCCGCAATCGAGATGGCGATATCATCCTCCGCTCCCTCGACCGGGGTGCCGAACCCATCCACGAGCTGGACCGTGATCGCGGATGCGGTACCCGCGGTCACGGTGGCCGGAACCGATGCGGTGCTCGCGCTGGCCAGGGGAGGACCCGCGCCCAGGTCGATGTCCCTCGAGAGCGCGGAGGTGAAGTCACTGGCGGCAAAGATGAGGGTTCGGTCTCCCGGTGTCCCCTGAATCGAGAGATTGGTGAACCTTACCTCACCATCGTCATTGCTCCTCGCAGTGGTCGCGCCACCGAGTGAGCCACCTCCACTCGCGATCTGCACAGTCACGGTGACATCGGCGCGGGCGAGCCGAGCACCCGCCGCATCCTGGAGCTGAAGCACCGGTTGCCGGGTGAAGGGAACCCCGGCGGCGGCCCTGGCGGACGGCTGAGTGACCACCACGATCTGGGGACTGGGCGGGGCGATCCCGGTGGCCGTGAATTCGATCGGAGACCCCTCCAGATCGGTGGCCGAAGCCTCGGTCTGGTAGGAGCCCGGCCGGCCTCCCAGGGTGCGCTGGGTTGCGGCACGCCCGTCGGCTCCGGTCGCCACCGTCGCAGGGCTCACCCCGCCATCGGAAGCTTCCCAGGTCACCTCGACGCCGGGAACGCCGTTACCGAAGCGGTCCACCGCCTTTACGGCCAGGGAGTCTGCCAGCGCCGTCTGCACGTCACCGACCTGGTCATCACCACCGGCCATGATCAGCCCGGTGGCGCTCTCGGGCACCGCTGTCAGGCTGAAGGTGGTGGTCAGGGAGGCCGACGGCACGACCGGCTTGGCGTGCGCCTCGATGGTCTGCTGGCCCGACACGGTCGCAAGCGTGTAGTTAACCGTTGCCCTGCCGTTCGAGCCGGTGCGCACTGTGTCGTTCGGGGTGAGCTCGGCACCTGACGGGGCGATGAACACCACCTCGACCCCTGGAACGGGGCGCCCGGCCGGATCCGTCACCTCTACCTCGAGGGGAACATCGAGCGCCTGGCCTACGGTCCCGGTCTGGCCGTTACCGCCAACTGCTGTGATAAGGGAGGGCTCCCCGGAGCTGGGGAGGGTGAGATCGTCGCCGCAGCCCGACAAGGCCAGCAGCAGGAGCGAATGTGCTACCGCGAGGCCGAGCCACGGCCGGAGGGGCTCAGTCGTCCTCGACCTCGAAACGGTCGCTGTCAGCCGGCGAGAGTCCGTCGGCAGAGGCACGCAGTCGATATTCACCTTCGCGGTCTACCTCAAGGTCTGAGAATCTGGCCACGCCGCCCTGAGTGCGCTGCTCCCGGTCACCCTCGAGGCTCCCCCGGCGCCCTTCACGGACCAGTTCAAGCTTAACCTCGAACTCCCGGTCAGTCACCCGGTTTCCGGCCTGGTCCAGCACCACCACCTCGACCGCGGGCGAGATCCGCCGATCCTCCTCGACATCGGTCGGCTGCACCAGGAATTCCAGCCGGCGCGCATCCCCGCCGCCACCGCCGCCGCCGCCGGTCGCGGTGGCGCTGAAGCCAACGAACCCCACCCCCGACACCACGGCGTTGAGTGTATTACTCCCCTCCCCCGGGCCCAGGGTCCACTCGGTCGAAGCCCGCCCCTCGTCGTCGGTGGTACTGGTGCCAGGCTGAACACTCCCGCCACCGGTGGCCACAACCCAGCTCACCGCCCGGTTGGGAACGCCGTTACCGTCCTTGTCCAACAGCTGGACCAGCAGCGGGTTTCCCAGCGCGGTGCCCGGCCGGGCACTCTGGTCATCGCCTGACACCCGGAGCAGACGATCGGCCCCGCCGGCACGCGCCGTGGCCGTAAAGCCGACCGGAGACCCGCTCAAGTCCGAGCCGGAGGCGGATGCGGATTGCGAGCCCGCAGTCGAGCCGAGGGTCCAGGATGTAGAGGCCCGGCCGTCCTGGCCGGTGACCGACTCGGTTGGGCTGACGCTACCCTCGTCAGCGCTCCAGCTGACGGTGACACCTTCGACCCCGTTGCCGAAGCCGTCGATCACCCGGACGATCAACGGATCCGCCAGCTCGGTTCCGACCGAGGCCGCCTGACCGCCGCCGCTCACCGCCTCGATTCGCGAAGCGCCCGCAGCCCCGACGATGGCGTTGAAGGTCACCTCGAGGCCATCTACTCCTACCACCCGAGCAACGGCGGTCTGGGGCCCGCTGACGTTCCCCAACACCCACCGCGCCCGTGCCGTCCCCTCCCCGTCTGTCTCGGTAGTATCAGGAGTGATCCGGGCGCCAGGAACCTCAGCCGCCAACCCGAACGCCACCCGCTGATTCGGGAGCGGGTCGCCCCGGCGGTTGAGCACCTTCACCACCAGCGGATCCGCGAGCTCGGCGCCGGCTGGCCCGTTCTGGTTATTCCCCAGTAGGAGGGTGATGTCGCCCGGACCGGCGTCGCTCGGGAGCACCAGGTCGCTGCCGCCACAGGCCACCAGAGAGCCGAGGGCTACGCCGATGCTACCGAGGAGAACCGAGAGCGGTTTCAAGAGCCGGAGCCTTTGAGTTAAGACCGGGCGAAACTGAAGGTTACCGCGTCAGGGGGCGGTTCGATATGAGGCAGATCACAAGAGCCGGGCGGTGGGCTGTTCCACTCCGCGGCGCATTACCGGCGCACGGTGATCCTGAAGGTGTGGGGCTCGCTGGAATCATATCCGCCGTTGGAGGTACCGCCGTCGTCCCGGAGGACCACCGTGACCGTGGCTGAGCCGGTTTGCCCCGGAGCTGGCTCGAATCTGAGCGTGCCCTGGGTC
>DATMDQ010000058.1:0-33494 GCA_035557715.1 Gemmatimonadales bacterium
CCGGGTGCTCTTCGAGCGGAGCCCCGACGACTACGATCCGATCGGGCTGGCCCGGCGGTACATGCATGATGCCGATATCGTGCTCACCGAAGGGTTCAAGAACGCCCCCCTCCCGAAAATCGAGGTATTCCGCCGCGCCGCCGGGGATCGGCCGCTCTACGACGCTTCGGCGCACAATGCCCGCGAATGGGTAGCCATCGTCACCGACGATCCGGTCTTTCAGGCCGAGTGCCCCGTCCTTCGCTTCCACGACACGATATGGCTCCAATCGCTGGCCAGCCTGGCCTGGGTGCGGTCGCTGGTCCTCGACCCGTGAGCGGTCCTCTCGGGGCCGCGGACGCCGCCGCCAGGATCCTGGTGGATGTGCGGCGGCAGCCGGCCCTGCGCATGCCGCTCGATGACGCGCTCGAGGGCGTGCTGGCCGAGGATGTCGTGAGCCCGCTCGACATTCCGGCATGGACCAATTCGGCGATGGACGGCTATGCCGCCCGGGGCGAGGAGGTACGCGGCGCCGCGGAAACCAGCCCGGTGCGGCTTCGGGTGATCGAACACATCCCTGCCGGCCATTTCCCCACCCGAAGGTTGGGCCCGGGCGAGTGCGCCCGGATCTTCACCGGGGCGCCCCTGCCGGAGGGTGCGGACAGTGTGATCCGCCAGGAAGACACCGACCAGGGCGCCGATACCGTGACGATCGTGAAAGACCGCGATGTGGGCGTGAACACCCGGCGGGCCGGCGAGGACATTCGAAGGGGCAGTACGGCACTCACGGCCGGCACCGAGCTCGGTCCCGCGCAGCTCGGCGTGTTGGCCTCCCTGGCAGTCGCCCACCCGCTGGTCTACCGGCGGCCGCGAGTGGCCATTCTCGGCAGCGGCGACGAGATCGTGGACGTAGACCAGCCCGAGGAGATCCTCAGCGGCCGTAAGATCGCCAGCAGCAATACCCACACACTGGTGGCGCTGGTGCGCCAGACGGGCGGGGAGCCGGTAAATCTCGGGATTGCCGCCGATACGCGCGAGAGCCTCCGTGAGCACCTGGCCCGCGCCATGGACTGCGATCTGCTGGTGACGACCGCCGGAATCAGTGTCGGGGAGCACGATTACGTACGGAGCGTGCTCGACGAGCTGGGCGCCCAGCAGCGCTTCTGGAAGCTTCGGATGCGGCCGGGGGCGCCAGTGGGGTTCGGGCTACTGGGGGAGGTGCCATGGATCGGGCTGCCGGGAAACCCGGTGAGCACGATGGTGACTTACGAGCTGTTCGTCCATCCAGCGATCCGGCGGATGATGGGCCATGAACGCGTGTTCCGCCGCAGCGTGCCAGTCCGCATGACCGAGCCGATTAGCCTGAAGCCCAGACTGCAGCACTTCCTGCGAGGGATCGTGACCCAGGGAACGAACGGCCCTGAGGCCCGGCTCACCGGGCCTCAGGGCTCAGGAATTCTCACGTCCATGGTCCTGGCGAACGCGCTTCTGGTAATTCCCGAGGGTCAACACGAGACACCGGTGGGTGCGATGGTGCAGGCGGTGCTCCTGAACGACCCGGTGCATCAGGAGCAGCCTGGGTTCTAACTGAATCCGGTGTTCACCGTTCTCTGTTCACGCGTTTCCCCCGCCTCAGAACCCGAACGTAATCCTCCCATAATAGAACGCCCCGTTGAATCCGAAGGGCGAGATCTGGTTGTAAGGGAAAATCCCAAAATTATTGTTTCCCGCCGTGGCGGCATCGCCCTGGTTATTCACGTCGGGGTAGACGTCGAAGATGTTGTCAACGCCCGCCGCCAGCGTAAACCGCCCGCCGAAGGTATAGGACGCGTTCACGTCGGTGACCCACTTGGCCCCAAACGTCTGATCCAGCGAACCGTCCGTGGGAGTGCCGAAGCTGGTGACCTCGCCGAACCGTTGAGTCCGCAGGGTGAATCCGAAATCCTGATAGTTGAAGACACCGCTGAGGTACAGGTTATCCCTGGGCTGGCCTACCTCGATGCGGGCCCGCTCGACCCGGTCGAAGAGGACCTCCTGGAAGGCACTCAGCTCCGGGGGGGTAGGCGAGACCCGCAGCACCCGGTTGACGTTGTAGTTGAAGCCACCGGTCAGGCGGAGGGTGCTGGTCGCGCCAACGGGGAACCCGTAATTGGCAACGATATCCAGGCCGAGCGTGCGAGTGTCGATGGCGTTGGTGAAGTACCGGCCGCCGGCCACACCGGGAAAGCCCTGGCCCTCCAGGAATGTTCGCACTGCCGCACCGGTGAAGTTGCCGGAGAATACGATGCGGTCGTCGATCAGGATCTGGTAGTAGTCCGCGGTGACAGTGAGGTTCTTCACCGGGTTGAGCGCGACGCCGAAGCTGTAATTCCGCGACTGTTCCGGCGTCAGCTCGCTGGCTCCGAGCGCCTGGGCGATCGGGTCCGTAACCGGGAAGGTCCGGTTATCGAACGGGATGCCGTTGATGAAGTTGGTGGAGGTCGCCGAGAAGAACGACTGCCCGAGGGATGGGGCCTTGAAGCCGGTCGAGATCGCCCCGCGTACCGCGAACCCGGGAATCGGCTCGAAGCGCGCCGTGACCTTACCGTCGGTGGTGGACCCGAAGTCGTTGTAATTCTCTACCCTCCCGGCCACCCCAAGGAGCAGATTCCGCACCAGCTGGGCTTCGAGATCGACATAGCCCGCGACGTTCTGGCGGCTCACGGCGGTAGAATCGCCAGGCCGGAAGCCGGGGAATACCTGCGCACCAGGCGCGCCTTGCGTGCCGACGTTGGGGCCGTCGAGGATGGGAACCCCTCCATCGCGATAGCTGTCCGGCTCGCCGGGGTTGATACCGTAGCCATCCCGGCGGAACTCACCTCCAAGTGCAACATTGAGTGGCGATGCCAGTCCCACCATGAAGGATTTGGCCAGGTCGAGGTTGGCGGTGAACTGGTCGGACTTGAGCGTGCCGGCATAGAACTCCTGGGGGCTGCCGTTCCCCAGGGTCACGTTGGCGCTGTTGCGGACGTCGAAGTGAAACAGGTTACGGCCGTAATCGGCGCTCAGGTCCCAGCGCCACGCCGCCTGTTCGCCCCGGAGCCCGACCACGCCTGAGAAGTCGGAGATCTTGGTGCCGATGATGGGGAGAAAGCCGTTAGGGTAGATGGCCCGCACGGTCCGATCATCGAGCGCGCGCCGGAAGAATCCGGCCGACTCCCCGCTCCGAAGCGTGCCACCACCGAAGGCGTAGACCTCCACCGCATTGCTCACCGGCTTCGCCAGATTGAGGAAGAGGCCTCCGTCCTGCGTATCGGCATCGCCCTGCCGGTGATTGATCAGGCCGTTGAGGGCCGGATCACTGTTTCGGGGATCGCCGGCGAGGTACTGGGTTCGCTCGTCCGGCGCAGAGCGGTTGGTAAAGCCGCGATTGCGATACTCGCCCGCAATCTGGAGGACGCCATCGCCTCCGAGCGCCAACGCGTAATTCCCTCCGGCCTGGATCACACTGCCGTCGCTCTCGACCGTCTGGCCGAACGTGGTGCCCACCTCGTTGGGGGCACCCTGCTTGAGGATGATGTTGATCACTCCGGCGATGGCATCGGAGCCGTATTGCGCCGCTGCGCCATCCCGGAGGATTTCGATCCGCTCGATCGAGCTGGCCGGGATGGCGTTGAGATCCACCATGCCCGAGCCACGCCCAATGCTGCTGTTCACGTTGATGAGCGCGCTCCCGTGGCGCCGCTTCCCGTTGACCAGGACCAGCACCTGATCCGGGGCCAGGCCGCGGAGGGTTGCCGGCCGGGTGTGGTCGGTGCCGTCGGATATCGTGGCACGCGGGAAGTTGAACGAGGGAGCCAGGGCTTGGATGATCTGCGACGTCTCGGTGCGACCGGTCTGCTTGATCTCGGCGGCGGTGAGCACGTCCACCGGTACCGGCGCTTCAGTCGAGGTCCGCTGCGCGGCCCGGGTGCCCACCACCGCGAGCTCTTCCAACGCCAATGGCTCACGCGCGAGGGCGAAGTCATGGGTGAGTGTCGATCCGGCCTCTACCTGAACCGTGTCCCGCCCGATCCCGTAGCCGATGTAGGTGACCCGCACCTCGTGGGTGCCGGGTACCAGCCGCAGCCGATAGGTGCCATCGAGCCTGGTGCTGGTGGACATCACGGTGCCGGGCACGAAGACCCGGGCCCCGCTGATGGCCTCATTACTGGTAGCATCACTCACCCTGCCGGTCAGGGTGGCGTCCTGGCTCTGACCCGACAGGGAGGCGGGTCCAGCGGTGATGGCCCAGGCGACCGAGAGGGCCGCGACTCGGCGCAGCTCCGGCCAAACACGTCGGACTATGCTTGCAGACATAGGCGTGCCTCAAGGGGAATTTGGAAAGTTGCACCACGATTACGGCGACAGGATGATTCCACGGAACGCCTGATCGCCCCGCTTGTCAAGCAGGAGACGCCTGATCCCCCACTTGGTTGACTCCAGGTTGACGGCAGGCTTAAATTCGTGACTGTAGAAGGGGAGTAGCTTATCCGCCGGCCGGGCGGACGGATGGATCGTCAAGACTGTTCGCCAAGTGCGGGCACGGTCCATTCAGAAGGTAGCAGCAGGCGGCCACGCCGCTTCTGCATCTTAGAGCGAGACCTTCGTCCACGCGAAAGCGGAGCGGACGGGGGTCTCGCTCTCTTATTTGACCCCCTGCTTGAAAAAGGCGCACCATGAACAACGTCAAGACCTTCGTCCTCATGGCCGGCTTGTTCGGCCTGTTCCTGCTGGTGGGCCAACTTCTGGGAGGCTCCAGCGGACTGGTCATCGCGCTGGTATTCGGCAGTCTCTTCAACTTCATCATGTACTTCTTCTCCGACCGCCTCGTGCTCAAGATGTACGGGGCCCATGTCGTGACTGCTCAAGAGGCGCCGGAGCTTTATGCCATGGTCGATCGCCTTCGCCAGAAGGCGGGCCTTCCCATGCCCACCGTAGCGGTGGCGCCGCACGAGCAGCCCAATGCCTTTGCCACCGGCCGCAACCCGGAGCACGCGGTGGTGGCTGTCACGACCGGTATCCTCAAGTACATGCCCCAGGCCGAGCTCGAAGGCGTCATTGCGCACGAGCTGGCCCATATCAAGAACCGGGACATGCTCATCGCCACCGTGGCCGCGGGCATCGCCGGGGCCCTCAGCAACCTTCCCTACCTGCTGATGTTCGGCGGGGGCCGGGATGACGAAGGCGGGCACCCGTTCGCCCAGATCGCGCTGATCCTGCTGGCTCCGCTCGGGGCCATGCTCATCCAGTTCGCCGTCTCCCGACAGCGGGAATTCGAGGCCGACCGGGTTGGTGCCCTCATCCTGGGCCGGCCCACGCCGCTGGCGAACGCCCTCATCCGGCTGGACGACTTGGCCCACAAGATCCCCATGCATGTGCCGCCGGCGGTGGCGCCGCTCGCCCAGGTCAATCCGCTGGCCGCCACCGGCGGTCTCCTGGGGAAAATGTTCAGCACCCATCCGCCGACGGCGGAACGGGTCATGCGGCTCGAGGCAATGGCGCTGGGGCGCTGAGTGGGGACTCACGGTTCGGCGGTCTGGCTCGGCTTCACCGGTTTGGTGCTGGCCCTCCTGATTCTCGACCTGGGGGTGCTCAACCGGCGCTCCCACGTCCTCAGCTTCAAGGAGGCAATTAGCTGGAGCGGAGGGCTGGTCACCATCGCCCTCCTGTTCGGGCTGTTCCTGCTCTGGCAGGAGGGCACTCAGCACGCCCTGGAGTTCTATACCGGCTACCTGATCGAGCTCTCGCTCAGCGTAGACAACCTATTCGTCTTCCTGCTCATCTTCTCGTATTTCGGGGTCAGGCCTGAGGCCCAACCGAAGGTTTTGAAATGGGGTATTCTCGGGGCCATCGTGATGCGGCTGATCATGATCGCGCTGGGTGCCCTCCTGCTGGAGCGGTTCAACTGGATTGTATACGTCTTCGGCGCCATCCTGGTCCTCACCGGCATGAAGATGTACGCGCATAAGGACGAGGAGCTGATCCAGCTCGAGGGGAACCTGGTGGTGCGGCTGGCGCGGCGCGTACTCCCGATCGGCAAGGCCTACGATGGGACCAGATTTTTCACCCGCACGCCGGACGGGAAGCTTCTGGCGACACCCCTCCTTCTCGTGGTTCTGGTCGTGGAGTGGTCCGACCTGGTGTTTGCCATCGACAGCATCCCGGCCATCTTTGCCATTACCCGCGATCCCTTCCTGGTCTACAGCTCCAACATCTTCGCCATTCTCGGCCTCCGCGCCATGTTCTTCGTCCTGGCGGGCATGCTGGACAAGTTCGTGTACCTGAGGCCCGGCGTGGCGTTTATCCTGGTATTCGTGGGCCTCAAGATGACGCTGAGCGCCTGGATCCACATTCCGACTGCCCTGTCCCTGGCGGTGATCGTGCTTACCCTCGTTGCTGCCGTGGGGCTGTCGATCCACCGAAGCTCCCGCGAAGCCAGGCAATCAGCGTAAGGTCTGGATCTCAGTGGCGGAGCTGCTCCAGCCTGCTCCTGGCGTTGCTGTTGGACGGGTCGAGCCGTAGCACCTTTCTGTAGTTGTGGGCCGCCGCATCGGGTCTCCCCGCCTTTTCGTATGCCTCGCCCAGCGAATCGTAGACGTTGGCAGACTCGGGGTGCGCCACGGCATTCAGCTCCAACACGGCGATCGCCTGCTCATGGCGACCCTCGCCCAGCAGACGGTAGCCCAGGTTGTTGAGCGATGCCTCCTCGTCGGCGTAGGCGTGTCTCGGGTCGGCCATGTATTCCCGGTAGCGGCGTACGGCCTCCGGAATTCCTCCGACCGACAGCGCCTCCGTCATCCGTTCCGCAATCGGCGGCTCGGCACGGTACTCGGCTACCGCTCTCATCGCCGGATCCAGGTTGGCTCGGTAGTCGGCCGAGGTCAGCTCTGCGGCGACATCGGGGGCCTTCCATTGCCTGGTATCCCACGGCTCTTCCTGCCACCAGTAGATCGACACCCTGACCGTAATCCCGCTGTGGGGCAGGGTGATCTTCCGCGAGTCGCCATACGAATTGAGTTTCCCACCCGAGGGCTCTCCCACGAACACGGCATTGGTGTAGCGCTCCAGGTCGTTCACCATGAACTGGGCGGCGGAGAAGGTGCTCCGTCCGATGACCGCGAACAGCTTGCCGGGGCCGTCCAGCTTACGAGCCTTGATCAAGCTGAGCAGGAGCGGCGCGTTGAGGGTTCCATCGCCGCCCCGGTTGAGCCTGAGATCCAGCACGAGGCGGTCAATGTCGGCGGTATCCAGCAATGCGAGAAGCCGGCGGGAGAAGTTGGCAATGCTCTCGCCTTCCATGTCCCCGACCTTGTTGTACTGGACGTAGGCCAGCCGCCGTTCAGGGATGTATTCCACTCGAAAGTGGACCGCGGGGTCGTGGCGCAGCCAGAGGGGTGTGGGGCACGGCGCCGAGTCCCTCATATCCACCCACCCGCTGTCAGGCCACCAGCTCAGATCGGTGTCCGGCGGCATCATCGGGGCAGGGCCGCTGGGGCTGAGGGTTACCCTCGACCGGCGGCCACCCCGTTCGATCACCATCGGGACGCGCTCCATATCATCGATGATTCCCAGGGCATGGAGCACTTCCGGCATCGCCAGCAGAAAGGGCGCGAAGAAACGAGCGTCCATCTCGTTGTCGCGCCCAACCAGCTCCCGCACCCTAGCGTAGGCCTGCTCCGGGCTGGCCCGCCCGATCTGCAACACCCGGGCGCCGGCCAGGTCGGCCTGGGCCCGCCTGGCGGCTCGCAGGAAGAGGCCGTCCTTGAAGAAGTAGAGCCGGACCGGCAGCGTGCGGAACCCGATCTTCGGATCCCGGGTTGGCGCGATGTTGGTGTGGCCGTCTCCTACCAGGGCGACGACCCGCGCCATCTCCACGATCACCTGGTGCCGGGCGAGAGACGGAATCCGCCGGTCCAGTGCGGTCACGGCGCTGTCAAACCGCTCCCGTGAAACGGTGTGGTACAGGTTCTTGTGGCGCGTCGCCATCTCGGCCGCCATGTAGCGGAGGTCCTCGCGCCAGGCGACTACGTCCGCACTATCGAGCGTGGGAGCGACCGCCCGGGCTTGGGCGGCAGCGGAGGTAGGGCCGAAGATGAAGGCGAGGAGGCAGGCGAACATGGCATCGCACATGGCGTCGGTCATGATCGTGTTTGACTCCGCGAACCCGCGGATGGTTGCATGGTCTCTTACCGTACCGCCCGGTTCCGCCTAAGCTTCCCGGCATGCCGCCCACATCCCTCTGGTCCCGGCTCGGTCTTGCCCGCCCGGAGCTCCGCGCGTGGGCGATGTACGACTGGGCCACCTCCGCGGTCCAGACCACCATCATGGTGGCGGTCTTCCCCATTTACTTCGTGAAGGTCGCCGGCGCGGCGCTGCCGGCCGGCGGTGCCACCCAACGGCTCGCCACGGTCAATACGCTGGCCCTCGTCATCATCGCGCTGCTCTCGCCCATTCTCGGGGCCATCTCCGATTATCGGGGAGCGAAAAAGCGGCTGCTGGCCATTTTCATGCTGATCGGGGTTGCCGCGGTCGGGGGGATGTTCTTTATCGACCGAGGAGAGATTGACCTCGCCTCGGTGTTGTTCCTGCTGGCGCTGATCGGAGCAGCGGGAAGCTTCGTCTTTTACGAGGCACTGCTGCCGCACATCGCCCGTCCGGGCGAGATCGACCGGGTCTCGACCGCCGGGTACGCCATGGGCTACATCGGCGGCGGCCTCTTGCTGGCTCTGAACCTGGCGTGGATCCAGAAGCCGGCCTGGTTTGGCCTCCCCTCAGGCTCGAACCTCGGTGAGGCGCAAGCGACCCTGCCGGTGCGGCTCGCGTTCGTTTCGGTGGCAGTCTGGTGGATGGTCTTCTCACTGCCGCTCTTCCGGAGAGTGCCGGAGCCGCCCCCCAAACTGGAGCCGGACGAGCGCCCGGGAGAAAGCCCGATCAAGATGGCGTTTGTACGCCTGGCGGAAACGTTTCACGAGCTGCGCGGGTACCGTCAGGCGTTCCTCGTGCTGGGCGCCTTCATGATCTACAACGACGGGATCCAGACCATCATCAAGATGGCCACTGCCTACGGGACTGAGATCGGTATCGGGCAGGGGGCGCTCATCGGCGCGATCCTGCTGGTGCAGTTCGTAGGAATCCCGTGCTCCTTCCTGTTCGGGATGCTGGCGGGAAGAGTCGGCGCCAAGCGCGCCATCTTCGTCGGCCTGCTGGCCTACACTGCGATCAGTATCCTGGGCTACTTCATGACCAACGCGACCCATTTCTACATCCTGGCCGGCCTGGTCGGGATGGTGCAGGGCGGCACTCAGGCGCTGAGCCGGTCCCTCTTCGCCAGCATGATACCCTCTCACAAGTCGGGAGAGTTCTTCGGCTTCTTCAGCGTCTTCGAGAAATTCGCCGGGATCTTCGGACCGCTCATCTTTGCGGGCACGATCGCCGCCACTGGCTCGAGCCGAAACGCGATCCTGTCGGTCATCGCATTCTTTGCCGTGGGGGCAGCCATCCTCTGGCTGGTCGACGTGGAGGAAGGCCAGAAAGCCGCCCGGCAGGCAGACCAGGCGGCTCGTCCCGCATCGGTGGGCAGCACCTAGAGGGGGGGCCTTGGCTTGCCCCCTGATGCGTCGCGGAGCACCTGCACCGCCGCGGTCTGGGCGCGGCCATGGGCGCTGGCGATTATGGCTGCCCGGCCTTCGCGACGCCCGAAAACAGTCCCGCCTACCGACACCGTGGCTACATCCGGGTTGCTGCTAGACCAGGCAAAAGTGGCGTCGAGGGGATCTCCGAACTCGTCAACCAGCTGTGCCGTGAGCTGCACTGCCTGCCCCTCGCCGATGGTTGCCAGGCTTGGGACTACGGTCATGGTGGTCGACCCAGAGGTCGCGGGGCCGAGCGACTCGCTGCTGCAGGCACCGGCCGTCGCGAGGATAACGATGGCCGGCAGAGCTCGGGCCAAGTGGATGCTGCGCATTGTAGCCTCCCAGGATTCCAGATTGCGGCGCCACGATCGAGCGAGATGCTGGAAAGGAGGTTACGAACCGCGCGTGAACAGACCGTAAAAAGTCGTGGGAGGACCGTGAATACCGGGGATTCGCGCCTCTTGCAGGGCCCGCGACGCTTTCCTAGCTTACAACGATTCTCGACACCGCATCCGAGCCCATGCGTCTACACACGCCCGTAACCGTTCTCACTGCTCATCCGGTTGCGCCGGAGACGTTGAAGTGCGGAATGAAGCGGGACATTCGTGGCAAGCTCAGGTCGGTGTAGCGCAACAAGGAGTCTTACTTCGACCAGGAGCCCCGCCGCGGATACCGCAGGCGGGGCGTCTCGTTAATGGACGCACTTGAGCTGACCCGCTCCCTCGTGGCCCTCGAGACTCCGACCGGAGCCGAGGGACCGGCAACCGATTTTCTGGACGCCGCGCTGAGGCGCGCCGGATATCAGGTCGTGCGGCAGCCGGTGTCCCCGGGGCGCGAGAATCTCTACGCCTATCGCGACCCACCTGTCCTGGTCTTCTCGACCCATCTCGACACAGTACCGCCATATATCCCGCTCTCCGAAGACGCGGAGTCGCTTCACGGCCGTGGTACCTGCGACGCAAAGGGCCTCGCGGCGGCCATGGTGGCGGCGGCGGAACGCCTGGCCCAGCAGGGGGAGCGCCGCATCGGGCTGCTGTTCGTGGTGGGAGAGGAGAATGGGTCGGACGGCGCCCTGGCGGCCAGAAACCTGGGACCACGGGGCCGCTTCCTCATCAACGGCGAGCCGACCGAAAACCGGCTTTCGATCGGTCAGAAGGGCTCGTTGCGGGTGGACCTTCAGGCGACCGGGCGCGCCGCCCACTCCGCCTATCCCGACGAAGGGGTGAGCGCGATCGCGGCCTTGCTGGATACCATCGAGCGGATCCGACGAATACCTCTGCCGTCCGATCCCCTCCTCGGCCAATCCACGCTGAACCTGGGGCTCATCGGTGGCGGTGTGGCTCCGAACGTCATTCCGCCGGCCGCAAGCGCGCAGATCCTCATCCGCACGGTGGAGCCGACCGGACCATTGAAGAACGCCATCAAGGGGCTGCTGGCGCCGGGCGTGACCGTGGATTTCCGGGTGGAGCTTCCCTTCTACAAGGGAGGAGCGGCCCCCGCTGGCTGGGAAACGACGGTGGTGAGTTATGCCAGCGATCTCCCTTTTCTGGAGCCGTGGGGAGAACGATATCAACTGGGCCCCGGAACCATTCGCGTGGCCCATACCAATCAGGAGCACATCCGGAAGGCCGACCTGCTTCGGGGAGTAGACCTGTACGTGCGCCTGGCCTCCGACCTCCTCGCCCGCGAATCGGCATGAGCAGGAAGATTCCGGTCGCAGTTCTCGGTGCCACCGGCACCGTGGGGCAGAAGTTCATTCGGCTGCTCGCCGATCACCCCTGGTTCGAGGTAGCGGCGGTAGCGGCCTCTTCGTCCAGTGCGGGCCGGCGCTACGAGGACGTGGCCCGCTGGCGTGAGCCGGTGCCGATTCCATCCACGGTGGCCGGCATGGTGGTTCGGGAATGCGCAGCTCCCCTCCCAGGACAGATCGTCTTCTCGGCCCTGGATGCCGAGATAGCCGGTCCCATCGAGCAGGAGTTCGCGCGGGCTGGATCGTACGTGGTGACGAACACCCGCACCCATCGCATGGATTCCGATGTCCCCCTCCTCATACCGGAGGCCAACGCGGATCACCTAACGCTGATCGACCGCCAACAGAGAGAGCGGGGCTGGAGCGGAGCCATCCTCGCCAACCCCAACTGCTCAACGGCAGCGTTGGCGATGGCGCTGGCGCCGTTGCACCGTGCGTTTGGAGTCGAGCGGTTGTTCGTGTCCACCATGCAGGCCGTCTCCGGCGCCGGGTATCCTGGCGTCGCCTCGCTCGATATCGTCGGCAACGTTATCCCGTACATCGGGGGCGAGGAGGAGAAGATCGAGCGGGAGAGCCGCAAGATTCTGGGTACGCTCTCCCAGGGAGCAGTGGAGCCGGCGCAGTTCGCGGTCAGCGCCCACACCAATCGGGTCGCCGTGGTGGACGGGCACCTGATGGCGGTCTCGGTAGGCTTCGGCCGCAGAGTGAGCCCGGATGAGGCGCTCGCCGTCCTCCGCGACTTTCGCGGGGCACCGGGCGTAGCCGGCTTACCGTCGTCGCCCCAGCCCCCCATCGAGGTGGACAGCCGCAGTGACCGGCCCCAGCCCCGGCTCGACTTGGACCGGGGCGGCGGCATGGCGATAACCGTCGGCCGGGTGCGGCCCTGTCCTCTCCTGGATCTGCGTTTCGTCGCTCTGGGCCACAACACCGTCCGGGGTGCCGCGGGCCAGGGCGTGCAGATCGGAGAGCTGCTCGTGGCGGAGGGCAGAGTGGAGCGCGGCGCCGGCCCTGCGCGGGGCCCATGATCGTCGCTAAGTTCGGCGGCACCTCGGTGGCCGACGCGGAGGCGATCGGGCGTTTGATAGAAATCGTTCGCTCACGCTCAGGCTCTCAGCCGATTGTCGTGGTTTCGGCCCTGGCCCGGGTGACCGATGAGCTTCTAGCCCTGGGTCATCAGTGCGGGTCGGGTGACGGCGCCGGCATCGGTGCTGCCGTCGGGGCCCTGCTGGAGCGGCACGAGAGCATTGCCCGGGCGCTGCCCGGTTGCTCGGCTGCGATGGAGCCAATCGCGACCGATGCCGCGGAGCTCAGGCGCGAGGTCACTGCCGCTCGAGAGCGGCGGCTATCGCCGGCGGAGCTGGACGCGGTGGCGGGACGGGGTGAGCTCTGGAGCTCTCGGCTGGTGGCAGCAGCCATGTCCGCAGCGGGTCTCGATGCGGATTGGGTAGACATCCGATCCATCCTGGTGACGGACGGGCGCTTCGGGCGCGCCACCCCGTATGTCCAGGTGCTGAACAAACGGGCTCGAGACCGCCTGAAGCCGTCGGCCGAGGCCGGACGCATTCCGGTGACGCAGGGCTTCATCGGAGCTACCGCTACCGGAGTCGCCACCACGTTAGGCCGAGGCGGCTCCGACTTTACCGCGGCGCTGCTCGGTGCGGCGCTCGACGCGGAGCGGGTGGAGATCTGGACCGACGTGGACGGATTGATGACGGCCGATCCACGGATCGTTCCCTCGGCACGAACCCTCCCAGTCGCGAGCTACGAGGAGGCTGCTGAGCTGGCCACCTTCGGCGCCAGGATTCTGCATCCGGCCACGGCCCTGCCTCTGGCTCGCGCCGGCATCCCCATCATCATCCTCAACTCGAAGCATCCGGAGCGCTCCGGAACCACCATCGGGCCACAGGCCGACCTGAAACCGATGGGCGATTCGCCGATCCGGTCTATCTCGTGGAAGCAGGGGATTACGGTGGTCAACATCCGCGCGCCGCGGATGCTTGGCACCTACGGTTTCTTGCGGGCCCTCTTTGAGGTCTTCGAGCGATACGAGACCGTGGTGGACGTGCTGGCCAGCGGCGAGGTGAGCATCTCGATTACCATCGAGGATCGTTCTCGCCTGGACCACATCGCACGCGACCTCGCCGAGCTGGGCGAAGTGTGGATCGAAGAGCGCCGGGCGATCATCGCGATCGTAGGGGTGGGTCTGCGGCACACGCCCGGGCTGGCGGGCCGGGTCTTCAACGCGGTGTGGCCGGCAAACGTCGAGATCATTTCTCAGGGTGCATCGGCGATCAATATGACGTTCGTCGTGAGGGAAGAGGATGGCCCTGATGTTGTCCGGCGCCTGCACCAGGAGTTCTTCGGATCATGCTAGAAGGAAAAATATGCGCATTGCCATCGTCGGAAACGGTCGGATGGGAAAGGCTGTCGCCGCTCTGGGTCCGCAGCGAGGCCATAGCATCCATACGGTCGTGAATTCGGGTGACAATACCGGAGGGCAAGCGTTGACGCGGGAGCGGCTGGCGGGAGCCGATGTCGCTATCGAGTTTACCGGGCCAGAGGCGGCCGTCACTAACCTGGAGCGACTGATCGAGCTCGGGATCCCCACGGTGACTGGGACGACCGGATGGAGCGACGCTTTGCCACGAATCACGCGTCTGGTCGAAGCCCGGAATGGCGCGCTACTGCATGCCGCCAATTTCTCGGTTGGCGTGCACCTCTTCCTTCGCGCAGCCCGGGAGCTGGCCCGGAGCTTCGGTGGCCGCGCTGAATTCGTCGCCTCGATCCGGGAAGAGCACCACGCCGCCAAGGTCGATTCGCCCTCCGGGACCGCGCTGCTCCTCCAGCAGCGGCTGGGCGAGTCGGACAAGTCACGCTCCTTCCCCATCACTTCCGTGCGCACCGGCACGGTCCCTGGTACCCACGAGCTGGTGTACGAGGGGCCACACGAGACGGTCGCACTGAGCCATGTCGCGCGCGACCGGGAGGCATTCGCCGCCGGTGCCTTGGCCGCTGCCGAGTGGCTGCCAGGGAAGACCGGGGTTTTTACCTTTGAGCACCTGCTCTTCGGAGAACCCGCATGACTCGGCTCCAGGGATGCGGCACCGCGCTGGTGACCCCATTCACCGAGCCCGGCGCGATCGATTTCCCGGCGCTCCGGGCACTGGTGGACTGGCAGATCGCTGAAGGGATCGACTTCCTCGTGGCCTGCGGGTCGACCGGCGAGGCCCAGACGCTGGACGACACGGAGCGCCAACGGGTGGTGGCGGCGGTGGTGGAGGTCGCGGCAGGCAGAGTGCCGGTCATGGCGGGCGCTACCAGCAACGACACCTCACGGGCCGTGGACGAGACTCGGCGAATGTGCAACGTGGGAGTCGACTACATCCTCAGCGCCACGCCGTACTACAACAAGCCCACCCAGGAAGGTCTCTACCGCCATTTCATGGCCGTTGCCGAGGCTACAACCAGGCCGGTTTGCCTCTACAACGTACCCGGTCGCACAGCGGTCAACCTTCAGCCCGGCGTGGCGCTCAGACTTGCCCAGCACCCCAACGTCATGGGCATCAAGGAGGCGAGCGGCGACCTCAGGCAGGTGATGGATATCCTGCGCGAGCGTCCCCAGGACTTTACCGTCCTGTCAGGAGACGATTGGCTCACCCTGCCGGTCATCACGGCCGGTGGCGACGGACTGATCTCGGTGGTCTCCAACGAGGTGCCTTCCGCCATGACTGCCCTGGTCCATCTGCTGCTTTCGGGAAACGTCGAGCAGGCACGGGCCTGGCACTACCGGCTCCTGTCGTTGATGGACGCCAATTTTCTCGAGAGCAACCCTGCGCCGGTCAAAGCCGCGCTGCACCTGATGGGCCGGATTCAGAACGTGCTGCGGCTCCCACTGCTTCCCGTGAGCGCATCGACCGGTGCCGCTCTTCGGACCGCCCTTCGGAGCGCCGGGGTGGCGGATGTCTAAGAGGGCACTGCGGGGCAGCGGGGCAGCGGGGCAGCCCCCAGCAACGGCGGACCTCCGCGCGGCGATCGAGCGCTATGCCGAGGGTGTGCCGGCGGGAGAGGAGAAGGCTGCATTGAAGGCGTTCCAGCAGCTGAAGGTCGCCCTCAATGCCGGCACCGCCCGCGCGGCTGAGCGGGGCACGGACGGCCGCTGGCGCGCCAACGCCTGGGTGAAAGCCGGTATCCTGCTCGGGTTCAGGCTGGGACGCACTGGGCCAGCGGCGACCGGGGGACCGTTCCCCTTCTATGACAAGGACACCTATCCGCTCCGCGCCATCGGGCCCGATCAGGGCGTCCGCATCGTTCCGGGCGGCTCGGCCATTCGCGACGGCTGTTTTATCGGGAGTGCAGTTATTTGCATGCCGCCCATGTACATCAACGTCGGGGCCTACGTGGGCGATGGCACCATGGTCGATTCTCACGCCCTGGTAGGCTCCTGCGCCCAGATCGGCCGCCGGGTGCACCTGTCGGCGGCGGCCCAGATTGGGGGCGTCCTGGAGCCCGCTGGCGCGCTCCCCGTAATCATCGAGGACGAGGTCCTGGTGGGGGGAAACTGCGGGGTGTATGAGGGGACAGTAGTCCGGGAACGTGCAGTGCTGGCCCCCGGCACCATCCTGTCCGGCGGCACCGCGGTGTTCGACCTGGTCCGCGACCGGGTTTATCGCCGAGAGGGGGATCAGCCGCTCGAGATCCCCGCCGGCGCCGTGGTGGTTCCCGGAACGCGGCCGGTAAGGTCGGGAGCCGGAGCCGCGGCTGGGATCGGGCTCTATGCGCCGGTGATCGTGAAGTACCGGGACGAGAAGACCGATACCGCAGTGAGATTGGAAGAACTGCTTAGATGAAAAGCGTGAGCGGTGAGCGGTAAGCGATCAACTCACCTGCTGGTCTGAAGCATAGTATTCCAATCTCAGCATTCACTGTTCACTCGGCTGCTGGCCGGCGTTTACCGCTCACCGCTCACGCTTTCAAATGATGACGCATACCCACTATCTCTGGTTCGAGACCAAGCGCCGCCAGGAGATCATCGACAACAAGCCCTCCTGGAGCACCACCGTGTAAGACATTCCACCAGCGTGTAATTCCCTCCCCGTGGCGACCTCGGGTGTGGCGTACACCGCGCGATGGTGATTGCGATTTAATAGGATCTCCAAGGTGCGGTGAAAACGAAACGCCCCCGGTTATCCCGGAGGCGTTTGGCTGTCTAGGCGGATCCATCAGCCGCAGGTGCAGGTGCTTGTTCCGCAGCAGCAGCCGGTGTCGCAGCAGCCCTTGGTGCAACCACAACTAGAAGTGCTCATTCGGGCCCTCCTTGCGGGTCGTCCCCGCATCTTCAACCTATCGCATTGCACTCCCTTCCTCAACGTCCCATTACCTTGGTGAGCGTGGTCCAGAAATGGTCCACTCCGCGAGGGCGTTATCCAAGGAGCCCCCTAACATGCACCATACGCACTACTTATGGTTCGAGACCAAGCGCCGGCAGGAGATCATCGACATCACCGACCAGGTGGCCGAGCAGGTGCGCGTGAGCCGGGTGCGGGAAGGGATCGTCCTGGTCTCGGCCATGCACATCAGCGCCTCGGTCTTCGTGAACGATCACGAGTCCGGGCTGTGGCAGGACATCCTCAAGTGGCTGGAGGAGACGATTGCTCCGTGGGATCCGGATCGCTACCGGCACAATGAGACCGGCGAAGACAATGCTGCCGCCCATCTCCGAAGCCTTACGATCGGCCACGAGGTAATTGTCCCGATCACCGCGGCCAAGCTCGATCTGGGGCCCTGGCAGCGGGTATTCTATGGCGAGTGGGACGGCCAGCGCCGGAAGCGGGTCGTCGTCAAAGTACTGGGAGAGAGCTGATACGGCCGAGCCAGGGCAACCAGAATCGGCTGCCCTGGCCCGGCCTTAGTGCCAGTTACCGCTTATCTCCTGCCGCGTGAATCCTTCCGCGACGCGTGCTTGTCACGCGAATCGTAACTATTCCGGGATTCATGTTTGGACTGCTCATCCCAGTCCTTCTCCTTGTCTTTATGACCCAAGTCACCATGACCACGCCGGGGCGCTTTCACGAAGTGGAAGACCGCCTCGTGCCTGCTGCCATCCACCAGCGTCACCACCAGTTTCCGGCAGGTGCCCGCCCAGGCAGAGCTGGTCTTCCACCAGTAGGTATAGCTCGTACCGGAGATACGCAGACTGCTGGCTCCGACCTCCGTCGTCTCCTCGACGGTCCGTTCGGACTGCCCCGCGCTGCACGACGTCGGAACCGACGTCGGCGAGCCTGACTGCAGGACCCGCTGCCCGAGGGCTCCCTCGACCGCGAACTTCACCGGAATACCGCGCCCAGCTTTGGTCCGGTTGACCGTCGGCAGATTGTGCACCGGCCGGAAGAAGCCTTTGAACGTCAGGCTGCTCGGCGGCGTCGGGGGTACCGGAGCGGCCAGGACCGTAATCGTCACGGTCTTGATCGCATGGGTGTAGTTGGTGGTGCCCGGGATGAACTCGACCGAGAT
Organism: Gemmatimonadales bacterium; assembly: GCA_035557715.1. Lineage (GTDB taxonomy): Bacteria > Gemmatimonadota > Gemmatimonadetes > Gemmatimonadales > GWC2-71-9 > CAVVWJ01. The sequence continues at coordinate 17,893 of DATMDQ010000058.1, forward strand.
CGGCCGGTTCTCGCCGGCGGGGAGTACCGTGCCCAGAGTCGGCAGGTACACAAAGCTTCCCGTCAGAGCTGCGCCGCCAAGACCAGTGGCGCTGGCATTGAGCTGGGTTGCACCCAGCGGGGTTCCGGCCGTTATTGGCGCCGGCGACGTCCAGTTGATTACCGGCACAACCGGGTGAATCGTCAGCGTGCCAGTGACCGGCTGGGCCTGATAATTCTGATGGTCGAGCACGGCCAGCACCTGGTACACACCGGCATTGACCGGGTTGGTTACCGGCGAACCGGCCAACGTGTACGTCACCGTCACACCACTCAACCCTGCCGGGTTGGTGGTCACAGTCGCGTGATGGATGGTGCCATCATAGGTGAACTCGGTGCCGACCGTCATAACCGCCGGCGCCTTGGCAATATTGAACGAGCGCACCACGTCCTCCGCGAACGTGTACACGTTATTGCCCGGTTGCTGGGCGAACACCGTGCACATTCCGGCGGCCGTGATCGTCAGAGTGTTACCCGCAATGCTGCAATCGCCGCTGGCGAGCAAGCTCACCGGCAGACCGGAGCTGGCCGTAGCAGTGATCGTGAAAGCCGGGTCTCCGAAGGTCTTGTCGGAAAGCGGCTCGAACGTGATGGTCTGCGGCAGCGTCTGAGCCTCGTCGCAGAGGTCGCCGACGAAGTCCCCATCCGCATCCGCCTGGTCGGGATTCGCCACCACTGGGCAATTGTCATCATCGTCCAGCACAAGGTCTCCATCATCGTCGGGATCGCAGACATCACCCAGCGCGTCCCCGTCGGTGTTCAGCTGGTCGGGATTCTCCCGGTTCACGCAGTTGTCGGTGCCGTCCAGAACGGCATCGGCATCACTGTCCAGGGTTCCACCACCCGGGTTGCCGGCCGACCCTGACATCCAGCGCACCGCGTTGATGTACAGCTGCTGGACTTTCGGGTCTTCCAGGCTGTGCCGGTCAGCCGCGAAATCAGCGTAGTTAGGCGCAAAGCTGAAGTTTACGACCTTGCCGCTGCCGAACTGACTGGCAACCACGGCCGGGCCTCCGCTCGGCACCCGCATGAGCACGACCGTTGAAGGGTCGCTGCCAAGCTTCGGAGACGCATCGTGTCCATCAGCCTGGATAGTGAACGAGGAAGGAAGCCCCGCAAGGACGGGGTGGCTCTCCTGCCCCGGTACGGTGTTATAGGTGACCTCGCACTGTCCGCACATTTCCGCCTCTTCAGCGGACGCACCGAGGAGCACCAGCTCCGACATCTGGGTCTGCTGGCTCACAACCTCTTCATAGCCATTCCACTGGGCGCCCACGAAGCCGCCGCCGTTGGACACAAAGGTCTTGAGCGCGGTCTGCGCGCTCGGAGCCAGACCTACGTTGTAGGTAAAGCCGTTCAGGTGGATCACCACGTCATATCCATCCAGGGCCGGGTTGCTCCCGAACCAGTTGTATTCGGGGGCACGCTTGACGCCCACGTGGAAGCCCGCGTTGACGATGCTGTTGGCCAGCGCCGTGGTCGAAGGACCATCGACGTCGGCCAGAATCAGCACCTTCGGGCCAGTGCCCGGCGGCAGGGCGGCAGCCGCCATGCTCATCGGGACTCGGGACCAGGCCGCGCGCATGGCGAGGGCCCCCGTTTGACCGGCCTTACTCGCCAGGTACGGGTGGGTCCGGGTCAACGAAGTCGTCGGACCGCTTTCAATAGCAGCAGGCCCAGTGGGCGCGTCATTGGTGCACGCGATCGGGCTCGCAACGATGGCCAGAAGGAATGGCAGGAGGTGCCGTGCCCGACGGCGGTGCGGGTTCACAGTGAGGGTGCGTGGGCCGGTCATATTTCCTCCGTGCCTCGAAGGTGGAACTACGGTTAAATGCCCTCTCGTTAAGCGTGAACTGATTCAGACTCCGGGGACCCGTAAAAACCTGTTGGACACTCTTTCCCTTGGACCAGTACAAACGTGGTTTTGGTACTTCTTGTTACCTCTTAGTGTGCTGCCCGCTTCACCACCGGCTTCTTCGCCGGCGTTTCCTTACCGCTCGGTACGGGTTTCTTGGCCGGCGTCGCCGGCTCAGGGGCCTTCAAAACGAACGTGGCGCGCGCCTCAGTGCCTTTTACCGCGGCCACGAGAGTCCGCGCTCCAACCTTGGAACCGGGCGTCCAGCGCGTGTGCGCCCGACCGCGTGCGTCGGTCATCACTCGAGCCGGACTGACGTTGCCGACCTTGGTGCTGAAGACGACCGGTTGATCCGCTACGGGGTTCCCGTAGGCATCGGTCAGGTCGACATCCAGCGACTGCACCGCCCGATTGGCCGTACCCGGCTTTGGCTCCACGAAGGCCAGGTTGGCCGGCGCAGCAGGACGGGCTCGCGCGGTGATCTCCACCGGTCGCTCGATGCCCTCCACCCGCGCGCTCATTCGATGCAGCCCGGCGGTTCGTCCCAAAGTCCACGACAGCAGCACTCGCCCGGTCGAATCGGTGGTCAGGATGCTGTCATCCACGCTGCCGTGCGCCGGCAACAGGCTGATCGCGACTCCCGGTACCGGATTCTTTGCCCGATCGAGCACTCGCAGCTCGACCGATGGCTTCAGCACCTTGCTCACCGAACCCTCGCGCTTGCTGACGGCCACGACGGCAACCGTCGCCGCCCGCCCGGCCTTAGCCGTCGCTCTGACCACGAAGCGCGGCACTGCACGCGGGCTCCCGACCTGCACGTAGGCCCGTTGGGCGCCCGATTTGGGTCCCAGGGTCCACCGGCTCCGAGCCTCGCCCAGTGAGTCGGTTCGTGACTCGGATGCCACGATGCTTCCGTCGTCATCCGCCGACCACGCTACTGGAACATCGGCCAGGGCCACGCCACTGGAATCCGTCACCCGAACCACTACGGGATCAGCCAGCGGTCCGCCGGCCGGTCCCTCGAGATTCTCATTCACCTGCGCCAGGCGGGTGTTGGCACCGACCGGCTCGGCTTCGGCGGTAACGACCGTGTGGCTCGCCACCCCGTCGGCGCTGACTCCCAGCGACTGGCGCCCGGGGACGCCCGCGAGCGTCCAGGTCGCGCGAACAATCCCTTGAGCGTCCGAGTTGCCGGACTGGGGATCGGTCTGCCCCGCGCCTTCCGGCAGAGCGAACCGGACCGGAACACCTTCGATCGGCCGGCCACTGCGCGACACCACCTGTACCGCTACTGGGTTCGCCACCCGCCGTCCCGCCGGGGCACGCTGCCCGTCGCCACTGATGAGCGTCAGAGAGGCAGGCACCGGATACACCTCGGCCGGCAGCTGGGTGACCATGCCCTCGTGCGTCGCGGTGAACGTCGTGCGTCCAGGCGCGACTCCGGTCAGGTTCCCGACGCTGTCCACCGCGGCAACGGAGGGATCGGCGGAACGCCACCGGACCGCCAGGCCCAGGATCTTTTGCCGCCGCGCGTCGGCCACGTAGCCCACCACCTGGCCCCGCTCGCCTTCGGGCACCCGGATAATCGAGTCGCCCACGATGCGAACCTCAGCCGGGTCTTGCCGCACCACCACGTGCGCGGTAGCCGTCTTCCGGCCGACCGTCACGGTGATCGCGGCGGTTCCCGCGCTCCGAGCCACGACGGTTCCAGCGCTATCCACCGAGGCCACGATTGAATCGCTGGTGCTCCATTGCGTCGGCGCCCCCAGCAACGCATTCCCGCGGGGATCCGTCGCGGTAACCGCCAGGTTGATCGTATCGCCAAGCGAGCTGGCGGAGTCCAGAGTGGGCGAGACGCCGACCCACCGTACCGCCGTGACGCCGCTGACCGCCACCGAGTCGGGATCGAACTTGGCCTTCATCGAATGCGTGTACGAGAGAATCGAGACCAGTCCCGCACCCGCCGAAATGACGCCGGCGCCCCAGCGCCAGGCGTGGCTGATGAGGCCATGCGGACGCAGGGATGGGCTGGTGGCGTGCTTTGCTCCGACAACAGGTCCGGCCTTACTCCATCCGGTCACAGAGCGGTACTCTCTCCTCTCCAGCCATCTCGCCGTCCCCATCAGTTCGAGGGAACTCGGTTGCCCTCAGTTTGCCTACGAACACCACACAACTCCGTCCGGGCCGCGCCTTGTGGGTCGCCTTTGCGCGCCAGCCATTCGGTGTGACGCCGACGATCTGGACTTTGACGTCGGATCCCGGACTCACACGCAGTGCCTCCACCGAGCTAGCGAAGCCCGGGTGCGTTGCGCGGTACTTGTCCTGAGCGGCCACGACGTCCCTCAGTGTGGACTTGAGGATGGACGCCGGGGTCGACTGCCAGGTCGCGTTCGAGCTCTGAGCCGGCGCCGCATGTGCAACACCCAAGCTCAGACCGAGCACGAGACCATAGATGTGTCGAGCCCGCCCCATGAGGTCCTCCCGCATCAATCCGGCGCAGAAGAGGTATTCCTATTCTCGGAAGGAGCATAGGTTCTCACAAGTCATAAGAATGCGACGGTGTCTACGAGTCGTTCAGGGCAGTTTTGGACAAAAAGCGAGAAACGGCCTAACAACATTCTTAGTGTGCAGATGGGCTACTGCAGAAAGGTGCAGCTTCATTTTGGATCGTGGTCACATAAGACGGTATTTCGGGCCGCTACCGCCTTCGCGGGGAGTCCAGCGAGGCCCGAGCACATCGGTCGCCTTGCAATCCACACAGTTGGGAGGGTTCACCCTGAGCTCGTCGCCCACCCGTTCATAGACCCCCGCCGGGCAAAGGTGGGCATAAAACTCGGCCACTTCCGGAGAAATATTGCGGCCCACCAGCAGGTGTGAGGGAATGGTGTCCCGGGTCGCGTTCCCCGATTTGAACACAGCGTCGAGCTTGCCGAAAGTGAGCACGTTGTCCGGGGTAAAAGGGCGTTCGGGCGTGATTTCGCGAGGGGCAGAGGCATCGTCGGGCATGTCGATCTTGCCGCCCGGAAAGCGCCCGCCGGTGAGTGTCATCAGGCCTGCCTTTGCACCGCCGACGAAGAAGCCGTCCTTGAAGGCCAGGCGCATGTTTCGGGTCCGGTAAAGATCGCTCGCGATGTAGCTCTCGTTCACCATCGTGTCGTACGATGCCAGCGCAGACGCCGAGGGTGCTCCGCCCTTGAGGGCGGAGAAAGCCGCCCGGGCGGCATAGATCCCGGATTGCATGGCATAGTGGATCCCCTTGAGCGAAGGAACGTCCACGAAGCCTGCCGCATCCCCGACCATCAGAACACCCTCCCCGTACCGTCGCTCGGGCAGCGAGTAGTATCCGCCCTCCGGGATGGTCTTGGCCCCCCACTCCAGCAGCTGGCCACCCTCGAGGTACTGGCGGAAGAACGGGTGCAGCTTCATCTGCTGAAGCAGTTGATGTACATCGAGGCCGGCCTGGTGATAGTCCAGCCCGACCACCAGGCCAATCGCGATCTGATTGGGACCGAGCGGGTACATGAAGCTCCCACCGAACGCATCGGTGGGCAGTGGCCAGCCCAGAGTGTGGACCACGCGATCCAGCGGCTTCGGAGCTTCCCACACCTCTTTCACCCCCAACGCAAAGAGCTGGGGGTTGGGCGAGCCGATCTCTTGCCATTGCCGGTAAGCCTGAGACAGCAGCCCGCGGGTACCTTCGGCGATGACCGTCACCCGGGCCGTGAGATCGGTAGGCTCGGCATAGTCGGCGGTGGGCTGGCCGCTCCGGTCGAGCCCCGACGGCGTGGTGCGCACGCCGCGAACTGCTTTGCCGTCCACCAGAAGACCACCCACGGGAAAGCCGGTAAACAGATTGATGCCGAGGCCTTCGGCACGCTCCCCCAGCCAGCGAACGATCTCGCAGATCGACGCGGTGTAGTAGTCCCTGTTGTGCATCGTCGGCGGCGTCGGAATACGCTGGGCCCGACCCTCGGTCATGAGGTACACCGACTCGGCTTCCACCGGCTGGCGAAACGGGAGGTCTGCGACCGGAACATCGGGGAACAGCTCCCGAAACGCGCTGGGGTTGACCACCGCGCCCGAGAGATTGTGCTCGCCCAGGCTCCCCGCCTTTTCCAACACGGCGATGTTGAGGTCGCTCCCGCCCAGGCGGGCAAGCTCGATGGCACAGGAAAGCCCGGCCGGCCCGGCTCCCACGATAACCACGTCCATCTCGATCGCCTCCGGGCCTGGAGAGTCACGCAGAATCAGCGTGTCGAGCGGTAGGTCTCGCTGGTGGCGGATCGGCAAGATTGCAGACAAGACGGTGCGCTCCTGGAGGTTTGAAGACGGGTGGAACTTAGATTACACCCATGGAACTAGCCAAGGCAGCGCTGACCATTCCAGGCTTTCGCTCGGTCCCCTTCACCGGGGTCATCTTCGTCATGGCAGAGGCCGGCCGCCGCGGGTATCGCTACGGCCAACCGGACTGGTGCAATCTCGGCCAGGGACAGCCGGAGACCGGGGCGCTCCCAGGGTCGCCACCGCGGGTGAGCCGAGTCGAAATAGGCGCAGGAGATCAGGACTACGCACCGGTTCCCGGGCTGTGGGAGCTGCGGCGGGCAGTGGCGGAGCTGTACAACGAGCTCTACCGCAAGGGACGGTCATCGCAGTACAACGAGCGCAACGTGTGCATCTGCGGCGGCGGGCGGTCATCGCTCACTCGGGCCGTGGCCGCATTGGATGAGGTGAATCTGGGCCACTTTCTGCCGGACTACACTGCCTACGAAGAGCTGCTGGACATCTTCAAGCTGTTCACCTCGATCCCTATCCTGCTCGAAGGACAGAGCGGGTACCATTTTGGTCTCGACGAGCTCCGCCGGGAGATCACCGGGCGGGGACTCTCCGCGCTGCTGCTCTCGAACCCGTGCAATCCAACCGGCAAGGTCATCCAGGGCGACGAGCTGGAGGGCTGGGTGGGGGTAGCGCGCGAGCTGAGCTGCTCGCTTCTGATCGATGAGTTCTACTCCCATTATGTCTGGGAGGGGTCGGAACAGGATTCGGGCCTCGTCTCCGCGGCACGCTACGTGGAGGACGTGGACACTGATCCGATCGTGCTCTTCGATGGCCTGACCAAAAACTGGCGCTATCCCGGCTGGAGGTGCTCCTGGATTGTGGCGCCGCAGCCGGTGATCGAGGCGGTCGCCAGCAGCGGCTCATTCCTCGATGGAGGCGGCAGCAAGCCACTCCAGCGATCGGCCATCCCGCTCCTCGCTCCCGACCTGGTGCGCGCCGAGACGGCGGCCATCCGCCGGTCCTTCCTCAGGAAGCGGGGCATCCTGACCCAGGGGCTGAAGCAGGCGGGCGTTCGCTTCGACGTCGAGCCGGAGGGGACCTTCTACTGCTGGGGCGACGTCTCCGGGCTGCCCGAATCGATCAACGACGGCATGTCGTTCTTTCGAGCGGCCCTGGAACGGCAGGTCATCTGCGTTCCGGGGGAGTTCTTCGATGTGAATCCCGGTAAGCGTCGCAGCGGCCGGCCTTCACGATTCCGGCATTACGTGCGGTTCTCGTTTGGTCCGGAGGAGGCAGCGGTTGCGGAGGGGGTGAGGAGAATTCAGGCCATGGTGGCTGAACTCGGCTGACTGTTGTCTTCCTCGTGCTTTCGCTTTTTTTCGTGTTTTCGTGATCGCTTTTGCTTTTAGTGGTCCTTACGGGCTTTACGAATCTCATCGGTCAATCGCGGGACGATTTCGAACAGATCCCCCACAATTCCATAATCCGCGATCTTGAAGATCGGGGCGTCCTTGTCCTTGTTGATCGCCACGATGGTTTTGGCGGTGCGCATGCCGGCCAGGTGCTGAACCGCGCCGGAGATTCCCACGGCAATGTAGAGATCGGGGCTCACCAGGCGTCCGGTCTGCCCGATCTGGTCGGTGGCAGGTCGCCACCCGTCGTCGGTGACCGCGCGGGTGGCGCCCACCGCGGCGTTGCCGATGGCGGCAGCCAGGTCCTCGACCAGCTTGAAGTTCTCCGCCGCTCGGAGGCCACGCCCACCGCTGACGATGATCGAGGCCTCGCCCAGGTCGAGCTGGGCGGCTCCCCGTTGGGCCAGCTCGGTCACTTTCAGCTTGGCATCCGCTGGACTCATCGCTGGCGCCATCTTTTCGATCCGCGCAGTCCTCGGCTGCTCGACAGCCGTCACCGAGCCGGGGCGAAGTGATAGCAGTGCCGGCGTGCCCTTGAGGCGAAGGGTGACGATCACCTTGCCGGTATACGCCGGATGCCTGGCAACCACTGAATCGCCCTGAAGCTCAAGCCCGGTCACGTCGGAGGCCAGGCTCACCTTGAGCCGGGCCGCGACACGAGGGGCCAGGTCGCGCCCCTGGGCCGATGCGGGGAAGAAGCCGGCCCGATAGCCTCCCGATCGTAGCCGCTCAGCTACGGTAGCCGTGAATACCTCGGGGTTGTAGTGCTGAAGCGCTGCCTCTTCGACTACGATGACGAGGTCGGCACCGTAGCGGCCGAGCTCGGCGGCGCGCTCGGCAATGCCTTGACCGCCCAGAAGCATGGCGTGGACCTCCCCGCCGCCTGAGCCATCTGCCGCTTGCCGCGCGGCGGTAACTGTCTCGAGCGCGACTTTCCGCAGCTCTCCCTTGCGTGATTCGGCGAATGCCAGGACGGGCGGCATCACAGCACCTTGGCTTCGGTTTGGAGCAACCGGAGAAGCTCGGGCACCGCATCGGCACCCTCGCCGACGATTCGGCCCGGAGGACGATCGGGCGGCAAGGCCATCGATTCGACAACTAGGCGCGCTTCGCCCAGCTGGGCCGGCTTTACCTCCAGCGGTTTCTTCTTGGCCGCCATGATCCCCTTGAGCGATGCCAGCCTGGGGCGCGCGATGCCTTCGTCGATGGTGAGCACCGCGGGAAGGGGAAACTCCATGGTCTCCGCGGATCCTTCGAGCTCCCGCCGGGCGGTGCCGCGGCCATCGGCAATCTCCAGGTGGGAGATGGCGGTGACGCAGGGCAGGCCCAAGAGCTCGGCGGTCATCGGTCCGACGGTGCCATTGGCGCTGTCGGTGGCCATCCGGCCGAAGAGGATCAGGTCATAGCCGCCATCCTTCAGCTCGGGCGCAAGAGCTTGGGCGATAGCGAGCCCGTCGAAGGGAACTTCGTCGGTCTTGAGCTGCACCGCGCGGGCCGCCCCCATGGCGAGCCCCTTTCGGAGAGTTTCCTGCACCGCGTCGGGACCGAGAGAGAGCACCACCACCTCGCCGCCCTGCTTCTCCGCCAGCTGCAGGCCCACCTCGAGGGCATAGCCGTCGAAGTCGCCCATCTCGTATTTGAGCCCACTGGGGTCCAGCGACTTGCGATCCCCCGCAATCGAAAATCGCATCTCCATATCCGGCACCCGTTTGATGCAAACGGCGACTTTCAAATCCGCACTCCTGGTAATCTGAATCAGGGTTGACCCGCGGCAAAGCTAGCTGCTCCGAAGACAGGAACGCAACGAGGCCACCAATGGGGGGTGGCCTCGCGCGGTGGTGAGAAAAACCTCAATCCGTAGTGCCGTTGCCCATCCGCCGATCTCGGATGCCGGGACGTTCCACCCGCCGCCGGTCGGTCGGCGATCGCGCGATCCAGGAGGTATTGCCTGAGACGCGGCCGACCGGCTCGCCGGATGCCTGCACCGCCACCGGGGCCTGCTCCCTGACCGCGGTTGCTACCCGCTCCAGCTTGGGAGCGGCCCGCTCAGCCTTGCGTCCGAGCGTGTCGAGCAGCTGTGCGGCCCGGTCACGCCCGCCGAGGCCGAATGCCAGGCCCGTGGCCAGAGAAAGCGCCCCGACCAGTCCGATTACGAGGGTGTTGATCAACGTGGTGGCGATGCCGAGCTGGGTGAGCGCAACCACCATCGCGAATCCCCAGACTGCCGCCTTGGTTACGGTAGCGAGAATCTCGGGATTGGAGAAGCCTGCGGACGCGGTAGCGCCCCGCACCAACTGTGAAAGTGCGTTCGCCGCCAGCCCACCTATGACCAGCACCACGAGCGCCACTATCAGGTTGGGCAACCAGAGCAACAGCTGCTGAAGCACGCCCGACACCGCGGGGAGGCCCAGCGTATCGAAGGCGACGACCAGGGTGATGAGCCGGACGAACCACTTGGCAATGTTGGCGATTACCCGTGACGCGCTGTCCGTTAGGCCCATCTTGTGGACGTACTCGGCAAACCCGGACCGCCGTGCGAGCTCGTTGAACCGCACGGCGTTCAGCAGCGCCTCGACTCCACGAGCAAGCAGGGAGGAGATAACCCAGCCCACGATGAGGACAAAGACGAAACCGATGATTCGTGGGACGGCGGAGAGGAAGGTGTTCAGCGCGCCGGCGAGGGAGGCCTTGAGCGCATCGCCGGTATCCTGTACCGGCACTGCCACTGCTGTGCCCTGCATAATTCCTCCACCACAGTTAGGTCAGATTGAAGCCCCCAACAGAATGGTGGCGCTCGTCATGCCACACTGTGATCAGGGTCACTTGGCGGGGCTAGCCTCCGAAGGCGCGGCGCACTACAAGTTTCAGAGACCTCGCGGTCATGGGTGTGAGGAACCGCTCGAGCGCTCCCGTCTGCCGGTTCTCGTTGAAAGTCCCGAAAATGGGACCCTGGTCATCGAAAGCGTTCCACAGCACAGCCGAAACTTCCCATTGAGCCCGGCTGAATCCCACCCTGAGGTTGGTCATGAAGTAGCCGTCGAGCGGAGCCGTTTCGTTAGCCTCGTCACCCCGAAGCCACTGCTCACCGGTGTACCGCACATCAGCGCCGAACTGAAGTCCGCCTTGCAGGCTCAGCAGCCCGCCAAGCTTCACTTGATGATCCGGCACCAGGGGCATCCGGTCGTTAGGAGCCACTGCGTTTTCGCCCGATAGGGGAGCTCCAACGAAGGCGTCATCGGCGCGAATGCTGAAAATTTCGGCCGCATCCCGAAATGTGGCCTGGGTGAAGGCGTAATTGGCATACAGGGACAGTTGCTCGCTGGGCAGGACCTGGAGCCCGAGCTCCACGCCCTCTCGCCGGGTTGAGCCGATGTTGTCGAAGAAACCCTCGAACACCGCATTCTCTGACTGAATGAACGAGATGTCGTCGCGCACGTTGGTGCGATACACCGTGGCGGTCATGATCGCGGGCCCGCGCACCAGCTGGCCGCCGACCTCGAACGTCGTGGCCACGACCGGATCGAGCGGCGGATCATCTCCCAACGCAAACGGCAGCGGGCAGGCGGCTGTCTCATCGGCGCAGGCCAGCTCCAGCACCGCAGGAGCCCGGAAGCTCTGACCGACGGATCCGTACACCGACGCGCCAGGCCCTAGGTCCAGGCTGACCCCGCCGCGGGGACTTAGCCTGCGAAAAGTGCTGGTGGTGTCGGCGCTCGGATCCAGCTCATCCTCGAACGGGATGTGGATCTCGTCGTACCGAAAGCCGCCGGAGAAGGTGACTTTGTCGAGCCGTAGATCTGCCAGGGCATAGCCGGCGATGTCGTAGCTCGGGCTGCGGACGTCGGTGTTCAGGGTGCGGTCGGCAGGATCGGTGGGACTCTCCTCGATGAGCTGGATGTGCACCCGGTTCATGGCGCCATCGGCGCCCAGACGGAGTGAAAAGCTCCCATTCGACCGGGGCTTGGTATACCGCCAGTCCAGGTTGCCTCCCACCGTGCCGTTGGCAGTGAACGAGCGCACGTTGTTGTCGGGAGCCTGGTTCACGTTGAAGCGCTCGGCGTTGGTCCGGCGCACATAGGCGGTGAAGGCTCCCCGACTGTTGCCCAGGGGTGTGTACCCCGACACCGAGCCCTGGAGCTGGTTCAGGTCTTCGAAATCACCGACCGTGAAGTTGGTCTTGGGCGAGGTATTGAAGATGCTTTCGGGCAGGGAGCCGGCGGTCTCCGCCCGCGACTCGGCCCCGAACGCCTGAAAGCTGATGCCTCGCTCCGAGCCGCGGCGGCCCAGGTTGAGGAAGCCGTTGAGGTTCTCGGCACCGGTTGCCTCACGCCAGCCATCCTCGTTCTCATATCCGCCGGCGACATAGTAGTCCCAGCCACCGCCACTGACTCCACCGAGCGAAGCCTCACCGGAGTAGGACCCAAATGAGCCGCCCGAAATCTCGGCCTCGGCTTCGAGCGGGCCGCTGCCGCGCCGGGTAATGAGGTTGATGGCTCCCCCCAGCGAGTTCGGGCCCAGCAGCGACCCGGAGCCGCTGAGGAGCTCCACGCGCTGTACATGTTCCATCGGCAGCAGGTCGAAGTTCACCTCTGCCGCATCGGGCTCGTTCTGGCGTACTCCGTCCAGAAAGACCGAGATCCCCGGCGGCAGCCCCACGACCGGTCCCACGTTGAATCCGCGAGTACTGAGATTCAGCTTGAAAGGAGTACCCAGGTCATCGTAGATCGAGATGCCGGGCTGAGTGGCGAGCGCGTCGGCAAGCAGGCGCGGCTCCCAGGCGTCGATCGCCTCTCCCGTCACTGTCGAGATGCGGGCCGGAATGCCGGAACCGATCACTGGTCCTGCGGTGGGTGCGATCGAGCCGGTGACCTCGATGGTCTCGAGCCTGGTCACCTTCGTCGTATCACGTGCCAGTGTGTCTACCTGCTGCGCGGCGAGCGGAGCAGCGAGCGTAACCATGGCGGTGAAAGCGGCACCCAGGCCGGATGTCGGCATGGAAGACCTTCCTCGGTGGAGTGGGAGCGTGGGTATTGGTGAAGATCAGCGCAGCGGCCAGGCGGCCGGAGGCGAACCTCGCGGCCTGGCTCCCGCTCCGGTTTCGTAGATAGCAGCCATGAGGACCCGGTCGGGAGGAACCCCGATCACGAGCAGACCATCATCGTCGGGACCACCGCCATCGAAATCGAGGCAGCACTGCTCGATGGTGACGATCCCTTCGCCCGCCAGCCCATGGACGGCCGGCTTCGCGCCGCGATCGAGCCGAACCAGGTCTGCCGGGGTGAAGCTTTGCGATCCGTCCAGATCTTCGTATACCCGGAGCCGGTGCACCCGGTCGTCGCGCTCGGCCAGGATAAGCACGCCGTCGTCCGCGTCTCCACCGCCATCGAGATCGTAGCAGCAGCGATCCACGGTCACGGCATCGGCGGGAGTACGAGTGCCGACGTTGGCGAGCGCCAGCGCGCCACCGGCAGTGAGTATGGCGATCGCTGCCGCGGCCAGGTGCCGGCGGAAATCAGAGCGGCCACGCCCGCTGGGCTGGTCGCCGCGGCGGAGCCGGCCCAGCAGCTCGGGACCAAACGACGCCCGAGGGCCAAAACGAACCGATCGCAGCTTACGATCGAGGTCCCGGAGACCATCCGGCATTTCCGTCATCGGACCAGAACCTTGCGAAGCCGTCCCATCGCCCGCCAGAGCCTGGTTCTGGTGGCGGCGGCGCTCAGACCGAGGATCTCTCCGGCGTCGGTCATCGAGATCTCGCAGCTATAGCAGAGGCCGATCACCTCGCGGTCACCGGGAGAAAGCTCACCCATGGCTGCCAGGAGGCTGGCAACCTCCTCCTCCCAAAGGAGCCGCTCTTCCGGAGAAGGCGCCTCGTATTCAAGGTCCCGCATGCCGGCGAGCGGCACCATCGGCCGGCGCCGAGCCTGCCGCTGGTGGTCCCGTAGCACGTTCTGGGCGATGCGGAACAACCATGCGCGCGGACTACCCAAAGCCGGGTCGAATCGGGAGAAAGCCTTAAGTGCCCGGAGGAAGACCTCGGCAGTCAGATCCTCGGCCATGTCGGGAGAAGACAGGTGGAACCGGAGGTAGCTGTAGAGCGGCCCGCCATACGCCTCGTACCAGCCACGGCAAATACCCTCCGCGGATTTCTCCGAGGTCTCCAGGGGTCTTTCGGAGGGTCGGGGGTCGAGCATCTGGCGGGGCATACCTCCTAATACGACCAAACCCTTCAAACGTCACACCGGCAGTGTCGAGGCTGCGGCCGGCTGGATCGGGTCGAAGGTGACGCGACGAAAGAACAAGCGAAATTTTTCGCGCCGCCTGAGGTAAGGCGCGAAGCCAGATCGGATGCACCCTTTGACCGAACCCTGATTCTGTTCGTCAACGAAGGTGATGACCCAGCGCGCCCCGACCTCGGCGGCCCGCTCGGCCACCTGGGTCATCGCCGCGGCCATGATGCCCTTACCGCGGTAGGCGTCGGGGGTGTAGGCGCCCTCCAGCAACGCCTCCTCGGGGCCCAGCTTAGGATAGAGGTTGCCGAAGAAGGCCCCTAGCCGGGCGTTCTCGGAGGAGGGCATGATCCACTGCATGTAGCAGGGCTTTCCCTCAGGAGCGACGCCAACGTAACAGATTCCAATCCCGGAGCGGAGGAGCCGGAGTTGCGCCAACCGCCAGAGTCTCTCGTCGGCACTCAGACCTGGCTCGGGATCGAGGGCCGATAGGTCGTCGGCTTTAGTCAGCGGCCTCACCGTGACGGGAATCTTAGCGCTGGGCCCGGCGAACGGGACGGCCAGATCCCTGCGCAGACCCAGCGACGTAGAGTCGGAATACATCCGGTAGGCGACGGCCCACCACGCCTTCGCGGCATTCCCGGCCAGCACCAGACGCGCCAAGTCGAGGGCGCGCGCTGCGTACCCTCGCAGGTAATCGGCCGCGCCTCGCAGGGTCAACCTGCGGCGCCGGAAGCGTTTGTGTTGGGTATCATCGGGACTGGCAAGCGACACCTTTCAGCCAAGAAAAGCCCCCCGAATGGTACCGGGGGGCGGTCTCGGAGGCAAAGAGCGAACCGGTGCTTTATTGGCGACCGACGTCGAGGGCCGGGCGAGACTCATTCCCCTGCAGCCAGCCGAGAATCTTGTCCCTCACCGCTCCCGCTCCCTCAGCGGGGTCAGCGGGAAAGCTGGTCACCGGAGCTCCGTCACGCCGCACCTGCCAGACAGGGCCGGTTGGGGCCTCGGGGCTCCGCACGGCATCATACTCCTTCCCCTGCCAGAATATCGTCACTCGCTCGGCCATCTCCACTCCCTGTAAGGTTCGTCTCCTTATCAGGGTGGCAATTGTGGCCGGAGGCTGCGGTGACGAGGCTCACGTATAGGCGCTGAGTCCGGTGATGGCCTGCCCCACGATCAGGGAGTGCATGTCGTGGGTCCCCTCGTAGGTGTAAACTGACTCCAGATTCGCCATGTGCCGCATCGAGTGGTACTCGACCAGGATGCCGTTGGCGCCCAGGAGCCGGCGCGCCTCCCGGGCGATATCGCAGGCGATGCTCACGTTGTTGCGCTTGCAGAGCGATACCTGCTCCGGCGTCATGGTGGCAGCGTCCTTGAGCCGGCCGAGCTGGAGGGTCATGAACTGAGCCTTGGTGATCTCGGTCAGCATGTCGGTCAGCCGGACCTGCTGGATCTGGGTAGCGGCGATCGGCTTGTCGAACATCACCCGGTTGCCGGCGTAGCGCAGGGCTTCATCGTAGCAGGCCATGGCGGCACCGATGGCCCCCCACGCAATTCCGTACCGCGCCTGGGTGAGACACATGAGCGGGCTCTTGATTCCGCCGGACTTGGGCAGGAGGGCATCCTTGGGCAGGTGCACGTCCTGAAGATGGATCTCGCTGGTATCCGAGGCCCGGAGCGAGAGCTTCCCCTTCTGGTCCTTGGCGGCGTAGCCCTTGGTATCGGTGGGCACGATGAATCCGCGGATGGACTTGGGATCCTTGATGTCCCCGGTCTTGGCCCAGATGATGGA
>DATMDQ010000059.1:0-11577 GCA_035557715.1 Gemmatimonadales bacterium
CTACTTGGCCGTGTCCCGCGTCATCGTGGAATCGGAGTGCATCATGCTTGAGCTGTCAGCCATGGTCGGAGCCATGCCGGACGTATCGGCGCCCGACGTGGTACCCTTCTTCTCACCACAGGCAGCAAGCGCCAGCATCGCGGTCATCAACAGGATCGTCTTCATCGTCTCTCCATCAGGGGACAGTTGGTGGTGGAATTCGGGTCTGAGCCCTTCGCGCCGGGCAGACGTGGGGCGAAGGTACGTCGCTGTTTTCGTTTGTGCAAGGTGAGCGAAGTTGCAGGGCCTGCTGCGACCGTTCGCGACTGAGCCGGTAGGTGACTGCCGGCTATATGCTAACGTATTGCTGCACAATACTTTAGGTTCCACCAACTGGATCCAGCATCCGAAGCGAATCAAGCCATGATCGAACCACGCACGCTCGGTGAACTCAAGAACAGCCGCTGGGCAGAGGCCCCCTTCAGGGGCCGCACCGTCCGGGAAGAGATTCGGCGCAACCTCCTGGCCAGACTGGGCTCGGGTCAGCCGCTCTTCCCCGGAATCCTCGGCTATGAGGACACCATCCTCCCCCAGATCGTCAATGCGCTGCTGGCCCGACACCACTTTATCCTGTTGGGACTTCGGGGTCAGGCCAAGAGCAGGATCCTGCGGGAGCTCACGGGTTTCCTGGACGAGCGCATCCCGATCGTCGCCGGAAGCGAAGTGAACGACGATCCCTTTGCGCCGATTTCGAAGTATGCCCGGGAGCTGTTGGCCGAGTGCGGCGACGCCACTCCGCTGGCCTGGTTGCGCCGGGACCAGCGCTTTGTGGAGAAGCTGGCCACCCCTGATGTCACCATCGCCGATCTCATCGGGGACGTGGACCCGATCAAGGCTGCCCGCGGGGGCCACCTGCTCTCCGATGAGCTCACCATGCATTTTGGGCTGCTGCCTCGAGCTAACCGGGGCATCTTTGCCATCAACGAGCTGCCGGACCTGAGTGGCAAGGTGCAAGTCGGCCTCTTCAATATCATGCAGGAGGGCGACGTCCAGATCAAAGGCTATCCGGTTCGCCTTCCGCTGGACGTACTCCTCGCTTTCACCGCCAATCCCGAGGACTACACCGCTCGCGGCAAGATCATCACCCCGCTGAAGGACCGGATCGGATCCGAGGTCATCACCCATTATCCCCGCACCGTGCAGCTCGGCATGGAGATCACCACCCAGGAGGCCTGGACCCAGCGCGGCGGGCCGCCGGTCGACGTCCCCGATTTCGTGCTAGAGGTGATCGAGCGAGTCGCCTTCGAAGCGCGGGAGGACAAGCGGGTGGACAAGCGATCGGGGGTGAGCCAGCGCCTGCCCATCAGCGCGCTCGAGAATGCGGTCTCCAACGCCGAGCGACGGACGGTGGCGCTGGGCGAAGCTCGGGTCGTGCCCCGGGTCAGCGATGTCTATGCAGCGGTGCCGTCTATCACCGGCAAGCTCGAGCTGGAATACGAAGGCGAGCTGCAGGGAGGAGATACCATCGCCCGCGACTTGATCCGGCGGGCGGCAGGACGGGTGATGGAGGAGCGCATGGGAGGGGCGGACCTGGGAAAGATCGTCGCCTGGTTCGACCAGGGAGGCGCGCTCAAGGTCTCAGGCGACGAGCGGTCCGATCTGTGCCTCAAGGGATTCGGCGTGGTACCCGGCCTGCTCGACGTGGTGGCCGAATTCGGTCTGGCCACGAACCAGGACGCTCCCCGGCAGGTAGCGGCGTGCGAGCTCGTGCTCGAAGGTCTCGCGGCCCAGAAGCGAATCAGCCGCAGCGAGGAGCTGGGCTATACCCGGGCGAAGCCGGAGCGGAGGGAGCCGGGCTATGGGAAGGGTGGGATTTCATTTGGGTAGCGGTCAGCGGGTCGGCGGGTCAGCGGGTCAGTGACAGGCCTGACCTCATCGCACGAGATAGGTCCGTCGGGCTCACCCACTATCCCGCTGTCCCGCTGTCCCGCTGTCAACCCACCCGCGCCGCCTCGCCTCCCCCACGATCACCTCCGTCGCGCCATCCAACCCGAGCACTCCCGTATTCAGCACCATGTGATAGTTCACCGGGTCGTACCAATTGCGGCGATAGTATTGGCGAAGGTAGTTCGCCCGGGTGCGATCGGTCTCATCCAGAATTTCGGCCGCCTTCGCCTGATCCACCCCGAGTCGCTCGGCGGCGGTCTGAATTCGCCAGGGCCGGGGAGCCACGAGTTGCACGTGAAGGCTGTTGCTGTCCCGGGCCAGCACCGCCGGCGCGGCCCGGCCCACGAGCACGGCCCGGCCCTTGGCGGCCACCTCCGCCACCACGGTTTCAGTGATCCGGACCAGGTCTGTTTCCTGTAATCTCGGCACGGTGCCGCCGGGTACCGGCGCAGCGAAGAGCTCGGGCGTGGAGGCCGCCAGCGTGCGCGCCAATCGCTCGGCGAAGCTAGGAACCCGCTCCTCCCGTTCGGCCACGTCCGAAGCCGGCAGTCCTGCCCGTTCCGCGACCTCCTCGACCAGCTCGTTGTCGACCAGACGCCAGCCGAGTGCGCTTGCTACCCGGCGGGCGACCTCCGAGCCCCCCGCACCGTATTGCCGGGATATCGTGATGATCATGAGAGAGTCCTCCGTTCCCGCACTGCTCGCCCCATCCACCAGGCCACCCCGGCAGCGACAGCCAGGCAGACCAGCCCTCCCAGCGAGAAGGCGATCCGCACGCCGAAATGCTCCGCGACCCAGCCCGCCTGCAGCGATCCAAAGGGAGCCAGGCCCAGCACCATGAAGGAGTAGAACCCCATCACTCGGCCACGCAGCTCGTCGGGTGCCTCGGTCTGAAGCGTGGTATTGGCCGCGATCCCGTTGAGCGCCATGACCCCGCCACAGAGAGTAAACAGCAATACTGCGGACCAGAAGTTTGGTGCCATGGAGGCGCCAATGAGCACCATCCCAAAGAGAACCGAGGAACCCAGCACCAGCCGTGATTGCCGCACCCGGCCGCCGAACGCCGCCATGAAAAATGCGGCCGCCAGAGCACCAAGTCCGATGGAGGCGACCATCACACCGTAGCCGCTGGCGTCGAGCCCAAGCGCATCGCGAGCAAACACCGGCATGAGAGGCATGAAGGAAAAACCGAAAACGCTGAATGTCGTGACGATAATTACCAGTGCCCGGGGCCAACGCCTGCCGAAGATATAGCCAAACCCTTCCCCCAGGGCGGTCCATAAGGGAGTAGCGCTGGGAGCTCCTGTATCCGGGACCTGCATGCGTACCAGGCTCACAATGACAGCCAGGTAACTCACCGCATTGGCAAAGAAACATGCCGGCAGGCCCAGAGTGGCAATCAGGACCCCGGCCAGCGCGGGACCGATTACCCGGGCCAGGTTGAATGCGCTCGACCCCAGCGCAATGGCGTTCATCAGATCTTCCCGATCCACGATCTCGGCTACAAACGCCTGTCGCGTTGGCACCTCGAAGGCGGTGAGGAAGCCAAAGAAAACGGCGAGCCCCATCACCCACTCGACCGTGATCAGATCGAGAGCCGTCAGCACTCCCAGGGTAAGCGCCTCGAGCAGCATCAGGCTCTGGAGCACCATGATGAATCGCCGCTTGTTCACCCGGTCCGCGATCACTCCGCCATACAACGTGAACAGCAGGATTGGGAGCGATCCTAGGGCAGTGACCAGCCCGACGGCAAAGGCCGAGTTGGTGAGATGCAGCACCAGCCACCCCTGAGCGATGGTCTGCATCCAGGTGCCACAGAGGGAAATGAACTGGCCGGTCAGGAAGAGCCGGAAGTTCCGGTGCTTGAGGGCAGCGAAGACGGTGCGGACAGAGGAAGGCAGCACGGTGGGAAGGTAGGGGGGACGGTCGGGAGTCGGGAGTCGGGAAGTCGGGCCACCCATGGTGCACTGGTCCGCCAGCCATTATCAATACATCAGGACACTAAGCCCCCGACTCCTGACTCCCGACTAGATGCGCTTCACCACTTACTCCAAATACCACCCCGAGCTCGCGGATCAGGTCAATCTGCAAGGGCTCCTCGACCAGCTGAGCGATTTTCTGCTGCAATCGGGATTTGCGGGGAATTCGCCGTCCTTCTGGCATGACGACATGGGCGAGGGTGAGCGTTCGCTGGAGTCCCTGCGCCAGGCCGTTCTCCAGGCCCTCATGGATTCGGGCCAGCTGACGCCTGACATGCTGAAGGTCCTGCGGGGTGAGTTCACCGGCGACCCCGAGCGGGATCAGCAGATCGAGGGCGAGCTGAGCGATCTTCTCGACAAGATCGTGCAGCGCCTGATGGCGGAAGGCTACCTGAACATCAGCCAGGCTCCGCAGGTCCCCCAGGGCTACCAGTCGATGTTCGGCCCCGGCGGCCAGGCGCATTCGGCCGCTCAGCAGGTGCAGTTCAATCTGACCGAGAAAGGGATCGACTTCCTCGGCTATAAGACGCTCAAGAACCTGCTCGGCAGCGTGGGCAAGTCGAGCTTCGGAGCCCATGATACCCCATACCTCGCCACCGGTGTCGAGGCCGAAGGCGTAAGCAAGCACTACGAGTTCGGGGACGTGCTCAACCTCGATGTACCTGCTACGCTGAGCAATGCGATCGCGCGGGAAGGGCTGGGTGTCCCGCTCAACATCGAGTACGGCGACCTGATGGTGAACCAGTCCGAGTATCGCTCCTCCGCGGCGACGGTGCTGATGCTGGACTGCTCCCACTCGATGATTCTTTACGGCGAGGACCGGTTCACGCCGGCGAAGAAGGTGGCGCTGGCGCTCACCCATCTGATTCGCACCCAGTTTCCTGGCGACAGTCTGCGGGTCGTTCTCTTCCATGATTCCGCGGAGGAGATTCCGCTGAGCGCGCTGGCCACGGCCCAGGTAGGTCCATACCACACCAATACCGCCGAGGGCCTCAAACTGGCACGGCGCCTGTTGCTGGGGCAGAAGAAGGACATGCGGCAGATCATCATGATCACCGACGGCAAACCGTCCGCCCTCACCATGCCAGACGGCCGGATCTACGTAAACTCGATGGGACTGGACCCCCAGATTCTGCAGGCTACCTATCGGGAGGTGTCGAACTGCCGTCGCAGCGGCATCATGATCAACACCTTCATGCTGGCCCGCGATCGCAGCCTCGTCGAATTCGTCAAACAGGTGGCGTCCATCTGCCGAGGCAAGGCGTATTTCACCAATACCATGACGCTCGGACAGTTCATTCTCATGGACTTCATGAAACGAAAGACGCGGCGCGTGTCCTAGCCGCGCTGACTGGAGCCCGCCATGCGAAATCTTCTCCCCTTCCTCCTCCTCTCCATTGCCAGCTGCAGCCCCGGGACCGGCGCGTCTCAGGGCCCGGGAAGCGCCACCCCGGTTGCCGATCCCCGGTCCGGGCCCGAGGCAGTGGCGGACGGCACAGGGCCCCCTCGGAGGACATCCGACACCCCTGAGCGGCGTCGGGTGCCGGTCAGGGCCGAGCAGGCACCGCTGGTCCACGTACGGGAGGCGCTCACGGCGGACAGCCTGCTGGGTCGACGGGTGCGAGTGGCAGGCCTGTGTGCGGCGCGGGGCGAGGGCCGCCGGGCTGGATCCTGGACCTTGGACGAGGAAGGAGCCACCATCGAGGTACGGGGCCTGGTGCCTACCTCCTGCGCACCGGAGCAGGGAGAGCGGCTGACCATCTTTGCCCAGATCGAACCCAGGGCGGCGGGCAGTCGGGATCGCATACTTCTCCGGCTACCCGACTAGAGAACAGGGAACCTCGATGTCGCTGTCCATCCTGGCCGATCGCATCACCACCTGCGGGCTCTGCCCCCGGTTACGCCAGCACTGCCGGCGATCCCGAGGCTCGGCTCCTTCTGGTAGGCCTGGCGCCAGGAGCCCATGGCAGCACCCGCACGGGCCGGCCGTTTACCGGCAACGCGATCTTCCCGTTTCACGCGCCCGCGACGACGGTCTGGCAGAACACCTGAGCCTCGGTAGCTGAACACCTAATCAGCGGTCGGTTCTCGACCTCCGAGGCCCGGGTGCCGATGGCTTCTGGGGCGTTGCTGGGGCGGCCTCCACAGAATCTGAATCGAGGTCCTCCGGCGCAGGCGCCCGGCTCTCAGGAGGCTCGGGCAAGGTCAACGTGCTCTGGCCCCGGGAATCAACCCCTACCCCCACTTTGGCGCTGCCGCTCCGATCGGCAAACACCAGGGTGGAGGATCCCCCCCGAACCAGGCTCAACACCGTCCGCGTGGTTCCATTCTCATCCGCAAAGAGGAGGCTCACCGTCTGATCGGGAAGTAGTCCGAGCACCGCCCGGGAACGCCCGGCGCTGTCGCGCACGGTGATTCCCGAGGCGCCCCCTCGGAGCACGGAGAGGCTCAACCCGGCCTTACTCCCGGGGGTCTGCATGAGGAGACGCATCGACCCATCGGCTGCAGCGCTCCAGGAGCCACGGATAGCACCGTCCCGGTCGCGCAGCAGGAACTGCCGGGCCTCGACCACATCGGCCACTGCTCCCGGGAGACCGTGTCGAGCAGTAACAATCACCAGCGCGGTGGCCAGACCGAGAAGCAGGGCCACGCTCACCACCGTGCCCATCCACAGCCGCCGCAGCCGGCGATTCTCCCGCTCCAGCTCCTGGGTGCGGATCGTCATCCCACGCTCCAACTCCCTCATCTGGCGGAGGAGCGGATCGGGTGCCGCGTCGGGCTTGACCCCCGTCATGCGGGGCCACTTTCCAGGAAGTACGAGTGGCAGGCCCGATCGACCAGCTCGACGGTGAGCGTCGCTGTGACCTCCCGGTACTTGGCGATGTCTTCCACGTGAGCGATCAGGTCACGCGGATGGCAGCCCCTGGGCGGAATCTTGCGCTTATCGTAGAACTCGGAAAAGATGTAGGCTATCATCTCAGGGTCGTACGCCAGACCCGCCATGGCACAGCAGCCCCGGAAGATCTCCTCATATTGAGCCCGGGTCGGATCGACCACGGCGATCTTGTAATGAATGCGGCGGAGAAAGGCCTCCTCGACCAGCGCAGCCGGATCGAGGTTGGTGGCGAAGATCAGGAGGCAGTCAAAGGGCACCGGAAACTTGCCGCCGGTGTGAAGCGTGAGAAAATCAATACGCTTCTCCAGCGGCACTATCCAGCGGTTCAGCAGATCCCGGGGCGGCACTCGCTGCCGGCCGAAATCGTCCACGATCAGCACCCCCCCGTTGGCCTTCACCTGGAAGGGGGCCTGATAAAGCTTGGTGAACGGGTCGTATCGCAGGTCGAGCTGGTCCAGAGTCAACTCGCCGCCGGTGAGAACGACCGGCCGCTTGACTCGCGCGTAGCGCCGGTCGTAGCCGGGCCCACTCCGAAGCCAGAGCGCATCCCTTCCGATCGCGTCATCCTCGGTCTCGACCTTCTCATGGTGGACCGGGTCGAAGACCAGCATGATCTGGCCCTCCACGTCCACGGCGTAAGGCAGGTACAGGACGCCCCCGAGCATCTGAGAGATGGCCTCGGCGATCGCCGTCTTGCCGTTTCCCGGATGTCCGTAGAGAAAAATGGATTTCGATGAGTTGACCGCCGGGCCCAGGATATCGAAGATCGAATGGTCCAGCACCAGGTGGCTGAACCCCTCCCGCAGCGTACTCTGGGTCACCTGGGCGTGACGGATCGACTGGGTATGGATCCAACTGCTGTACTGCGACAGCGGCACCGGCGCCGGTCCCACGTACTGGCAGGCCTCGAGCGCCTCTCGAGCCCGGTCTCGCCCGTCACCGGCCAGGTCGAAGAGGTAGCTGGCTCGATTCGGCCCGGTAGTGGCGCGGACCTCGATGAACCGGCGGTGCTGCAGGGTGAGCAGCTCATCATCCACCAGGGCGAACGGCAGGCAGAGGAACTCGGAGAGGTAATGGCCGGTGCGACCACCCTGCACGTAGAGCACTTTCAAAATCAGATCGCGCACCGCGTCGGGCGAGAGCCCGGTGTCACCCAGCGCTTCGGGTACCGGCGGAGCGGCCGGGGTCCCGGCGAGATCCGTCTCCTTGGGGATGGCACTAGTGGCGCTCACGACACTGCCTCCGTTCTCCGATCCTGCTCACTGGCCGAAGAGACCGACTCGCTTGACCAGACCAGAACATCGCCGATCACAGTCCCTGAGTTCTCCAGGGTCCCGGCCGGAAGCTCCAGGGCATGGACCGCGTTCCGGTGCCACCGGGTTCGGGACCAGGGCGAAAGCGAGCCGTAGGTGGCCACCACAGCGCCTTCGACATCGAGGAATGCGACATCCAGCGGAAAAGACATCCCGAACATGTGCACCGATCGGCAGGGCGTCAGGAGGAGACCCTCTCCAGCTGCAGGCGCCGGCCCGGCCATCATACCTCTGAGCCTCGCAAACCAGCCGTCCGCCAGCCCAATCCGGGCCCCGAGCTCACGATTGTGCCGGGTGTTTATCACCCGCAAGAGCCGCATTAGAGCTTGCTGAAGGTCCGGAAAATCGCGAGCGCCGACGGACCCAGCACCACCACAAACATCGCCGGGAAGACGAAGAGCACCAGAGGGAAGACCAGCTTGATCGTGGTCTTTGCAGCCGCCTCTTCGGCCCGCTGGCGCCGCTTGGTGCGCATGGTCTCGGAATGAACCCGTAGCGCGGTTGCGACCGAGGTCCCGAAACGATCGGTCTGGATCAGCATGCTCACCAGGGATCTGATATCGACAAGCCCGGTGCGCTCCGCGAAATTCTTGAGGGCCTCGTCTCGCGGGGTTCCGGCGCGCATCTCCAGATTGATCATGGCCAGCTGTTCGCTCATGATCGGGCTCACGTGGTCGATCTCATCGGATACTCGGACCAGGGCCTGGTTGAGCCCCAAGCCGGCTTCGACGCAGCACACCAGCATGTCGAGCATGTCGGGAAGCGCTAGCTGGACCTCTTTCTGCCGCGCCTTGAGCCGGCCTCGCACGTAGAACGTCGGACCGACCCACCCGAGGGCGCCGAACCAGAGGATGCCCAGTATGACCTGAGTGGCCGACGCGCCGAGCATTGGAAGGAGCACAATCCCGGCGGCCGGCAGTCCTCCGGCCAGCGTCACTCGCGAGGCCCAGTAGACCGAGACTGCGCTCGCATCCGGGTACCCGGCCTGGGTCAGAAACTGCCGTACGACCGAGGAGTCCTTCCGGCCACCTTGTACCCGCTGGCCCAGCACCTGAAGCACGTTCTTCAGCCGCTCGGACTTGGCTTGGCGCCGGCGGCGTGCCGGGGTGTCGTTCAGATCGCTGCCGGTCTGCATCTGCTGCAGCCGTGCCGTCACCGCGCCTCGACCCGGCCGCAGCTGCATGAGCGTCAGTGCGAAGAGGGCGACGGTCAATGCCGTCAGTAGGAGGATTACCGCCAACATGAGAGTCTCAGATCTCGATATTGATGATCTTACGGATCCAGAGAAATCCGACCAGCTGCATCGACACCGCCACCAGGATGAGGATCTTACCGATCGGGTCGGTAAACAGGATCGACATGTACTCGGCGTTCAACGTGTAAAGAATCGCGAACAGAATCAGCGGGAGCGCGGACAGCAGGTACCCGGTCATCCGACCCTGCGCGGTGTAGACCCTGAGCTGGCGGCGGATGGTGAACCTGGCCCGGACCACGGCGGCCAGGTTGTCGAGAATCTCCGCGAGGTTGCCACCCACTTCTCGCTGGATCAGGATGGCCGTGACCAGAATGCGCACGTCCACCAGGTCCACCCGGTCGACCATTCCGAGAAGCGAGTCCTGCAGCGGAAGCCCGAACCGCTGCTCCTCGAAGACCCGGCGGAACTCGCCGGCCACCGGCTCAGAACCGTCATCCGCCGCCATCTTGAAC
This sequence comes from Gemmatimonadales bacterium, assembly GCA_035557715.1. Taxonomy (GTDB): domain Bacteria; phylum Gemmatimonadota; class Gemmatimonadetes; order Gemmatimonadales; family GWC2-71-9; genus CAVVWJ01. The sequence continues at coordinate 9,822 of DATMDQ010000059.1, forward strand.
CCGGCCGTGAGCGGGTGGCCGGCACGGAGCGCCCGGCCCACCAGATCGATGGACTCGGGCAGCAGCTCCTCGAAGGCGTTGATTCGTCGGGTTCGCCGGCGGCGGACGTAGAGGTTCGGCAGCATGGCCCCGAACATGGTAGCGCCCATTCCGGCCACTACCGAACCGGTGACGATCAGCGCCACGCTTCCCAGGGCCAACGCAGTACCCAGTGACAAGAGGAGAAGCGTCTGCAGGGTCCAGGAGACACCGGCCTGCTGCAGCACGAACTCCGCGTCCCGCAGTTGGGGCACGCGGGCGACGATCGGCCGAAGCCAGGGGGATTGGAGAACAGCCGACCGGAAGACCGTGGAGCCCGGGGCGCCGCCCTCGAGTGGACCGTCGGCCAGGGAGCGGAGCTGATCCACCATCTCCCGCTTGCGCTGCTGCTCCTTGAGCCACTCCCAGAGCAGGACCAGCGATACCGTAGCCAGGGCGACGGTGAGGAACGCGATCAGCGCCGGCACCCAGATGCTGGCTGGCAGGTTTACCATCGTGGCCCCACTCCCCGATCGGTCTCCGGTTTTACGAGGTTGGAGAACAGGAGCGAGGACAGATCGATGCCGTAGGTCTTGAGCCGGTCGGAGAACCGCGGCCGGATGCCGGTGGCCCGGAACTGGCCCATTACCTTGTCGTTCGCCGCCACTCCCTCGCGCTCGTACACGAAGATGTCCTGCATGGTGATGATGTCGCCCTCCATGCCGACGATCTCCGATACCTGCATCAGCTTGCGGGAGCCATCGGAGAGCCGGCTGACCTGAATGACCACGTTGATGGCGCTGGCGATCTGCTGCCGCATGGCCCGCTCCGGCAGATCGAGGTTGGCCATGGAGATCATGGTCTCCAGCCGGCTGAGGGCATCGCGCGGAGTGTTGGCGTGCAGGGTGGTCAGCGAGCCGTCGTGGCCGGTGTTCATGGCCTGGAGCATGTCGATCGCTTCGGACCCGCGACACTCACCCATGATGATCCGGTCCGGCCGCATGCGGAGCGCATTGATGAGCAGCAATCGCTGCGCAACCTCGCCGTGACCCTCGATGTTGGCGGGGCGGGTTTCCAGCCTGACGACGTGAGGCTGCTTGAGCTGGAGCTCGGCCGAGTCCTCGATGGTGACGATGCGCTCGGTGGTCGGAATGAAGGAGGAAAGGATGTTGAGCAGCGTCGTCTTACCGGCGCCGGTACCCCCGGAGATGAGCACGTTCAGACGGGCCTTCACGATGGCCTTGAGAAGTGCCAGCATCTCCTCGGTGAGGCTCTCGGTGCGCAGAAGGTCGTCACCCGACAAGGCATCGCGCTTGAACTTTCGGATGGAGAGATGGGGGCCATCCAGGGCTAGCGGCTTGATGATGGCGTTGACCCGGGAGCCGTCCGGCAGCCGCGCGTCCACCATGGGCGATGAATCATCGATCCGGCGGCCGACCGCCGACACGATCCGGTCAATGATCTGAAGCAGGTGGCGGTCGTCCTGGAACATCACTTCGGTCCGCTCCAGCTTGCCGTGGCGCTCGATGTAGACCTGCTTGTAGGTATTTACCAGAATGTCCGACACCTCCGGGTCTTTAATCAGGGGCTCGAGCGGGCCCAGGCCGAAGATCTCGTCCAGGACCTGCACCACGATCATGTCCCGCTCTTCGAAGTTGAGCGGCACCGACTCCTGCGTGATCAGGTCCTGTACCACCTTGCGGACTGCGTCCGCCACCTGCTGCCGCTCGAGCCGGTC
>DATMDQ010000060.1:0-6940 GCA_035557715.1 Gemmatimonadales bacterium
GGTTCCTGAAGCTCGACTTGGCCAGGTTACTCCCCAACAGCGGTGTTCCGGGGGAACTCTCGGGAACCGTCCGGGGACATGCGCGCGGACGCCGACTCGACCATCTCAGGCTTTCGAGCGTCGTCTCGCTCGAGCCGTCGCAGATCGGAAACGTGGCCCTCACCCGTGCCACTCTCCAAGCCGACTTGGTGCGTGGTCGCGTCACATTCAAGGGCGACGCGGATGCACCTGCGGGACAAATCGCCCTCGCGGGCTTCGCACTGCCCTTCGACTCGCTTCCGAGCTATGCGCTGGAAGGTGTCGAGTTCCAAAAGCTCGATTTGGGCCGACTCCTTTCACGCGATGGGCTACGCACTCGTCTCACCGGCTCGCTTCGGGCGGAGGGGTCGGGCCGAAAGCCTGAAGACGCCAAGGCGACCGGGTTACTCACATTAGGAAGCTCGGCCATTAATGACGCGGTCATCACCAGCGGGCGAGTGGAGGTCAAGCTTGCCAGGGAAGAGCTCGACCTGTCCGGGATTTTCCGGGCCGAGGGCGATAGCCTCAGCATCGTCGCAACTGCGCACCCGTTCGAGAGCCGCCCACGGGTCCGGTTGAGGAGCGACGTGGCCATCAAGGCGGTCGGACAATTCCTCGGTCGAGACCTGCCGGACGCTGGAGGTACTGCGGGTATTCGGGTCGAGGGGCAGTGGGGGTCACCCGAGACGCTGAGCCTCAAGGGTGAGCTGTTGGGCCGGGGGCATGTAGGCGAAGTGCAGCTCGATTCGCTCCGGACCAGGATTGGAGTCAAGAATGGCGTCCTGACTGTCGACACCCTCGCGCTCCGCTCCAGCCTTGGAACCGCCGCCGGTTCGGGGACGGTCGCCTGGTTCGGCCAGGCCGCTCGTTCATCGGACCTGAGATTGGTGGGTCACCTGGGAGACATTGCGCAGCTGGCGCCCCTGCTCGGTATCACGCGGATGGCACTCGATTCCGGCAGCTTCACAGCGTCGGTTGATGGCCCCCGCGACGGCCTGCGGCTCGCCCTGGTAGCGCAAGCCGGTAATCTCGAGGTCGGAGCTCGCCGCGTTGGCGCGCTTCGGGCGTCCTTTTCCGGTGAGCTTGCCGCGGATCACTCACTCGCCAGCGGAACCGGGGATGTGCATCTGGAACGCCTGCTGACCGGCCGCACCCGGGTGAGCGAGATCCGATTGCAGGGGACCAAGCAAGGGAGCGAGGTCCTGCTCCGGGCGGCGTCGGTGGTTGATCAGGAGCGGAGCGCGCGACTGGTCGCCCATCTCGACCTCGACAGCTCGCGCGTGCGGCTCGATACGTTGGAGGTCATGTTACCGGAAAATCCCTGGAGCTTGGTCCATCCCGTCAGGTTGGCATACGGTGACCGGATCCAGGTGGATGACCTCCTGTTTGCCTCGGGTGGCCGGCGAATCGCCATCGATGGCGTGGTGGATCGCCGGGGCGAACAGCAACTGAACGCGAGGGTAGACTCACTTCGGTTGGGACCGTGGGCCGATTTTCTCGGCGCCCCCAACATGGACGGCGAGATCAACGGCACCATGACGCTCAGCGGCCCGGCAGCCACTCCCCGCGCCGAGGGTAAGGTGTACGTAGCAATCCGCTCCCACAATAAAAGAGTGGGCACGGCGAGCGGCCGGATGGACTGGTCCACTTCAGGATTGCAGCTCGACATCGGCGTACGTCAGCCGGATGGGGACAGTCTCAAGCTCACCGGCCGGATCCCGCTGGCCCTATCACTAGAAGTGGGAGACAGCTCGGGCCTGGTGCGCCGGATTCCGGGCGGTACGCTTGCGCTGGCGGCCGTCACCCGCGGCTTCAGGCTCGATCCGCTGGAGCCTCTCTTTGATCAGGAGACGGTACGAAAGCTCCGGGGTCGCCTCGTGATGAATGCTCGCGCGGCGGGCACTCTCGAGGCGCCGCAGTTGACCGGGGACGTGACCCTGACCGATGCCCGAGTCCGAATACCGCGCCTCGGCGCAACCTACGACAAGGGGCAGGTCCGGCTTCGGCTTCAGGACCAGGAGGTGAAGGTATTGCAGGCGCGCATGGAATCGGGCGGCGGGCATGTGGAAGCGCAGGGAACCATTCAGCTCCGAGCATTCCCCCAGGTTGCCTTCGATCTTCAGACGACGCTGTCGAAGTTTAGAGTCGCGGCCGCGGAGGACTTTCGCTCCAGCCTCTCGGGAACGCTGAAGCTCGGAGGCGCCGCAGCTGCCCCGGTGCTTACCGGCTCTCTCGACGTTCGCAACTCAGATATATACCTCCAGGCCAAGAACCTGCAGCAGTCGGCGGAAGCGGTCGAGCTCTCGCCCGAGGACCTGCGCACGCTTGACCGGCGGTTCGGCTACAGCGTGGCGGGCCGGGCCGGGGCAGCCGAAAAGCCCCTCGCTCCCTGGAGCATCAACCTGAAGGTGCGGCTCACCGAGAACAACTGGCTGCGCCGGAGGAGCGATCCGGTCATGGCGGTGGAACTCGGCGGTAAGCTCGACGTCCGGAAGGCTCCGGGCGAAGACATCAACGTATTTGGGGAGATCCAGCCGCTGCCCGGCCGAAGCTTCGTCCAGGTGATGGGTCGGCGCTTCGACCTCAGGGAGGGAGCGGTCAACCTGAGTGGGCCGCTGGCGCAGACCGCTGTCGCGCTCAGGGCCGAGTATCGAGCCTCCTCTCCCAGTGGCACCCAGCCGGTTGTGATCACCACGGCCGTCCGGTCCGATACCGGCAAGCTGACCGTGACACTGAGCTCGATTCCGGTCCTGGGTGCCGACGACATCATGTCCTACCTCACCACCGGCCGTCCTGCCAGTACCGATCCCACGCTCGCATCCGACGAGCAAGGGGCACTCAGCACCAGCGCTTCCCTGGCGGTTGGTGCGGCACTGGGGACCGTGGCCGGAAGTGCGGGGCAAAAGCTCGGATTCGACGTGGTCCAGGTGCTCCAGGATCGCGAGGGCGGCCAGACGCTGGTCGCGGGTAAGTACGTCTCGCCACCCCTGTACCTCGGCTTCCGCCAGCCAATCGTCCCCCCCACCGATCCCGGGAGCTCGGAGACCGAGACCGACGTGGTGGAGTTCGAGGTGGAGTACGCCGCGCTGCGCCAACTGCTGCTCAACCTTCAGGGAGGCGGAAGTGAGATCCGCATCTTCCTCCGGCTCCGGCGGTGATCTCCTGGGTCTTACGCCGATCGTTGCTTGGTGGACTGCTGCCGGCTGCCTGCACGTTGCTGGGCACCACCGGAGTCGCAGCTCAGGACTCGATCCCCTTCATTCGTCCCCGAGCGCAGGTGGGCTCGATCGATTTCCGATTCCAGAGCGAGCAGAGCTTCTCGACCTCTGAGCTCGGCGGAGTCATCGCCCTCAAGGGAAGGGGCTCGCTCTACGGGGTCCGGCAGCTGATCGGCAAGCTGCCGTTCATCGGCGACCCCGCCACGTACCGATTCGATCCGGTCGAACTGCAAAAGGATGTGGTCCGGCTCCGGCGATTCTATGAACGATCCGGATTTCTCGACCCTGACATCGATTACCGGGTGGAAGCGAACTCCGCCGGTACCTTGGTTGACGTGACGTTCCTGATCCACGAGGGGCCTGCGGTAGCACTGCGCGAGCTACGCATCCACCTGGCCGATAGCGTTGGCCTGCCCGACTCGCTGGGGCCCGAATGGAAGGCGCTCCAGGCGGAGGTCGCCGCCGGGCGAGGACGGCGCTTTGGGGAGGCCGAAGAGCAGGCGCTGGAGCGCCAGGTGACGGCATGGTTGCGGGATCGGGGGTACCCCCGTGCCCGTGCGCGCGCGGAGCGGCGCGTCCAGACCGGAGAGCGTCAGGTCGACGTCTCCCTGGAAGTCGATCCGGACGGCCGCTATCGCCTCGGGACGATCGCCGTAGATGGCGACCAGTCGGTGACCGACCGCGTCGTGACCCGGATGCTCCCGTTCCGCTCGGGAGACTGGTATTCAGCGTCCGCGCTGAGGGACGGAAGAACGCGACTCCAACAGATCGATCTGTTCCCTCAGGTTGTCGTAGATATCGACTCGGCGCAAACGTCTGACTCGATCCTACCAGTGCGGGTCCAGATCCAGGAGGCGCATCCTCGGCTCGCGCTGGCTGAGCTGGGCTACATCTCGGAGGGAGCCGGGTTCACCGGACGAGTGCAATGGAATCACCCCAACTTCACCGGGGGGGCTCGCAGCCTCACCGCCTCGATCGAGGCACAGAGTGGGGCCGGAGCGATCGGAACCGAGGCGGAGCGCCTTCTGCGGGGCTCACTCAACTTGTCGCAGCCGTATGTCTTTGCCCCTCGGTTTTCCCTGCTGGTGGGACCCTTCGCGGAATACCGCGACGACCTGAGCGACCGGTCGGCCGCGATTGGTCTGTCGACCACCTTGCTCTACCGGATCGCGCCGCTCTCGTCCATAGCACTGCAGTATCAGTTCAGCGCCCGGCGGATTTACGAATACCGTTTCGGAGATGTCTCAGCCGGCATCAGCCTCTCCGAGTTCCTGGTCAACCAGAACCCAGCCCTGATCGACTCGCTCGGACGCAATATCGACAAGAGCTCGCTTACCCTGACCGGCTCATTCAGCCGGTTGGACGATCTCGCAAACCCGCGCCGCGGATGGTTGCTGCGGCCCTCGGCCGAGCTGACCGTTCCGGCGGCTTTCACCACCGTCCAGTTCGCCCGGCTGGACCTTAGCGCATCGGGATTCTATCCCCTTGGTCGAAAGGTGGTGCTGGCCAGCCGGATTTCCGCCGGCCGCCTCTTCCCGTTCGGAAAGAGCGTGCCGGCTCCGGGTGAGAGTTCGATCTTCTCGTTTATCAGGTTGAGGGATGAGTCCATGACGGCCGGGGGCACCAACGATGTGCGGGGGTGGAGTAGCCGGCAATTGGGCCCCAAGTTCCCCCAGATCGAGGCCAGAATTGAGGGCAGCGACACGATTTTCAGCTCAGACCAGTATGTCCCGGTTGGAGCCCTGGCTCGGCTGAGCGGCTCGCTCGAGCTGCGGCTCCCCGCTCCCGGGCTTCCCAGCGCGTGGGGTGTCCATCTTTTCCTGGATGGAGGCAAAGTGTGGACGCCCGACGATCGGTTCGTCCTGGCACTGCCCGTCCCACAAGACACCGATTTCCACTTTTCTACTGGCGCGGGAGTCAGCTATCAGACTCCGGTGGGAGCGGTCCGGCTCAGTCTGGGATACAAACTGAACCCGTCCGAGCTGGACCTGCGGGATTCGGAGGAAGTGTTGAACGCCGTGGTGAATGGACTGCCGGTCAGCAGTGTAGAGCCCGACTGGAGTCGACGGCTGCACTTGCACCTGTCGCTTGGCCTGGCCCTCTAGGCGCTGCTACGGCCAGCCGAGGAAAGGGTAGAGAGGGCGAATATCCAGAGGCGCCGGTCGGAATCGAACCGACGAATGGAGGTTTTGCAGTTCTCCGAGACCTTTAGCGGGCATTTACATTGATTCCGAATCTCTGACGCGGGCAGCTCTTAGCTCATTCGCTCGTCACTCTCGATTCGCGACTTCTTGCGTCCTTTTCGGCTGAACCTTCCCAAGATCTTCCCATGAGATAGTGCCGAATCCCGTTCACGTCTACAAAGTGGAGTGTTCCGATGACCAAGGAGTAGATCTCCCGGTCGGAATAATAGTTGGTGCGGGCGACCCCCCAGCGTACTCAAGAACCTCTTCAGATGCCTTTTCTCTCCTATGGAGCGTTTCATGCTATTGGCCAGAAGGAAGGAAGTCACCGATGCCAGAAGGCGAGATCGCGGCGCCAGACGCGGGTGGGCTGAAGTAATGCGTCTCAGCATACGCGGCCTTGGGGTACCTCTTCTCCTGGTAAGCATCCCACACCTGTTGGCCGGGCAGGCCGTCGAGACCGGTTTTCTGAACCGCAACGTCAACGTTGGGGGCCGCACCTATCGGTATCAGGTCTACATCCCACCCTCGTATACTGCCTCGCAAAGCTGGCCGGTAATTCTATTCCTGCACGGCGGCGGCGAGCGGGGCGACGATGGCCTGCTTCAGACCCAGGTGGGTCTGGGAGCGGCCGTCCGGAAAAACCCGGCGCGGTTCCCGGCCATCGTGGTCTTTCCTCAAGTGCCACCCGACTCGTTTTGGGCCGGAACACCCGCCCGAGTGGCCATGGCGGCCCTGGACCGCACTGCCGAGGAGTTCCAGACCGACCCCGATCGCATCTATCTCACCGGCCTGTCCATAGGCGGAAATGGGACATGGTACCTGGCATATCGACATCCAACGCGATTCGCCGCCCTGATGCCGATCTGCGCCTGGGTCGTCCCAGTCAAAGAATGGGACATCAAAGCTGAGGCCGTCGTTCCTCCGGACGGCGGGCCGCCATACGCGGCTTTGGCTCGCCGGCTTCGAAACATCCCTACCTGGATCGTGCACGGCGAGGTGGATGATGTACTACCGGTCGAGCAGTCCCGGGAAGCATTCGCCGCACTCAAGGCTGTGGGCGCGCCGGTTCAGTACCTGGAAATGCTCGGTACGGATCACAACTCATGGGACCCCACCTACGCGTCACCCAGGATGATGAACTGGCTATTCGCTCAGCGCAGGCGACACTGATAGAAGCACGCTTTGACTGCACTCACCATTTCACGCTGGCGCGCGCAGGCTGAATCCGTCCATGCTCGGCTGCGGGGTGACCGTGGCGAATCTGCACGGCCACCGTCAACGACCCTTCAACGGTTCGGTGGACCGGCCGCCGGCAGTAAACCTAGGAGTCCGGCGGCACTTCCAGCGCGGATCAGCGGGTGGACGCCCCTCCGGAGCAAGAGGTCACGATGAAGCGGACTGGCCAGGTCACGCCTCTCCTCTAGCAAGTTCTTCCCAAAAATCTTCCCACGTAACAAAAAGAGCCTCAGATTGAGGCTCTAAGTTCTTGTGGCTCAGAGAGGCGCCGGTCGGAATCGA
>DATMDQ010000061.1:0-3747 GCA_035557715.1 Gemmatimonadales bacterium
GAGAAGAAGGGAGCTTTCAGCTGGAGCTGCAGGTATATGGTCGCGAGGGCGAACCCTGTCGCGTTTGTGGCACGCGGCTGACCGGAACCCACGCGATCGATGCGCGGACGACGGTATTCTGCCACCGTTGCCAGAAGTGAGTCGCGGCCGGCGAGCCCAGCGGGTCGTCCCGCTCCCTTCCACCGATCTCGATCAGCTGCGGCGCCGGGTGCGGGCGCTCGCCGAGAACCGGCCGGCCGTCTATCAGATGTTCGACGCGACGGGCCGGGTGCTCTATGTGGGCAAGGCCAAGCGGCTCCGGACCCGGCTCCTCACCTATTTCCGCGCCAGCTACCCCGACGACAAGGCCGCACGGATCCTCTACGCGGCCAGCGATATTCGCTGGGATTATGTGCCCAGCGAGTTTGCCGCCTACCTCGGTGAGCTCCGCCAGATCCGGAAGCTGCGTCCCTACTTCAATCACAAGGGCAACTACACCCGGCGCTCCGTGCTCATCAAGATCGCGGGCGGTCCCGCCCCGCGGGTGTACGGGGGCGGGACCGTGGCGCGGGAGGACATCCGCTGTTACGGGCCATTCCAATCGATGGGGCGGATGTTGGAAGCGGTACGCACCCTGAACGATCTGCTGGGCCTACGGGATTGCGCCCAGTCGACGCCAGTGGTGTTCGCGGGCCAGGAGGATCTGTTCGTCGAGCCACGCCAGGCCGGCTGCATGCGGCACGAGTTCGGATTCTGCAGCGGACCTTGCGCCGGCTTCGTCGCCGAGCGGGACTATCGGAGCCGGGTGGACACCGCGGTCGCGTTTCTGGAGGGCCGTACCCTTCAGCCGATTGACCGCGTGGTGGTGGCAATGCAGGAAGCGTCGAGCCGGGCGGAGTTCGAGCTCGCGACCCGATGGCGGTCGAAGTTCGAGCAGCTCGAGTGGCTGCTGGCCGCCACCAGCCGCGCGCGCACCGCCATCGATCTGCTCACCTTCGTGTATCGTGACACCGGCGACTTCGGCGACGATCGGGTGTACGTCCTCCGGCGCGGCGTCGTGCGCGCGTCGTTCCCCTACCCCGCCACCCCGATCGAGCATGAAGCCTTTCGGGCCGTAATGGCGCAGGAGATCAACCAGCCGCCGCCACCGGCCGGACCGCTACCGCTCGACTCACTCGATGAGGTGTTGCTGATGATGGCCTGGTTCCGGGCCCACCCCGAGGCGCTGCGGCGGACCACACCGTACGAGCAGTGGATGTAGGCCGAGCCATCAGTCCTCACCGGCCGGGACCCCGCGCGGTATATTCAGCACCCCATGAAGATCGCCAGCATCGTCGGAGCGCGGCCGCAGTTCATCAAAGCCGCCATGGTTTCTCATTCCCTCGGCCTTCTGCCAGACGTGCAGGAGGTCTTGGTTCATACCGGACAGCATTACGATCCCATGTTGAACGACATTTTCTTTGCCGAGCTGGAGCTCGCGCAGCCGGCCTACAACCTGGACGTGCGGTCCGGACCCCACGGGGCTCAGACCGGGAGAATGCTCGAACGAATCGAGGCCGTACTAGAGCAGGAGGCCCCGAACTGGGTGGTCGTCTATGGCGACACCAACTCCACGCTGGCGGGCGCGCTCGCTGCCATCAAGCTTCACCTGAAAGTGGCGCACGTAGAGGCTGGTCTGCGTTCTTTCGACCGCCGGATGCCAGAGGAGATCAATCGAGTCCTGACCGATCACGCTTCAGATCTCCTGCTAGCACCGACAGCTAGCGCGGTGCACAATCTTCGACAGGAAGGGGTGCCCGAGCATAGAGTTCACCTCGTTGGGGACGTGATGTACGATGCGGCGCGAGAGCATACCGCCCGGGCACTTCGCGTGAGCACCGTGCTGGACCGCCTGGGTCTGCGGCCCCGTGGATACGTGCTCGCCACCATCCATCGGGCCGGAAGCACCGATGATGAGCCGACTATGCGTGCCATTTTTCAGGGACTACTCGAGGTGACGACAGCCATACCAGTGGTACTGCCCCTCCATCCTCGCACTCGAAAGAGTTTGGGTGACGCGGGCATGTTGAACGCAGTGGAGCAGGGCCTGAGGGTAGTCGAGCCGGTCGGATATCTCGATATGCTGGTCCTCGAGCATTACGCCTGCCTAATAGCCACCGATTCCGGAGGGGTGCAGAAGGAAGCGTTTTTTCAGGGAGTACCGTGCGTCACCCTGCGGGCCGAAACGGAGTGGACCGAGCTGGTAGACTCAGGATGGAACAGGCTCGTGCCGCCCTCTGCCGGGGATGTTGGAACCGGAATCCTGTCTGCGTTGGCGGAGAAGCGCCCAGACGAGCGCCCCGATAACATCTTCGGCGACGGGAACGCGGCACGGTATATTACTCAGCTTCTAGTCAATTCCGCGTAGTGGAGGCAGCCGGTTCCCTGCTGGTGTGACTCATCTCTGACCGTATCCAGGGCCTGCGCTTTCGCCCAAAGCGAAGCGGAAGAAGCGCCAGAGAGACCGAGACCAGGTTGAGTACATACTGTAGCAGGCGTAGAGGCAGGGTCACGAGCGCAAACCACCAGCCTCGCTGGCGTGCTAGCCAAACGAACAGTTGTGCGTTGAGGGCGAGTGTCGCGGATCCGATGGCCGAGCCCGACATCCGGTATCCCAGCTCGACAGCCTCCCAGTGCCTCGCCGCCTCGCTCCTCGTCGAACCCACCGCAGCGGGCGACCAAGCTCCGGTATCGGATACCGGTATTACCGCTGGCGTTTCTGTTCACCGGTGTCGGCGCGGCCGGGCCCTCTATTCATTCGTGCGACGCACATCCGGTCGACGCGATCGACAACCGGCTAGCGTCTGTACTCACCTTTGTCTCTCCGTTCCGGTCGCCGTCGTCAAGTTGCACACCACGATCTCAGGATCGGCGAAGAGTCGCAGGGGCAGGAGAACACACCCGACCCCCACACTGACTACCAGCGTCTGACCAGGTCCAACCTCGAAGCGACCCCGAGAGTACCGGCGAGACAACCGCCCATGGGGAACCACAATCGGAACTCCGCCGGGGAGCGCCAGCTGACCGCCATGGGTGTGACCACACAGCGCCAAATCGAAGTGCTGCCCAGCCAGGTCCAGCAGGCCGGAAGGACCGTGCATGAGCACAACTCGGATGCCGTCGGCGCCAGTGAGCGCGCCAGCCGCGTCCGGGCGGCCACACCAGTGATCGTCGAGCCCGCAGATCCAGACCCCATCAAAAGGCGGATCCAGCTGGACATTGCGATTGGTCAACACCTGAATTCCGGCTGCCTCGAGCCGCCGAGCCACGTAGGCCCCGTCCGACCACCAGTCGTGGTTGCCCAGCACGGCAAACCGGCCGAAGGGGGCCGGGATACTCGCAAGCTCGGCCGCGAGCCAGTCGATCTCCGTGGGTACGAACGTTACGAAGTCTCCCCCGAAAAGGAGCACGTCCGCCGAAGCGGCCCGCAGCTGCTCGCATGCGTCCAGCAAGACCGACGCATCGGTGGTCGGGCCGGCGTGGAAATCGGACGCGTACGCCAGTGTGAGCGGGGGTATGGAAGCGGATGCATGGTTGATCGAGATGGAATGGCGGGTGACCTTCACCCTGGAGCGAATCCCGAGAGCCCGGGCGAGGCGGACAGGCCACCCGCCACGGTACAGGAGGGCCTCCAGGCGACTGAGGATACGGGCGAGTGGCATTGCACACCCGTGGGGGAGGAGAGGCGGAAGGGCTGGCCAACAACCTAATCTGCTGCCGCGAGCCGGG
>DATMDQ010000062.1:0-11501 GCA_035557715.1 Gemmatimonadales bacterium
GGCATCGAGGGCTGCAGCGACATCGTGCGGACCGGCCAGTCCGGCTCGGCCGATCAGGTCCCCGGAATATGGGCTTCGGATCGGCATCGAGTCGGCCCCGCTCCTGAGCTCGCCGGCCAGGAGGAATGGATAGGTCCGGCCCGGAAGCTCGGCCGTCGTCATTGAGGAACCACCAATGCGTTATTCCTTTTTCCGGTCATTCGGATGCTTTTCATCCATCAAGCCCGGCTCAGAGCGCGACGTCGGGAACGAAGTTCTGTTCCCCTTTCGGGGGCCTGATGTAGCTGTCGTCGCGGGTCCGGCGGTGCGGAAGGTGAAGCAGCGGCGGCGTCGCGTCCTGGTAGGGCACCGAGCTCAGGATGTGGGCGATACAGTTGAGCCGCGCGCGACGCTTGTCGTCGGCTTCGACCGTCCACCAGGGTGCTTGCTTGATATCGGTATGGCGAAACATCTCGTCCTTGGCCTTGGAGTATTCCACCCACTTGGACATGGACTGCAGGTCAATGGGACTGAGCTTCCAGCGCCGCGCGGGGTTTCCTGCCCGCTCCTCGAAGCGATGCTCCTGCTCCTCGTCGCTGACCGAGAACCAGTACTTCAAGAGGATGATCCCCGAGCGGATCAGCATCCGCTCGAACTCGGGACAGGCGCGCATGAACTCGGTGTACTCCTCGTCAGTGCAGAAGCCCATGACGTGTTCGACGCCGGCCCGGTTGTACCAGCTGCGGTCGAAGAGCACGATTTCTCCCGCGGCGGGGAGGTGGGTGACGTAGCGCTGGAAGTACCACTGGCTCTTCTCCCGATCCGACGGGGTGCCCAGGGCGACAACCCGGCAGCCTCGGGGATTGAGGGGGTCGGTGATGCTCTTGATGGCCCCGCCTTTGCCTGCGGCGTCGCGCCCTTCGAAGAGGAGGACGAGTTTCTGGCCGGTCTCCTTGATCCAGTACTGCATTTTCACCAGCTCAAAATGCAGTTCTGCGAGCCTGTCCTCGTAGATGCTGCGCTTGAGCTTGCCGTCTTTCCTGGCCACGGGATAGTCTCCTATCCGCTCAGTCCTGGAGTGCCCGTTCCGCCGCCGCCACCGCACGGTCGACATCGGCTGCCGTGGTACGCCAGCTGGACACCGAAACCCGCATGCAGCGTCTGCCCCGCCAGGTGGTTCCGGTAAAGAAGGCCTCCCCAGTGGCGTTGATGGCGGCCATCACCTCATCCGTCCGCTTGTCGTGATCCTCATCGGTGGCGCCGGGCCGAGCGTCGTGGAAACGGACCAGTCCCTGGTTGATCTGTGGGACGCAGATGGCACGCGCGTGGGGCAGGGCGCCGATGCGGGTAACGATGTCGTGGGCATGACGGCAACAGCGGCCTATGAGATCGGCCAGTCCGGCGCGGCCGAGCTCGCGTAAGGCCGCATAGGTGGCGAAGCCTCGCGCCCGGCGCGAATGATCCGGGGTCCAGTCGAGCTGGTCGCGCGCGTCGTCCGCGTGGCTCAGGTAGCTCGCCCGATGCTCCATGGCGGCGCGGTGGTCTTCCGGGTGCGCCACGAACGCATAGCCGCAGTCGTAGGGGACGTTGAGCCACTTGTGCCCGTCGGTCGCCCACGAGTCGGCCTGCTCGGCGCCCCGGAGCAGGTGGCGGAGGTCCGGCACCGCGTTGCACCAGAGGCCCATGGCGCCGTCGATGTGCACCCACGCGCCGGACTTGTGGGCGAGCGCGATGAGCTCGGGAAAAGGATCGAAGGCGCCGCAGTTCACGTCGCCCGCCTGGAGCACGACGATCGTAGGCCGCCCGGGCTCCCGCGCCAGTGTGGCGGAGAGATCGGTCGGCGCGAGCTGCCCTGACGAATCGCTCGGAAGCACCATGATGTTGGCCGTGCCGATACCCAGAAGCTTGGCTGCGCGCGTCGTGGTACCGTGCACTTCACTCGACGTGAGGATGCGGACGCTCGGGGCACCTGCCAGGCCGTCGCGATTGACGTCCCACCCTCTGCGCGCAAGCACCGCGTGCCGCGCCGCTGCCAGGCAGGTGACGTGGGCCATCTGGCAGCCGGTCACCAGCGCGAAGGAGGCGGACGCCGGCAGGCGGAGCACGTCCTTGAGCCAGGCACCACAGACTTCCTCGACCACGGCCGCGGCAGGACCACAGGCGTAGAGCCCGGCGTTCTGGTCCCATGTCGCGGTGAGCCAGTCGGCTGCGAGCGCCGAGGGAAGGCCGGCGCCGATCACCCAGCCGTAAAAGCGGCCGCCGGCGCTGCCCAGGAGGCCGCCGGCGGCATCGCGCGCGAGCTCGTCGATGACGGTGACCGGGTCGACGCCCTGGTCGGGCAAGGGGCGCGAGAACCGGCGCCGCAGCTCGGCGAGCGGTGCCGTGGAACAGACCGGTGCGGCATCGAGCGATCCGAGATACGAGACGGCCAGCTCGGCGGCGCGCTCGAGGGTAGCCTGCTGTCGGGAGTCAAAGGGCATGGAGCAAATCTAGCGTTCCGCGAGCAGGTTGATATCGGGGTTCTCGAGCACCCGCCGTGGATATCCCGCCGCCGCCACTTCGATCATTGCTCGCCCCACGTTCTCGGTCGTCGTCACATGCCGGGCCGCGAGTCTCTTGAGCAGTGGATAGAAGCGTGCGAAGACGTCGTAGAAGGCCTGGTACAGCCTGGTCTTCGAGCGGACGCCTTTCATCGGCTGGATATAGCCCGGACGAAACATGAACGCCTTCAAGGGCAGTCTCAGCAGGTGGTTCTCGGTTTTCCCTTTGGTCCGGGCCCACATCGACCGTCCGCGCTCGGTGCTGTCGGTGCCTTCGCCCGAGACATAGCAGAACGTGATTCCGGGACTCACGGCCACGACGGCCTCGGCCGCCGCCATGGTCAGCTCGTAGGTCAAACGGTGGTAGGCCGGTTCCTTCATCCCGGACGAGGAAACGCCGAGGCAGAAGAAACAGGCGTCGTAGCCGGAGAGATCGTCACGCGCGTCGCTGTAATCGAAGAAGTCGGAGCGGATGAGCTCCGTGAGCTTGGGGTGGGAGACCCCGCATGATTGGCGGCCGATGATGAGAATCGAGCTTACCCGGGGATCCTCCAGGCACTCGATCAGGACACCCGCCCCCACCATCCCGGTACCACCGAACAAGATCACTTTCATCTGGGACAACTTACCAGAGAATCAGGGGTTTGGCCCGAGGCGGTTATTGTCAGGGACATGACACCTCGCACCGACCATTTCGATGGCCGCCGATTCTTTAATCCCAATGGCGCCAACGGGCAACCATTCTGGCGGCTGCCGCGGCTCCTGCGCACGCCACGAACCGCATGGCCGGCGAAGGTTCCGGTCGAACCGCGGCGGCCGCCTACTCCCGGACCTGAGGAGGTGGTGGTCACGTTCATCGGCCACTCCACCTTTCTCATCCAGGTCGCCGACACCAACGTGCTGATCGATCCGGTCTACTCCGAGCGGGCCAGCCCGGTCTCGTTCGCGGGCCCTCGCCGGGTGCGGGCCCCGGGTGTGCGATTCGACGACCTTCCGCCCATCTCGCTCCTGCTCCTGAGCCACAATCACTACGACCACTGCGACATCTCAATCCTGCGGCTGATCGAGAAACGCTTCCATCCGCCGGTCGTCACTCCGCTCGGCAATGGCCCGCTGCTCCGGTCGGCCGGCTTCCGGCAAGTCGAGGAGCTCGACTGGTGGGGGGCGGCGAGCGCCGCACCAGTCCCCGTCACTGTAACGCAGGCCCAGCACTTCTCGGCGCGCGGTCCGCTCGATCGGAACCGTGCCCTTTGGGGCGGGTTTCTCATCGAGATTGGCGGGCACCGGATCCTCCACGCCGGGGATTCCGGCTACGGCCCGCATTTCACCGAGATCGCCAACCGGCTCGGCCCGATTGATCTGGCCCTCCTCCCCATTGGGGCGTATGAGCCGCGCTGGTTCATGAAAGACATCCACATGAATCCGGCTGAGGCGGTGCAGGCGCATCTCGATCTCGCGGCGCGCCGGAGCATCGGCATGCACTTCGGCACGTTCCAGTTGACCCCGGAGGGAATCGACGACCCGGTGCGCGAGCTGGGAAAGGCGTTGGTGGAGCACGGCGTGGCGGCGGACCGGTTTCGAGCGGTGGAGGTCGGAGAGTCGGTGAGCCTCGGCAGGCGGTAGATGCTGCTATGTGCTCCCGTGACTACTGGGCCGTGCTGCACCCCTCCAGCTCGAAGGCGAAGGGCCAGGCGCCGGCCATGATGGAGGTGACCCGGTGACCGTCGGTCTCAAAGACCATCCGATAGGCTGAGTCGGCCGGCGTTAACGGCACGTATATGAGCCAACGGTGGCCCAGGTGGCCCCGTGGAGAGGGAATGCTCTCCAGTCGGTGCCCATAGAGGCGCTGGACCGCCGTCTCGGTCAGCCCCACTCGTGCACCCCGCCAGGTCCGGGCCTCCGGGAACAGGATTGTCGCATATGCGACCATGCCGTCCCGGATGGAGAAGACCGGGACGCCCGGGACGCCCTGATTCGCCTCTGCCGGCATCCATGTATCGCACTCCCAGGTCTTGGCGGCATCATAAACCTCGCCGTCCGCAGCGCGCGAGGCCTCGTCGATCGTCATCCCGACTCGTACCCGACCCGCGCCGTGGAGCGTCAGGCGCCAATCGGTACCTTGAGCCAGCGACTCGGTGACGCCGATGCCGAGGACACACTGCAGGGCGAGAAGTCCGGACGCGAATCGCACGGCAGGTTTCCTGAGGGTCAGAGGTCAGCGGACAAAGGACGGCCGCAGATCAGAACGTAACGGCGTGCGCGATGTCAGCCACTGGGCGGATGGTACAATCGCCTATGAGGCCGCGTAGGCGGGCGTCTGAAAAATGTTCCGACCGAAGGCCGCCATCTGTTACCAGATACTCGTCGGTCTCCTCCACCACCGTGTGCCCCAACCGGCGATACCATTCTCGCCGCGCCGCCACCGCCGCCGCCGAAAAGACCGACACAAACCGAGTGTGAGGTTTGG
This sequence comes from Gemmatimonadales bacterium, assembly GCA_035557715.1. GTDB lineage: Bacteria > Gemmatimonadota > Gemmatimonadetes > Gemmatimonadales > GWC2-71-9 > CAVVWJ01. The sequence goes on from DATMDQ010000062.1 coordinate 4,987, forward strand.
GAGCCAGTCGCCGCATCTCGCTCAGGACTCCGGTTTTGTCGCTCATGGTACCCCAGGTGTTGGTGAGGCACATCGCGAAGTCGAAGGCGGCGGCAGAAGGAATCGCCGTGGCATCTCCGACGACAAAGTGGAGCTGTGGCGCGCCGGCCCGACCCGCTGCCTCGGCGATGTAGCTGCGCTCATAGTCCACACCGAGCCCCAGCCGAAGCCGGTCCCGCAGCAGAATCAAGTGCCGCCCCGTGCCGCAGCCGACATCCAAGACCCGCATCCCTTCCTTGACGATATCGTGCAGGAGGTCAATCTCCGCGCGCAGGAAAGCCTGGATCTCGGGTGGCTGAGAGGCTGGGTCCAAAGCCCGTTTCAGTAATCCGCCCGCATAGACGTCATCGTTGGACATAAGCGTCCTGGGATTGTCCGGGCCGGCGAATGTGCTGCATCACGGTTGGAGGACGTCCTGCTGTTATAGTGTAGATAAACGCTGACGTGGAGTCCGGATGCGATTGGTACCCTGTGTGATCGCCGGACTTCTTCTAGCTGGAGTCGGTTCGGCTCAGGCTCAGCATCCAGAGCCTATACTGGCCACCAGACCATTGCAATTCGAGTCCTGGTCAGCGGAGTCACTGGTTGAGGTCAGGGAGCCAACCGCAGGTCGCCTGGTTCTCTCCTCGCGGAATCGTACCCGCAACGTGCTTCTCGGAGGGCTTATTGGTGCGGCGGCTGGCGTAGTCCTATGTACCGCATTCTCTACCATGATCGACGACTCCGCCGAGGGCGGATTGTCCTTCTGCCCGCTCGACACCAATCTCCTGATGGGTGGAGCCGGTTTCGTGCTCGGAGCAGCCCTTGGCTGGGCACTCTGACCAGCACGCCGTCCTACAACCTGCTTCCGCACCGCCGGCAGTACACCGCGTCGGCCTCGTGCCCGCCGGCGCCGCAGGCCGGGCACGCCTGAGTCGAAATGGGCTGCGCTATCGCCCTGGTGAGCTCGGCGGTCACGATCCCCGTGGGCACCGCAATGATGCCGTACCCGGTGAGCATGAGGACCACAGCGAGCGCGCGACCGATTACGGTGGCCGGCGCGAGGTCGCCGTAGCCCACCGTCGTCAGCGTCACCACCGCCCAGTAGATGCTGATGGGAATGCTGGTGAAGCCGTGCTTCTCGCCCTCGATCACGTACATCATCGTCCCCACCACCACCACGATGGTCATGACCGTCATCAGGAAGACAGCGATCTTTCGCCAGCTGGCCCGCAGCGCCTGCACCAGCGTGCGCGACTCGCGCAGGTACTCGGCCAGCTTGAGCACCCTGAAAACCCGCAGCAGCCGCAGCAGCCGGATGACCAGCAAGCTCTGGCCCCCGGGGAACACCAGGCTGATGTAGCTTGGCAGGATCGCGAGCAGGTCGACAATACCCAGCGTGCTCCGGGCATACCGCAGCGGCCGGCCTACAGTGGTGAGCCGGAGGATGTACTCGATGGTGAAGAGGATGGTGAATCCCCACTCGAGCGCGTGGAGCGTGGGACCGGCCCGGGCCCGAACCGACGCCACACTTTCCAGCAGCACAACCACGACACTGCTGACGATCGCCAGCATCAGCAGCAGATCGAACAGGCGGCCAGCGGGTGTGTCGGCCTCGAAGATGATCTCGTGCAGCCGCGCGCGCAGGGCGCCAGGGGGTCGGCTCATTGGCGACTGTCCATGCTCCACAATCGTGTTACCTGTGATACGGCCCACGTTCTTCGCGATCGTCTCGAACTCACGGACAGGACAAGATAAGTCCTCGGGATCGGCTATCAGATGGGGCCAATCGGGTTATGGTTCAAATTGGCGAATGGGCTGGCTCTCGTGTGTGAATGAGGTCCGTCTCCACGTCCTTACCCGGAGAAGCCGGCACTCGTCCCCTGGAGGATCCATGCGTATCGTCTCATTGCTCCCACTCGCGGCCCTAACGGCGGTGGTTTCCGCATGCGGCTCCGGTGCACGCGAGCAAAGGGCACGCATTCTCCCGCAGCGCGATCTCACTCTGGTGACTGCGAGCACCCAGGTCGAGGTTGCCTCGCCTGTGGAGATGCGGCGGCTGCGTCCCCAACGCCGAACAGTTCGCCCCTCGCCCAGTCGTCAGCCCACGGTAAGACACGCGATGATGGTGGAGGCCGTCCCTGTCCCCGCCGCCGAGCCGGTGGCCCCATCCGTTAGCTCCACACCGACAGCAGCCAACGATCGGGAGCTCCTGCCCGGTAAGACCGTGACGCTGATCCCGGTGAGCAGCGGCCCCTCAGCCAGCCCGGACGAGACCGGTGAGCTGCCTGCAGTCCGGGGCCGCGCCGTGGTGGGATACGGCGGAGGCAGGTGTCGGGGCGGCCGCCGGGGACCCGGCATCGGTATCGCTACCGCTCCACGTCCGGATTTCAGGCTGAGCTATTAGCTGGCGCGCGCTTTCTTCTCCGCCCCGGTATGAAGCAGCAGGAACTAGAGCCCCTCGGCCTTGGCAGCAGCGCGCTCGCGTCCAATCCAGCGGCTGAACCGGACCAAAAGGTTGCCCAGCACCCGGCGGGTGGCTTCGTCCTTGAGCCGCCCGTCCTCGAATCTCTCGTGGGCTTTGGCAATCAGGAGCTCAGGGGGCGGGAGGAGGCGCGCCTGCACGTGGCCGAGCACCTGTCGGAGGTGGAGCTGAGCCCGCGCAGTCCCGATCTGACTGGGTGAGGCACCCATGAGCGCGATGGGTTTTCCCAGCAGCGGTGACTGGCCTGGCAGCCGAGACCCCCAGTCGATCGCATTCGTCAACACTGCGGGGACACCGTCGTTGTATTCGGGAGTGGCGATGAGAACGCCGTCAGCCTGCCGGAGCGCCGCCTTGAACGCGGCCACGCTGGGAGGGTCGCCTTCCGCCTCCGCATCGGCGTTGTAAAACGGGAGATCCCCGATCTCGATCGTCACGATGCTCATGCCCTCGGGAGCGAGCTCCTGGGCCGCGTGGGTCAGAGCCCGGTTGTAGGAGCCATGGCGGAGACTCCCCGCAAAGGCGACGATCCGGTCAGTCACGACGGCGTGTGGTGAGCGTCAGGCGGTAGAGCACGAGATGCATCGGGCACTCCTCGCACGCCTCCAGGTGCTCGGCCACCGCGAGTGACTCCTCGCGCGGCAGGGTGCCTAGCAGATAGATCTCAAGGCGCAGCAGGGTGCGTTCGCAGGTCCAGCTGGGGGGATATTCTACCATCGCCGTGCCTCCATTCCTTCACAGTCGCCCTATCAGAGCGGCACGTCAACACGGCGTGTTGCGACGGCTATGCAGCAGGCGGGGGTTGAAGTGGGGTCGGCCGTTCCTCGGCATTCGGCCGGGGGTCGGACTTTCTGGTGCGTATACCGCGTAGCCGGGGTTTCTCGGATCCGCCGCGGAACTCGAAATGGGTGGGATCGAACGTACGGGTGTGGCGCCCTTCCCGCCGGCGGGAGTGTGCCCGCTCGATGAGTTTCTGGGCCAGCTCGGTGGCCGGAATCCAGACTCCAGGAGTCAGCCCGGGATACTCCTCGGCAAAGTCAGACCTCAGCCGTGCTTCTCGTGCGCCGCCAGGGAACCTCTTTTCCGGCACTGAGTCCTCCGTCTAATCGTGACGGAGCAAGTCTCGGCTGAACTCACGAAAACTTGAGGCCGTACCACCTCGCCCGCTGGCTTCCTTCAGTGCTTGGCCAATCGTGCACGAAGCTCCATTCCCTGCCGCTTGTAAGCCGAATCCATGACCTCGCGGACTGGCAGCGACTCCACCGCGTGCAGCTGAATCTCCGCGTCGGCGGGACGTTCCCGGTCGACGTAGATCCGGGCGAGCTCCAGGTGGTGGTAGATTCGTCCGGGGTCCAGCTCCACCGCCTTCTGCATGTTGGCGATCGCGTTCTTCCACGACGCCTCCTTGAAGATCCCGGCCCCCAGGAAGTTCCGGGCAAAGAAGCGGCTCAGGCCGGACAGACGCATGATCTCGGCGTTCCAGCGGCCCAGGATGTGGTAGGCTCCATCGTGCTTCGGATTGAGCTCGATGGCCCGGAGCGCCTCGGCACGGATGACCTTGGCTTGCCGAATGCGCGCCTCGGTGCCCAGCCCCAACGAGACCCGGCCGATGGCGGCGGCTAAGGCAAAGTGACCGTCGGCGCCCTCAGGGTTCGCGGCCACCGCTCTGGTGGCGTACCGCTCGGCTAACGAGTACAGCGAGTCGCGCCGGGTATTCTTCGACGAGTCCGGGATCTGCTCGCCGAGGTCGAGGAGGGTCAGCGCGCCCCGCCAGTTGGCGTCATAGCCGGAGGAGTCCTGCTCCAGCGCCGCCTGGAAGTGTTGCAGGGCCGTCTTAAGGTCATGGGCCTCGTTGGCGGCGACACCCATGGCCACGTGATCGACTGCGTCCTGGGCCTCGACTGCGGTGGCCGACGCGGCAAGGGTTAGGGCGATATTCCACACTCGGTTGAGCACCTGATCGTTCGCTCCGGGAAAGGTTTAGAATGGTTATCCCGTCACTCATCGGGCACAAGCGGGACGGCCATGCGCTCCAGCCGGCGGAATGGAGTGAGCTGATCCGCGACTATACGGCCGGCCGAGTGCCGGACTACCAGATGTCGGCTCTCCTTATGGCGGTGGTCTGGCGGGGTCTGGCTCCGGAAGAGCTGGCCGCTCTCACCGACGCGATGCTCGAGTCGGGCGACCGGCTTCGGTTCGACGGCTTCGCTCAGCCCCGGGTGGACAAGCACTCGACCGGTGGGGTAGGGGACAAGGTCTCTCTCGTCCTTGCGCCCATGGTAGCCAGCTGTGGGGTGGCCGTCCCCATGATGTCCGGCCGGGGCTTAGGCCATACGGGCGGGACCCTCGACAAGCTGGAGTCCATCGCGGGATTTCGTACAGGCCTCACCCTGGCCGAAACCCGAGCGCAGATCGAGCGGCTGGGATGCGCCATGATCGGGCAGACTCCCGAGATCGCTCCCGCAGACAAGCGGCTCTACGCGCTGCGCGACGTGACCGGCACAGTGGAATCGATTCCGCTGATCGCGGCCAGCATCATGTCCAAGAAGCTGGCCGAGGGGCTCAACGGCTTGGTGCTGGACGTGAAGACCGGAAGCGGGGCGTTTCTTCCCGAGCCCAAGCGCGCGTTGGAGCTGGCACAAACGATGATCGGCCTCGGTCAGGCGCACGGCTGTCCGACCGTGGCTCTGCTGACTGCCATGGATCGTCCCCTCGGGCGCGCCTGTGGCAATGCGCTCGAGGTGGAGGAGGCCATCGAGGCGCTCCGGGGCGACGGCCCCGAGGATCTGATGGAGGTCACCTACGCGCTCGGCGTCGAGATGCTGTTGCTGGTGGGTGCGGCGCGGACGTCGGCCGCTGCTCGGCAGCGGCTGGAGGAGAGTATTTCATCCGGTCAGGCACTCCAGAAGCTGGCGGAGGTGATCGAGGCGCAGGGGGGGAATCCGGCGGTGCTGGAGGATCCCTCGGTGCTGCCCCAGGCGGCGGAGGTGGAGGTGTTTCGCGCTCCGCGCGACGGGGTGGTCGCGACCGTTGAGCCCCGCAGGATCGGCCGCGCCATCATCGAGCTGGGTGGTGGGCGCCGGACCATCGAGGACCAGGTCGACCCATCTGTGGGCTTTGTGATTCCGGCCAAGCCGGGCGACCGGGTGAAGGCGGGCGAGCCGTTGGCGTCGGTGTTTGCCCGGGACCGGAACGGGGTGGCGACGGGTCTGGAGGCGCTCGCGGAGGCGATCGTGATCAAGAATGCGGGAAAGCTCACGCCCCTCATCACCCACCGCGTCACGGCCGACGGCGTGACCGAGCTGAAGTAGGGCGACTCGATGCCGATGATCAGTGGACCGGTTCAAACCTTGCTCGTTGCGGTTGTCGCGATCATCGCGCTGGTGCTGTGGCTTCGGCGAGACCGTACCTATCGCGGGCCGAGGCTGGCGGACGACGAAATCGACCGTGAGCAATTGGAGGCGGCGGAGCGGGAGGTGCGGGATCTCGATTCCAAGGCGCGGCCGGAGGATGGCTTTCTCGGCGACGACTGGGGACCAGGGGCGTCGCGCCCGCGGCCACCGGAGAGGCTTTGAGAAGACGGAGAGGACGGAGAGGGCGGAGCTAGCTGTCCGTAAACCACTCCAGCGCCTCGCGGGCGATCTCGGGCGGCACGGCGTGAGGACCGTCGAACTCATGATACCGGACCCGGTACCCGGCGCTCTTCAGGTCTGGTACAAAGACTCGGCTGCTGGGGTCTATAGGAAGAATGTCATCCCGGGTACCGTGGGAGACGAAGATCCCGGGACGGCCAACGATGGCGGGCGGCTCCATGAACCCGGGAGAGAAGGCGAGGATGTGAGTAAAGAGATCGCCGTTGGCCAGCCCCACCGATAGCGCGTACGACGCCCCATCGGAGAAGCCGCCGATCGCAAGGTGCTTGGGATCCACGGCACATCGCTCGAAGGTCCAGTCCAGCGCCTCATCAATCGCCGTGATGTCCGCCCCGAACCCGCCCAGGACGATGTCCCAGGTC
>DATMDQ010000063.1:0-21469 GCA_035557715.1 Gemmatimonadales bacterium
GCCTTTGCCAAGTCTCTGCTCAAGCTGCCCAGCTTTTCGGCGCCCGACATCGGCAGCGCGTTCTTTGGCAAGGTGAGCATCGAGCGGTTCAAGGAAGCGCTCTATTGGGCGGAGCTGGCGCAGCAGTATATGCCGCCTGGACTCTTGCCTCGCCCGGCTCCCGGACCCCAGCGGTTGCGGGCGGCGGGAGAGACGCTGGAGTTCCCCAAGGAGAAGGAGTTTCCCCGCTTCCTGCTCGAGCAAGGGGAGATCGACTTTTCGATCGGGGGGACCAGCGCGATTCAGGGCGTCTACCGGGCGACGGTGAGCGGCCTGACCTCGACGCCCGCGCTCTACGGCAAGCCTACGGTACTCAAGGCCAGCCGCCGGGCCGCAGCGTCGGCCGTCGCGGCGATCGATGTCGATGCCACCATCGATCACCTCACTGCTCGCACCAGGGATGTGGCCACCGCCCGCCTGCGGGGAGTAAAACTGCCTTCCTTCGATATCCCCGGCGTTCCGTTCCGGGTCGTGCCCGGCACCGGCTCCAGCAGTCTCGATTTTGCGATGATAGGCGGAGGCGCCGAGCTTTCCGGCAGGTGGGCGATCGCATCCCAGCAGGTGAGCTGGGCGGTGGACACCGCGGGACGCTCGATGAACGACATCGAGCGGGTGGTCTGGCGGGTCGTGTCCGGGTTGAAGGATCTGGAGGTGGTAGCGGAGCTCGGCGGCAGTCTGGCGTCACCCAAGCTTTCGGTTTCCAGCAACCTGGACAAGGCCATCGCTCAACGCCTGCAAGCCGTCATTGGTGAGGAGGTGGCCAAGGCCGAACGGATGGTGCGGGCCAAGGTGGACAGCCTGGTGGCCGACAAGGTCGAGCCGGTCAAGCGCCAGATTGCTACGGTACAGACGGAGGCTAACCAGCGGATTCAGGGCGAGAGGCAGCGGCTCGACCAGGTGGAGCAGCAACTCCAGGCGGAGCTGAAGCGGCTGACTGGCGGGTTGGTGCCGGGGTTGGAGTTGCCAAAGATCAAGTTGTAGGAGAGGTCTAAGAACAGACGTCTAGATACAGAAGTCGAGATAATCACGTCTACGTGCCACCGTAGACATCGTCATCTAGACGTCTTTACTTCGTCCTTGCACCTTAGACGCCAATACCTACCAGGCCCTAGACCCTTCCTGGAGCCGCAATGCGAATCGGAGTCCCGCGGGAGACGTCTCCGGGCGAGCGTCGTGTCGCGCTGGTGCCCGAGTCGGGCAAGAAGCTGATTCAGGCCGGGTACCAGGTCGCGATCGAGGCGGGCGCAGGCTCGGCGGCCGGCTTTCCGGACGCAGCCTATCGTGAGGCTGGGGTCACGCTGGATCCCTCGCCGGTAACGGTGCTCGGGGCAGACCTGGTATTGAAGGTCAATCGGCCGGAGTCGGGCGAGGTCGCGGCCATGCGCCCGGGGAGCATCTATCTCGGCTCGCTGATGCCGCTTCGGAACCTGGACACGGTTCGAGCGCTCGCGACTCGTGGGGTCACCGCGTTTTCCACCGACGCCATCCCCCGAACCACGCGCGCGCAGTCAATGGATACGTTGTCCTCGATGGCTAACATCTCCGGCTACAAGGGGGCGCTGCTTGCTGCCACCGAGCTCAACAAGTACTTCCCGATGCTGATGACTGCCGCCGGGATGGTGCCACCGGCCCGGGTATTCGTGGTGGGTGCGGCGGTAGCGGGACTCCAGGCCATCGCCACGGCGCGGCGCCTCGGCGCGAATGTGTTTGCCACCGATGTCCGGCCCGAGGTGAAGGAGCAGATCGAGAGCGTCGGCGCCAAGTACGTGGGCATCGAGCTCAAGGAGGCCGCATCGGCCGGGGGAGGCTACGCCAAGGAGCTGACCAAGGAGGATCACGTGCGGCAACGGGAGCTGCTTGCCGCCCAGTGTGCCCAGTCCGACGTGGTGATCACCACCGCCCTCATCGGCGGCGTGTTCGCGCCCCGGCTCATCACGGCCGACATGGTAAAGGGGATGAAGCCGGGCGCCGTGATCATGGATCTGGCCGCCGATGGCGGCGGCAACTGCGAGCTTTCGCGCCCCGGCGAGACGGTCGTCGTGGGTGGGGTGACCATCGTGGCGCCCCTCAACCTCCCGACCACAATGCCGCTGCACGCGAGCCTGCTCTTCTCCAGAAACCTCACCGCGTTTCTGCTGGCGTTTACCAAGGACAAGACTTTTCAGCTGGACTTCACCGACGACATCCAGCAGGGCGCGGCCATCACCCACGATGGTGAGGTGAAGCACGCGCGCACGCGGGATGCACTCCACAAGGCGGGAACATGACGGAGTCGATCGATTACTGGTCCCTGCTGTACGTCTTCGTGCTGGCCGCGTTCATCGGCCTGGGCGTGATCCGCCGGGTCTCGCGCCTGCTGCACACGCCGCTGATGTCGATCACCAACGCCATCTCAGGCATCGCCGTGATCGGCTCGATCATTGTGACCGGCGGTGACTACCCCACCGGGATCCGGATCATGGGGGCCATCGCCCTGTTCGCCTCGATGACCAACATCGTCAGCGGCTTCCTGATCACCGACCGGATGCTGAAGATGTTCAAGACCGACCGCGCTCCGAAGGCGGATACCAAGCCATGATCCACGCGCTGGTGCAGCTCTCTTACCTGGTGGCGACGGTTCTCTTCATCTTCGCGCTGCACTGGATGAACGCGCCGGTCACCGCCAGGAAGGGGGTGTTCGCCGGGGTCGCGGCCATGGTGATCGCGGTCCTGGTTACCTGGGCGCAGCCCGAGATCGTGCACCATGGCTGGATCATCGTGGCGATCATCGCGGGGTTCGCCGTCGGCATCCCGCTCTCCCTGGTGCCGCTAACCGCCGTGCCGCAGCGGACTGCGCTGTCGCACGCCTTTGGCGGGCTGGCCGCGGGCCTGGTGGGCACCGCCAAGTACTACCTCTGGATCTCCGAGGGACCCGAGCACCTCACCACCTTCCGCATGGTGGCGATCATCATCGAGATCATCCTGGGGTACCTGACGTTTACCGGAAGCCTGATGGCGGCTGGGAAGCTCCAGGAGGTGAAGTGGATCCCCCAGCGTCCGGTGACCTACCCCCTCCAGAACCTCACCAATGTCGGGCTCCTGATCCTCGCCGCCGTCGTGGGGGTGGCGCTGACCCTCAATCCGACCGCGGGGTGGGCGCCGATGCTGTTTCCGGTGGTGATCGTGCTCGCGCTGGTGTTCGGCGTGCTGCTCATCATCCCTATCGGCGGTGCCGACATGCCGACCGTCATCGCCATCCTGAACGCGTATGCCGGCCTGGCGGCGGTGGCGATGGGGTTCGTGCTGGACAACAAGCTCCTGATTACTGCGGGTGCGCTCGACGGCGCCAGCGGGCTCATCCTGGCCATCATCATGTGCAAGGCGATGAATCGCTCGTTCGTCAACGTGCTCTTTGGCGCGTTCGGCCAGGCACAGCAGGCCAAGACCGGTGGAGAGGACAAGACCTACAAGTCCGAGACCGTCGAGGGTGGCGCCCAGGTGCTGGAGCAGGCCAACCTCGTGGTCATCATCCCAGGCTATGGCATGGCAGTCGCCCAGGCCCAGCACAAGGTGCGGGAGCTCTACGATCAGCTCAGGAAGCGCGGCGTCACCGTGAAGTTTGCCATCCATCCGGTGGCCGGCCGCATGCCAGGACACATGAACGTGCTGCTGGCGGAAGCCGATATTCCGTACACCGACCTAGTGGAAATGGACGAGATCAACTCCGAGATGCCCCAGTGCGACGTGGCCCTGGTGGTGGGCGCCAACGACGTGGTCAATCCGGCGGCGCGGACCGACAAATCCAGCCCGATATTCGGGATGCCGATTATCGATGCCGACAAGGCTCGGACCGTGTTTGCCATCAAACGGAGCAAGAACCCCGGCTTTGCCGGGATCGATAATGAGCTTTACTTCGCAGAGCGCACCTGGATGCTGTTCGGGGACGCCAAGAACGTCGTAGGCGAGCTGGTCAAACAGCTCTCCGGCAGCGGATCCCACTGATACTGTTCGACGACCGATCGACAGTCGAGACGCGTCCCACCCACTCAACAAGAGACACACGTATGCGAACCCCAATCCTGTCACTCGCCATCATCCTGGGGGCCACCTCCGCCGGCCGGGCCCAGGAGACCTGTCTGGAACAGATGCGGTTTCCCGAGGTCGGGCGATGGGCCGAATACCAGGCACTGTACAACAAGAAGGACCCCTACACCATTCGCTACGCGGTGGTGGGCGGGGAAAAGCGGGCAGGGAAGGACCTGAAGTGGCTCGAGCTTCAGATGAAGGGAGAAACGAAGGACGCCAACATGGTCTACCAGATGCTGGTGCCCGGGTCGGTGGCGGAGATCGGCAAGGTCGAGGAAATCGTGATGAAGTCGGGCGAGAAACCGGCCATGAAGATGGACGGGATGATGCTGAACATGATCCGGGGCCAGATGGAGAAGCAGTCATTGCTCACCGATGCCTGCAAGGACGTCACCCTGGTCGGCGCGGAGCGCCTGACGGTTCCGGCGGGGAAATTCCAGACTCAGCACTTCCGGAGCGCCAAGTACAGCTCGGACACCTGGCTCACTGCCGACATTCCCTTTGCCCTGGTGAAGTCGGTCGGGAAGAACTACGAGATGGTGCTTACCTCGTCGGGGGACGGCGCAAAGTCGTCCATCACTGAAGTACCGCAAACCATGGGGGGCAAACCATAGAAGTAGCCGGGACCTGATTCCGTTCGGGGCCACTCGTGCGTGTGGGCCGACCCGTACGCTACGACAGTCTTGTCTGCCACTCTGCCAAACTTGCAGGCCTGGGTTGCCCCTAGGCCTCCTCCCGATGGCGGACCCGCAACTCTCCATCCCGCTACGGTTTATATAAGGTGTTGATTTCTCGTATCTTAGGCTGTATATTGGCGGACTTAATTTTGGCTCGGCCTCAGGCGTGGCTGGTACCCGAGCAATGGGACAAGAGTCCCGTGGAGGCTAAGGCGTGACAGTCAAGGCACGTAGCAAGCGTCGTCCGGTCCGACCGGCTCAGATCGCTCGCGCAATCGACGAGGGTCGCGAAAGTCTCGATCTCTACCTCGACGAGATCAGCCGTGTTCCACTCCTCAATCGTGAGGAGGAGATGGAGCTTGCCCGGAAGGCGTTCAAGGGGAATGTGGTAGCCCAGGAGAGGCTGGCGCGCCACAACGTCCGGTTCGTCGTCTCGGTTGCCAAGAAGTTCCAGAACCGCGGAGTGCCGCTGGTCGACCTGATCGGCGAGGGCAACCTCGGTCTCATGACGGCGGCACGGAAGTTCGATCCCGACCGTGGGGTCAAGTTCATCTCGTATGCGGTGTGGTGGATTCGCCAGGCGGTCCAGGCAGCCATTGCGCGGCACGGGCGTCCGGTCCGGGTCCCGCTGAACCGCACCGCCGACCTCAGTCGGCTGGGTCGAACCACCACCCTGCTGAAGGACCGGCTCGGGCGGATGCCCACCACCGAGGAACTGGCCCGCGCCACCGGCCTCACTGTCGAGGCGGTGCGCTCGCTCAGTGCCCTCAATTCGGAAGCAGTTCGGCTCGATCACCCGACCCGGGATGGGGAAGGCAACGAGCGTATCGAACGCTTTACCAGTGGTGAGCAGGAAAGCACCGATATGTCCACCATGGCCAACAGCCAGACGCGTGACATCGAGGCAGCTCTTGCCGCGTTGCCGCCGCGGGACGCCAAGGTGCTCCGGCTCTATTTTGGTCTCGACGATGGTAATAGCCGTACGTTGGAGGAGATCGGCCGGATGATGGGAGTCACCCGCGAGCGGATTCGCCAGCTTCGCGATCGGGCGCTCCTCAGGCTTCGTGAAGGTGAAACCGGTGAGCGGCTGAAGGATCTGGTGGCTTAGAAGGCTATCGGGTGCTCCGATACTCAGAAACCCTCCGTAGAATCGGGGGGTTTCCTATTTTTCGGAGTGGCCAATAGCCAATAGCCAATAGCCAATAGCCAATAGCCAATAGCCGATAGCCTCCCATGAACCCTATCCCCCACGCTATCAACCGTCAGGACGACGGGCTCCGCATCGAATGGGACCAGCAGGGCCACGAAGGCTTCTTCCCGGCTCGCGACCTGCGCCTGGCCTGTCCCTGTGCCGCGTGCGTGGAGGAGATGAGTGGCCGGCCGATTCTCGATCCGGCCCTGGTCCCGCGCGATATCCGGCCGCTCTCCCTTGCCCTGGTCGGCGCGTATGGCCTCAAGATCCAGTGGAGCGACGGTCACTCGACCGGGATCTACACCTTCGAGTATCTGTCCCGCCGATGCCCCTGCTCCCGGTGCACGAACGCCCGGTGATCGCCGACACATCCCCGGTCTGCCCAGGTTAGACAATCTGTAGCCCTGCCATTTGTGGACCGAGTCTCGCTTCTGGAGCATGCCGATGCCTCACCAGGAACATTCGAGTATTCGTGAAGGACTGGTCGCCGGCCTGATTGGAGGACTGGTCGTCGCTGCGTGGTACTTCGCGGTGGATCTGGGACGGGGAGAGCCGTTCTATACCCCGAATGTCCTGGGGCAGGTCTTCGCGCAGGGTGACACGATTCCGAGCACCCGGACGATTACCTCTCCTGCTGTCGCCCAATACTCGCTGTTGCACTTCGGATGGTTCATCCTGTTCGGGATTGCGCTCGCCGCATTGATACACCTCTCCCTCCGCAACCCCGAATTCCGCATGGGTGTCTGGCTGTTTCTGGTCATCGGGTTCGTCTTCTGGCTCGGCATCTCGTACACCCTGTTCCGGTTGACAGACCAGCGGTTCCCCTGGTGGACGTTTCTCCTAGGGAGCTTGCTGGGGATCGGATCGACAGGGCTGTATCTCTGGCGCCGACACCCGGCGCTGCGGGGGAGCCTCGAGAGCCGGCCCCTGGGTGCCGAAGTGAGGTCGCCACCTCATCCCCGTGGCGGGCCCCAGGTCTAAGGCCGTCCCGTATGGCGGCTTGCATTCCGATGCCTTCAGCCCCAATGTGATGGCACGCCAGAACTAGAGGCATCACCGATTCGTGGGGCCTGCTCCGGAGGCTATCATGCTGGACAACTCCCACTCAACCATGGCGGAGGGCACCGATGTCGGAATCATCGGCGGGGTAGCCGTTGCCCTCTGGTTTCTGATCCTCGACACTATCGCCGGACACCCCTTTCAGACGCCCAGCCTGCTGGGCCAGGTGGTTCTCTTCGGCGTCGCTCGACCGGACACGAGTCACCTGGTGTTCGGCGCGATCCTGGTCTATACCGCATTCCACTTCGCTGTGTTCGCGCTCCTGGGAATGGGCCTGGTCGTCCTGGTTCACTGGGCGGTCCGCGACTCGGTCGTCCGGTACGCCCTGCTTCCAGTATTCCTGGTCTTCGAGGTGATGTTCTACGGGCTACTGGAAGTCCTTTCCGAGCGGACCAACACTCTGTTTCCCTTCTGGGCCGTGGTCACCGCTAACACGCTGGCCGCGCTGTCCATGGGGATCTACCTCTGGGTTCGCCACCCCGATTTCCGCCGAGCCTGCCGGGATATTCCGCTCGGAGACGCCCCGAACTGACAGGAACGAGGGGCCTTCCTGCCTTCCTGCCTTCCCTCGTTCCCACCTTCCGCCTTACCTTCCAGCCTCACCCTTGATCGGCAGGTCTGTGCGTCACCGAGTTCTCTCAGCTGGTCTCCTCCTCCATCTCATACTCTTCGCATCGCCGGTTCTGGGGCAGCTCGAGCCGCCCTCTACGGGCGGTGCGGTAGCGCTGGATCAGGAGCTTCGGATGCTCGGTCACAACAAGCGGGTGTTGATGATCGGAGCCCATCCGGATGATGAGGATACCGAGCTGCTCACTATCCTGGTGCGGGGGATGGGAGCCGAAGCCGCCTACCTCTCACTGAACCGGGGCGAGGGCGGCCAGAACCTGATCGGCCCCGAGCTGGGCGAGGCGCTGGGCCTGATCCGGACTGAGGAGCTGCTGGCGGCGCGGCGGCTCGACGGCGCTCGCCAGTACTTCACTCGGGCCTACGATTTCGGCTTCTCCAAGACCATTGAGGAGACCTGGCAGCATTGGCCGCGTGACACCGTCCTCAAGGATGTAGTCCGAATGGTCCGGCGGTTTCGTCCCCAAATCATCGTGACCATCTTCAGCGGGACGCCTCGGGACGGCCATGGCCAGCATCAGGCTTCGGGCTGGGCGGCCCAGGAGGCCTTCAGGATCGCGGGCGACTCGAGTCGCTTCCGGGAGCTGTTCCGGGAGGAAGGACTCGTGGCCTGGAGTCCGCTCAAACTCTATCGCAGCGCTCGCTTCGATTCGGCCGCAACGACGCTCACCCTGAACGGCGGCGTGCTCGACCCAGCGGTCGGGAAGTCTTATCACCAGATCGCCATGGCGGGACGGAGCCTGCATCGATCGCAGGACATGGGGCAGCTGCAGCGAATCGGCCCGTCGCTGGTTCGGCTTGCCCTGGTCGAAGATCGCACTCACGGTGGGGTCGGGCTCTTCGACGGCATCGACACGACTCTGGCCGCCATGCCACTGGGCGAGCGGCGGGGACCTGGCATGGCCACGCTGGTATACGGCGGGCCACAACCCGCGCTCGCTCGCTACGCCGCCCGGATCGATTCGGTCCTGGCAGCCAGAGGGAATCCAGCCCGGCGGAAAAGTCTCCTGGCTCGTACCGCAGCGGATCTGGAAGAGGCTGTGGCCCAGCCGCCGCGGCTCTCGGCCGGTGAGCGTGGTGTCTACTACACCCGGGGGATCGAGCTGGAGGATCAGCTCGGGCATTTGAACCTGGCCGCGTGGCACCTCGGGCGCGTGGTGTTCGATGCTACCGTGAACGATGACCGGGTGGTGCCGGGGCAGCTGCTACGCTGGACGCTTTCCGCCTGGAATGCCTCGGACGCGCCTCGCACCGCAGCGATGCAGGCCACCGAGTGTATTCCGCTCGCCGAATGTCATTCCCCGGACCGGGAGCCTGAGCCTCGCGCTATTCAGCCGGGTCAGGTTGCTATCGACACGGTGGATTATCTGGTGCTGGATCAGCCACCGTCCTCTCCGTATTTCCTGCGGCTACCTCGCGACGGCGACTTGTACCGCTGGCCGGAAGCGCGCTCGGATGGGACCGGCATCACCGGAGGCCCGCCCTACGGGGAACCGTTCGAGTCTCCCACCTTTCTGGGGTCGGTCGAGGTGAATGCCGGCGTCTCGGACAGTCTCGGGGCGTCGAGGCTCACCGAAGCGGTATTCCGCTTCAACGACCAGGCACGCGGAGAGGTGCGGCGCCCGGTCACGGTGGCGCCCAGGATCGACGTCAAGCTCGATCCGGCTACCGAGGTCTGGCCCACCAACTCCCTCACCCCTCACCGCTTCACCGTCACCTTGACGCACAGTGCGCAGGACACGACTTCGGGTACAGTGGTCCTTCGGCTGCCACGGGGCTGGCCCGCCGTCAAGTCGCAGGCATTCCGCTTTACCCGCGAGGACGAGCGGGGAACCTTCGTGTTCGACGTGAGGCCGCCGGCCAAGCTGACGCCGGGCTCGTTCGAGTTTCGCGCGGTGGCGCGGGATTCGGCAGAGACGACGTATGGCCTCGGCGTATTCACGGTGGACTATTCCCACATCCGGCCGCGGGCGTATACCAAGCCGGCCAATGCCACCGTCCGGACGGCGCCGCTCATCCTGCCGAAGCTCGCGCGGGTGGGATACATCCGCGGCGCGGCCGACCAGGTGCCCGAGGCACTTGGGAGTGTCGGCGTGCCGGTGGTACTGCTGACCGAAGCAACATTGGAGCGGGGCAATCTGGCGAGGTTTGACGCGATCGTGGTTGGACCTCGAGCCTACGAGATCGACTCGGCACTCGTCACCAACAACCGGCGGCTCCTGGAGTATGCCCGGCGTGGTGGTCTGGTCATCGTCCAGTATCAACAGCATCGCTTCTTCAGCGGCCGCTTCGCCCCTTATCCACTCACCGTGGGAGGGCAACCCCTCCGGCTGGATGAGGAGAGCCCGCCGAGAGCCACGGCCGGGACCCCACTACCCCGCCCGGTTGCCCCGGTGAGCCACGACCGGGTGGCCGAGGAGAACGCCCCGGTGCGCATCATCGGTAATCACCCCGTGGCTCGGGCTCCGAATCGGCTCACGGAGCAGGATTGGAAGGGCTGGGTTCAGGAGCGGGGTCTGTACTTCGCGAGAACCTGGGACCGCCGCTACCAGCCGGTGCTCGAGACTCACGATCCGGGGGAGCCGCCGCTCCGGGGTGGACTCCTGATCGCGCCGGTCGGCAAGGGGACCTACGTCTACACCGGGCTCAGCTTCTTTCGCCAGCTCCCTGCCGGGGTTCCCGGGGCGTTCAGGCTGTTCGCGAATCTCCTCGCGCTGCCGCATGGACGGTAGCGGAACAGGCGGTCACGGCGGAAGGAGCGGAAGGGGAGTCGCTCGGGCGACCGCTATCACCCTTACCGCCTTTACCGCTCTTACTGCCCTTCCCGCCTGCTCCAACGACAACCGAACGCCGATCGTACTCTACTCTCCCCACGGCCGCGATCAGCTGACGCTGCTGGAGAAGGACTTCGAGCGGCGGCGGCCCGACATCGATGTGCGCTGGCTCGACATGGGCTCGCAGGAAATACTCGACCGCCTGCGCTTCGAGCGGGTCAACCCGCAGGCCGATGTGTGGTTCGGTGGACCGGTCACCATCTTCGACCGGGGAATCCGGGACTCGTTGCTCGCGCCCTTCCGGCCGGTGTGGGCGCAGTCTGTGAGCCCCAAGGGGATCGGCCCGGACGATCTCTACTACCCGTCCTACCGGACGCCGGCGGTCATCGCCTTCAACAGCCGGGCGGTGTCGCGGGCGGAGGCGCCGCGTGACTGGGATGAGATCCTCGAGCCCCGCTGGAAGAACAAGGTGATCATCCGCGACCCGATGGCGAGCGGAACGATGCGCGCCATCTGGGGTCTCATCCTGTCTCGCAGTATTAGCCAGACGGGCGATACCGCGGCCGGCATGAGATGGCTGCGCCGCCTGGACGGACAGACCAAGACCTACACCATCAACCCCGCATTGTTGTACGAAAAGCTGGCCCGGCAGGAAGGGTTGGTGAGCCTCTGGGATCTGCAGGACATCCTCATCAGTGCAGCCAAAGGAATGCCACTGGGCTACGTGTTTCCCCGCAGCGGCACCGTGGTCATCGATGACGGCATTGGACTGGTGCGGGGGAGCCGGCATCCCGAGGCGGCTCGAGCCTTCATCGACTACGTGGGAGGCCAGGAGGCGCAGCTGCTGGCCGCCCGCGAGGTCTTCCGCTTACCGGCGCGGACCGACCTTCCCCCCGATTCGGTGCCCTATTGGGTGACGGAGGTCGAACGGGAGATGATCGTCAGCGATGTGGATTGGGCGCTGCTCTCGGCTCGGGGGCCTGAGTGGATGCGCTACTGGGACCAGCACGTGCGTGGGACCGGAGACAAGTGAGAGGTGAGAAGTGAGAGGTGAGCGGTGACGTTTCTCCGGCTCGAAGGCCTCACGAAGCGCTTCGACGCCACCCTGGCGGTCGATGGGCTCTCCCTCTCCATCGAGCGGGGGGAGATGCTCGCGCTGCTGGGGCCGAGCGGCAGCGGGAAGACGACGACGCTTCGTCTGCTCGCGGGCTTCGAAGTGCCGGATCAGGGGCGCGTGCTGGTCGAGGGCGAGGATGTAACGAGGGTGGATCCGGTGGGCCGGCGGTTTGGCATGGTGTTCCAGCACTACGCCCTCTTTCCTCACCTGGACGTGGGGGAAAACGTCGCCTTCGGCCTGGAGTCGCTCGGGGTGAGTGGGGAGCAGCTCGAGCGGCGGGTCGCGCGCGCGCTTACCCTGGTGGACCTGGCAGGCTACGAACGCCGGCGCATCGGGCAGCTCTCCGGGGGGCAGCAACAGCGGATAGCGCTGGCTCGGGCCCTGGCTCCCGAGCCACGAGTGCTCCTGCTCGACGAGCCGCTCTCCAATCTGGATCCGTCGTTGCGGGAGCGGACTCGACGGGAGATCCGGGAGCTGATCCGGCGGGTTGGCATCACGACGGTCCTGGTGACACACGAGCAGGACGAGGCCTTCGACCTCGGCGACCGGGTCGCCGTGCTACGCGGAGGACGGCTGGAACAGGTGGGCACGCCAGAGGACTTGTATGCCTCGCCGGCCAACGAATTCGTGGCCGAGTTCGTGGGCCGGTCGAGCGGCATCGAGGTGGTGGTTCTCGGCTCCGGTGAGCACGGCGTGCGGGTGCGGGTGGAAGACGTGGAGTGGGACCTGACCGAGGTGAATCCGGCTCGGCCCGGGCCCGCGCTCATGGTGGTACGGCCCGAGGCGCTGAGGCTGATGCCACCAGCACCGGGTGCCGTGACGGGGACCGTCACCGAGCGGCGTTTCACCGGCGCCGCCAGTCTCTTCACGGTGGTGACTGAGGGAGGGGTGTCCATCGAGGTGACCGGGCCGCCCCGCTCGGTGAGGGCCGGCGAGAAAGTGAGCATCATGCCCAGCCGGCGTGCGGGCGGCGGCATCCACCTCTTTCCCCGAGCGGGCGAATGACCCGCCGTGGGAGAATCAATCTGCTTGGGGTGGTGCTTCTCCTCCTGCTGGCCTGGCTCATCGTCTACCCGCTCCTCCTCGTTCTCGTAGAAGGCTTCCGAGGCCCGCAGGGCTGGACTCTGGATTTTGTGCGTCAATTCCTTCGGCATCGAAACGAAGGGCAGGCGCTCTGGGGAAGCCTGTGGATCTCGCTGGCGAGCGTTGTGTTGGCCGCGGCGATCGGTGTTCCGCTGGCATTCCTGTTTGGACGCTACGAATTCCCCGGGCGGCGGATACTGGGCTGGCTGGTGGCGCTACCGGCGGTTCTCCCACCGCTGGTGGGGGTCATTGCGTTTCTTTTTCTCTATGGCGAGAGCGGGTTCGTCTCCCTCCTTCTTCAACGCCTGCTGGGGCTGGACCAGGCCCCGTGGGAGCTCGAGGGCGCCGGTGCAATCCTCCTGGTCCACGCCTACTCCATGTATGTGTACTTCTATCTGTTCACCCGCGCGGGGCTGGCCTCGCTCGACGCCTCTGTGCTGGAGGCGGCAGCCAGCCTGGGTGCGGGACGCTGGCGCACCTTGCGGCGTGTTGTCCTCCCGCTCCTGTATCCCGCTCTCGGCGGAGCCGCGCTCCTGACCTTCATGACGTCGCTCGCCTCGTTCAGCGCGCCTTACATCTTCGGTGGCGGGTTCCGGGTCATGACCACTCAGATTGTGGCCACCCGGCTTAATGGTGATGACCAGCTCGCCATGATCGAGACCGTCTCGCTTACGCTGGTGGCGCTGATCGCACTGTGGCTGCTTCGCGGCACCCGACCGTTCGACAACGCGGCCGGGGGACGCAAGGGAATGGCTCCGGTGCGGGTTCGGGTCCAGAGCCGGAACGTCAGGCTGGTTCTCGGAGTGCTCGGCTGGGGGCTCGCCGTCCTGTTGCTCTTGCCGCATCTGACGCTGGTCCTCGTGTCATTCGTTCCGCTGGGGACCTGGACCACGGAGCCGCTGCCTCCCGCGTACACCTGGCGCAACTATCTCACCCTGGTGGAGGACCCGGTTCGGGCGCGGCCCCTGCTGAACAGCCTTTGGCTCGCCATCGCCTCGACCGTAGCGGCGGTAGCGATCGCCTTTGCGGCCGGCGTGCTGACCGTGCGGCGCCGGGTGCGCGGCCGCGGCACGATCGAGGCGCTGCTGGCCTTACCCTGGGCGGTGCCGGGGACGGTCTTCGCCATTGCCCTGGCAACCGCGTTCAGTATCCGGTCGCCGTTGGCGGGACGCTTTGTGCTGATCGGGACGCTCTGGATCCTTCCGTTGGCATATCTCGTCCGGAATCTCCCGATCACCAGCCGAGCCATTCTGGCGGGGTTCCGTCAGCTGGATCCATCGCTCGATGAGGCGGCAGCCACGCTGGGCGCGGGGCGCTGGCGCACGCTTCGGCGAGTGACACTGCCCCTGTTGCGGCCGGCGATAGTAGCCGGGGCGAGCCTGGCCTTCGTCACCGCATTCGGAGACTTCGTCACCTCGATCGTGCTGTACACCTACGACACCCGCCCCATCTCGCTCGAGATTCTGTCGAGCCTGCGGCAGTCCGACGTAGGCGTCGCCGCCGCGTACGGGGTGGTGCTGATGGCGGTGAGCGCCGTCGTGTTCGCCCTGGGCGCCGATCGGGGAAGCGGGGGATGACGGAGCCGGTGCTGGGTTCTCCCAGCCAGTTTCGCCGGCTTGCCGTGCTCATCGGAGTGAATTTCGTGGACATGATCGGCTTCATGATCGTGCTTCCACTGCTCCCCTTCTACGCCCTCAAGTTGAATGCGACCCCCGAAGTTGTCGGGCAGCTCATCGCTTCCTACTCAATTGCCCAGCTGGTGGCGGCGCCGCTGTGGGGACGGGTGTCCGACCGCTACGGCCGCCGCCCGGCGCTGCTGATCGGATTGAGCGCGTCGGCCCTGGCCTATCTGGTGTTCGGGCTGGCCGACAGCGTGTGGCTGCTGCTGCTCTCCCGGGTGGTGCAGGGTGCGGGTGGAGGCACCACCGGAGTGGCTCAGGCCTATGTCGCCGACACCGTGGCCCCGGCGGACCGGGCGCGCGCGCTCGGCTGGCTCTCGGCGGCGACCTCAGCTGGGGTGATGGTCGGTCCCGCGATCGGGTCTTCCGCGGCGCACTTCGGGCAGGCGGCCCCGGGCATCATCGCCGCCACGCTCTGCCTGATTAACGTGATCTTCACCTGGCGGTGGCTGCCGGAGTCGCGCAAGGGATCGGCGGCGTCGGTTACCAGTGTCAGGAAACCGGTGTGGCATCCGGCCTGGATGGCGATCAGGCACCCTACCTCGCCGATCGGCCGGCTGCTCTGGATCTACGGCGTGGGGATGATCGCGTTCTCTTCCATGACCTCGATCATGGCGCTGTATCTCGGGGCCGAGTTCGGGCTGGATGAGACCACGATCGGGTACGTCTTCCTGTATGTGGGCGTTCTCTCCTTCGTGATGCGGAGTGTGTTGCTGGGGCCGATCGTCGACTGGATCGGCGAGGTCTGGGCGATGCGGCTCGGCACCGGTCTCCTGGTGGTTGGGCTTGCGCTCTACCCGCTTCCTCGCGATCTCTGGACACTCGCACTCGTCATACCGCTGGTCCCGATTGGGACCGCACTGCTGTTTCCGGCCACGACGTCGCTCATGTCGCGGCTAACGGATCCAAGGGAGCTGGGAACCACGATGGGCGTGGCCCAGACCTTTGCCGGCCTGGCCCGGGTGATGGCGCCCCTGATGGCAACCGTACTCTTTCAGCGGCTGGGCCACGGCTGGCCCTTCTACGTGGCGGGTGGATTCGTGGCGCTGGTCGGTATCATGGCGTTCCAGGTCGACGTGCACCCTAGAGCCGCCAAGCAGCCGGCGGAAGGAGCGGGAGCCGGATGAACGAAGGAGACCGGATTGAGCGCCTCGAGGCGCGGATGGCCAGGCTTGAGGAGCTGGTGCGAGAGCAAGCGGGGCAGCGGGGCAGCGGGGCAGTCGAACAGCGGGACACCGGGACAGCGGGACAGCAGCGACGTGAGTCTGAGCGTCCTGTTGTTCCCCCTTCACCAATACCACCTGCCCGTCGATCATCGGCGACTGCCCCGCCGCCCCGCCGCCCCGCTGCCTTGCTGAATTCCGAGCAATGGATCGGCCAGCGGGTCCTCCTCGCCGTGGGCGTGGTCGCGCTGATTCTGGCGGCGGGCTATCTGCTCCGACTCTCGTTCGATCGCGGATGGATCTCGCCGGTAGTGCGGTGTATCGGCGGTGCCCTGAGCGGCATCGTGGTCGGTGCCGTGGGCTGGAAACTCCAGCCGCGTTACCGGACCTACGGCGCGGCGCTGGTCGGCTGCGGGGCGGCAATCATCTATCTCAGCGTCTGGTCTGCGGCGCGCTTGTACGGGGTGCTGCCTCCAACGACCGGCCTCGTGGGTCTTGCACTGGTCTCCGTGGCGCTCGCCATGATCGCGTACGCCATCAACGTCGAAGCGCTGGGAACCACCGCAGCCCTGGGCGCCTTCTTTGCGCCCATCCTCCTGGGTCGTGACCAGGGCAACCCCGAATTACTTCTGCTCTATCTCGCCTCGATGGCCGCCGGCCTCGGCCTGGTGGCGGCACGGCGACGCTGGCGGCTCACCATGTTCGTCGTAGCGCTGAGCTACTTCGGCGTCGCGTACACCGGTGCCGCGGACCGGGGCCCACCGTGGGGACTGCTGCTCTACGGGGTGGTCGGCGGGACCATCGGGATCCATGTGGGGCTTCGGGAGCGCTGGTGGGAAACCCGGTTTCTCTCCTTCGGCGGAGGCTGGGCCTTCCTGGTCGCCGCAAGCAGCCATCTCCCGCAGCGTTGGGCTATCCTCGCTGGAGGGCTCCTGCTGGCCGCGCCCGTCTGGTGGTACGCATTGCGCGCAACCCAGATCCTCCCGCTGCGCCTCTCGCCCGCGGCAGGGGTTCCTGGCTGGTCGATGGGCGAAGCATTCTACTTCTTCCTCACACCATTCCTTCTCGGGTGGGCGCTGCATCATCTCGCGCCGGTTTGGTTCGACCTGAAGCCGGGACTGGTTGCCCTCGTGGTTGCTATCCCTTACCTGATCGCCGGCTATCACGGGGTTCGGCCGGTGTTTGCCCTGGTCGGCGCGGCCGCCCTGGGGATGGCGGCCTGGCAACACTGGGATGGGGTGGAGAGGGTGTGGGCACTACTGGCGCTCACGCTGCTCTGGGCGGCGCTCGACCACCGGCTCAGGCGAGATGACGGCCGCTGGTACGCCCTGGCCACTCTCTGGGCGGCGCTGGATCAACAGTTTACCGGCGCGCTGCTGCAGCGCTCACCGGCCGATCCCGCCTTCCTCGGGTCGTGGGCGATGGCCTTGTGGGGAACGGCCGCCGTAACTGTGGCGCTCGCCGCCGGGTTCTGGAGGTCCGTGGTCGCTTCGGGCACAGCGCCCCTGGTGCAAGGCGCGCTCTGGGCGCTGGGCGGCTCGATGGTGCTGTTCGGCGTAACCGGCGAAATCGGACGCTACTTCGAGCTGCAGCCGCTGTCCTCGCAGGACGCGAGCCTTGCCGCGGGACTGGCCGTCAGCGCGTGGTGGCTGATATTCGCGGCTGCGTTGATCGGCGTCGGGTTCCGCCGGTCGCTGAAGCCGGCGCGCGTCGCCGGTCTGGCGGTAGCGGGGCTCGCGGTGGTCAAGGTGCTGATGTTCGATCTGTCGTCCCTCGATGCGCTCTATCGGGTGGGCTCCGTTTTCATCCTGGGGTTGGTCTTCCTGCTGTTGGCATATCTGTATCACCGCCAGGGACGCGGCGAGACAGCTCTGTGAGTCACCTCTCACGCCGGTCGTTCGCTGAGTCGCTTGCGGTGGCGGCGCTCGCGCCGCTCATTGGCGCGCGACCGGAGACGATCCGATTGGGTGGTTGGAGCCCGACGGCGTTCCCCGACGCTGGTGAGGACCCAGGCGCCATCGCCAAGGCCCTCGCTGAGGTCATCCGCCGGCAATATGGATCCAGACTTTCGGCGAACGACCTCGCCATCGTCACCCGCCAGATTCAGACTGGGCTCGATCGGGTGGACCAGCTGCGCAAGGTCGAGCTCGCCAACGGTGACGAACCGGACTTCGTGTTCTCTGCTGTCCGGTCTTCTCCGAGTCCATGAGCGATCCCACCTTTCTTTCCATACCGGAGCTGGGCAGGCTGCTTCGCTCGCGCCGGATATCCGCGGCCGAGCTGACCGGCCATTATCTGGACCGCCTGGAGCGGCTGGGACCGACCTACAATGCGGTCGTCACTGTGCTCCGAGAGGTGGCAATGGCCGAAGCCCGGCTGCGCGATCGTGAGCTGGCCGCGGGGAAGACGCGTGGACCGCTGCACGGCATCCCCTACGGCGTCAAGGATCTGCTCGCGACCGATGGCGCGCCCACCACATGGGGGGCGGAGCCGTACCGGAACCAGATGCTCAAGGGAGACGCCACGGCTGTGCGGCGTCTTCGGGAAGCTGGGGCGGTGCTCTGCGCCAAGCTTGCCATGGTAGAGCTGGCCGGTGGAATGGGATACAACCAGGCCTTCGCCAGCTTTACCGGGCCGGGGAAGACACCCTGGAACCTGGAGCGCTGGTCGGGAGGCTCATCCAGCGGCCCAGGGTCGGCGGTCGGGGCCGGGCTGGTTCCCTTTGCCATCGGCTCAGAAACTTGGGGATCGATTCAGTTTCCAGCGGCCTTCTGTGGGGTCAGCGGACTCCGGCCAACCTACGGGAGGGTAAGCCGGCACGGTGCGATGGCGCTCAGCTGGACCATGGACAAGCTCGGGCCGCTGGCTCGGACCGCCGAAGACTGCGGTTTGATCCTCGCCGCGATTGCGGGTGCGGATCCGCTCGACTCGACGGCGTTGGCGGCTGGTTTCAAGGCGCCTCGCGGCTCGCGGTCCGGCAAGTTTCGTATCGGGGTTCTCAAGGGCTCCAGAGAGAAGACCCAGCCGGAAGTGGTCCGGAACTTCGATGCCTCTCTGGCTGTGCTCGACGATTTTGCCGACGTGGTGGAAGGCCTCGAGCTACCCGACTTCCCCTATGACGCCGCCGCAAGCGTCATCATCGATGGCGAGGCGGCGAGCGCGTTCGAGCCCCTCTTCGAAAGTGGCCGCATCACCGAGCTCACCGCGCCGGAGGACCGTCTTGGCGGATATCCGGGGCAGGTGGTCCTGGCCAAGGACTACCTGCGAGCGCTTCGGATGCGACGCCCCGCTGCCCGAGCCCTGGATACGCTGCTGGCCGGAGTCGATGCCCTCGCGGCGCCTACGCTACCCACCGTGGCCTGGCCGCTGGACGCGGCATTCGACAAGGTCTACCCTGACTTCCCCGGTGGCAGCAGCATCGGTGGCGCCGCCAACCTTTGCGGGGTGCCCGGTCTCTTTCTGATGAACGGCACGGGAGAGCGCGGGTTGCCTACCAGTTTGCAGCTGACCGGGCGCGCGCTGGGCGAGGAGGCGCTGCTGGC
Organism: Gemmatimonadales bacterium; assembly: GCA_035557715.1. GTDB lineage: Bacteria > Gemmatimonadota > Gemmatimonadetes > Gemmatimonadales > GWC2-71-9 > CAVVWJ01. Next base: position 19,015 of record DATMDQ010000063.1, read on the forward strand.
TATCGGAATTCGCTACCAGGAGCGCACCGGCTTCCATCGCATGCGCCCGCCGGGACTGTGACCAGCGCTTTGAGTATCTTGCTGGGTTCCAGGTGATTCACCAGACAGGAGTGATCGTGCCCGCATCAGCCCTGCCCGCTTCCCCAGCAGCCTTTGCCAAGGCGACCTGGGAGGACATCGCGCCCTACTTCGACGACCTGGCTAGCCGTCCACTGGACCCCGCGACCATCGACGCGTGGCTCATCGGGTGGTCAACGCTGGAAGAGCTGGTCACCGAGGCCGCGGCGCGCGCGATGATCGCCTACACGATCGACACTGGAGACGCCGGCAAAGAGGCCGACCACCTGCGTTTCTCCACTGAGGTGCTGCCGCGGCTGGAGGAGAAGAGCGTGGCGCTTGCCCGCCGGCTGGTGGAGTCGGGCTACACCACCCCGAACCTGACCACCACCCTGGCCCGGTTCCGCACCCAGATCGAGATTTTCCGGGACGAGAACGTCCCCATATTCGCGGAGCTGGAAGAGCACAGCGCGCGCTACCAGCGAATCACCGGCTCGATGACGGTGGAGTGGGACGGTGTGGATCGTCCCCTGCCTCAGCTCCTGCCCTTCCTCAAGAGCTCTGACCGGGCAGTCCGGGAGCGGGCCTTCCGCGCTTCGACCCGTCCCTATCAGGATAGCAGGGATGAGCTGAGCACACTGTTCGATAAGATGTACCATCTCAGGACCAAGGCGGCGCGCAACGCGGGCTTTGCCAACTTCCGGGACTACATCTTTCCGGCAAAATTCCGCTTCGATTACACCCCCGCGGATTGTGAGCGCTTCCACGACGCCGTCGAACGAACCGTGGTCCCGGCAGTTGAGCGCGTCCTGGAGTCCCGCCGTCAACGGCTGGGGCTCGACCGGCTCCGGCCTTGGGACCTCGCGGTTGATCCCTACCGTCCGAAGACGCTCCGTCCCTTTGCGAACATCACCGAATTCGTCGGGACTGCCCAGCGGGTCTTCGACCGGGTCGACCCCACGCTCGGCAGTGAATTCCAGACCATGATCGACGAAGGGCTGCTCGACCTCGAGAGCAGAAAGGGCAAGGCGCCGGGCGGCTACTGCGAGACGCTGCATTTCCATGGGCGGCCTTTCATCTTCATGAACGCCGTCGGCCTGGTGGACGACGTCATGACCCTGATGCACGAGGCGGGGCATGCGTTTCACGCCTTTGCATCTCACGAGCAACCGTTGATCTGGCAGCGCCACCCGGGCTCGGAGGCGGCCGAGCTGGCGTCGATGTCCATGGAGCTGCTCGCCGCGCCTCATCTGAGCCAGCCGGTCGGTTATTTCGATTCCGAGGATGCGGCCAGTGCCTGGCTGGAGCATCTCGAGGACGTGTTGCTCAGCCTGGTGCACATCGCCTCGGTGGACGCCTTCCAGACCTGGATCTATACCAGCGGGCAGGGCGGCGATGCCGCAGCCCGGGACGCCGAATGGCAGCGGCTCCGGAATCGTTTCGAGCGCGGCGTCGACTGGAGCGGCCTGGACCAGGAGAGGGCAGCACGGTGGTATCGTCAGCTCCACATCTTCCTGTACCCCTTCTATTACATCGAGTACGGCATCGCGCAGATCGGAGCGCTTCAGGTCTGGCGCAACAGCCTCGACGACCCCAAACAGGCGGTGGCCCGCTACCGGGATGCCCTCGCGCTGGGCGCGGTGCGTAGCCTGCCGGAGATCTACCGCACCGCAGGCGCGCGGTTGACTTTCGATGCCGATGACATTGGACAGCTGGTGGGTCTGGTCGAAAGCGAAATCAGCCGGGTCCGGGCCAGGCTGCCGTCAGGGGAAGGTGTTCAGTCCCCCGGCCGGCGCGCCGCCAGCCGTTCCTAGTTGCTTCTCGGGGCATGAGCCGCAAGATTCAACCGCCTGCGGCACCCCGGAGGCTCCGCCGACCCCCCGGTCCCCCTTATGGAGAGATGAGCCTGGATGGCCAAAGAAGAAGGCATCGAAATGGAAGGGGTGGTGACCGAGGTGCTACCCGACCGCAATTACAGGGTGATGCTGGAGAACGGTCACGAGATTCTGGCCTACGCCGCCGGGAAGATGAGCAAATTCAAGATCCGGGTACTCGAAGGTGACCGTGTGAGCGTAGTGCTCTCGCCCTATGATCTTACCAGGGGCCGGGTGATTTATCGTCACAAATAATGTCTAGGGTCAAGGGTCTGGGGTCTGCTTCGCCCACAGACCTTGACTCTAGACCCTAGACAAACAAAAGGGCCGCTCTCCCGAGCGGCCCTTTTGTTTCTAGACTGTCCTTACTTGACCTTGGTGACGTTCTCGGCGGCGGGGCCTTTCGCACCCTGCACGATGTCGAACTCAACCCGGTCGCCCTCGGCGAGGCTGCGGAAGCCCTCGGCCTTGATGGCGGTGTGGTGGACAAAGCAGTCCTTGTCCCCGTTTTCCGGGGTGATGAA
>DATMDQ010000064.1:0-21588 GCA_035557715.1 Gemmatimonadales bacterium
GCCGGCGATCCCATCGTCCATATGCCGGCGAGTCCGGGGCAGCCGTCGGAGCCGTTGCGCTCCCCCTATCGCGCCTATCGTGTCGCACACGGCTCCGTGGCGGCGTATGTACGGGATCCCCGGGCGTCGATGCAGGTCTGGAGCCGCTTCGAGGGATACCCAGGCGACGCGTCCTACCTCGAGTTCCACAAGATGCGCTGGCCCGGAGGCCTGAAGCTCTGGCGAGTTACGGGACCGGGGGTAGACCTCGGTGCAAAGCAGCCCTACGACCCGGAAACCGCAGCCAGCCGTGCTCGAGACCACGCGAACCATTTCGCCAATCTCCTGTCCGGGATCTCGGCTGACCAGGCACAGAATCGTGAAAGCGTGGTGGTGGCTCCCTTCGACACCGAGCTCTTCGGACACTGGTGGTTCGAGGGCCCCGAATTCCTCGGTGATGTCTATCGCTCGCTCGCCGGCAAGCGTGATGTGGTTCAGCCGGTCACTGGCTCTCGCCATCTTGAGGCCCACCCGCCCCGCGCCGCCATCCGCCTGCCCTGGGGATCCTGGGGTGCCAATGGCGACAGCAGCATGTGGCTCAGCGAGCAAACCGCGTGGACCTGGGAACGGCTCTGGCCACTGGAACAGTCATTCTGGGATGCCGCACCGGCTGCGCTGGCATCCCCGGCCGCCCGTCCAGTGCTCGCGCAGGCGGCAAGGGAGCTCCTGCTGGCCCAGTCGTCCGACTGGCAGTTCATCATCTCGACCGGTGCCGCGGCCGACTACGCGGAGAAGCGATTCAAGGAGCATTGCGAGGATGCCGAGAAGCTGATCGCGGCACTCGGACCGGGTCGTGAAGGAGAGCTCGAATCGGCCCAACGGTTGGCCGAGGAGATGTACCATCGCGATCAGCTCTTCCCCAACATTCTGCCTGCAGTGGCTGCTGCGCTCGGGGGCTCTCGCTCTCTCGTCGTCGGCTAGCGCATGGCTTCGATTCGACTCGTCTTCGGCCTCCACCTGCATCAACCGGTCGGCAACTTCGACCACGTCTTCGAGCAGCACGTCCGCGATGTCTACCGACCCATTTTGGAGCGGCTTTCCGAGCGAGGGTTTCTGCCCCTCGTCCTCCATCTCTCCGGGCCGCTCCTGGAGTGGCTGGAGCAGCACGATACCGGATACCTGGATCTCCTGGGCAGGCTGGTGTCGGACCGGAAGGTCGAGCTATTGCTCGCCGGATTTTACGAGCCGGTGCTCGCTGCCCTCCCTCGGGCTGACCGGGTCGAGCAGATCCAGTGGATGCGGGACGCGGTGCGCCGGCGCTTCGGCGTCGACGCCCGGGGGCTGTGGCTCACGGAACGCGTGTGGGAACCCGAGCTCGCGGCCGACCTGGCGGATGCGGGCGTCCGCTACGCGCTGGTGGACGACCGGCATTTCCTGGTGTCTGGATTTGCGAGCGAGCAGCTGCACACCCCGTACTGGACCGAGAGCGACGGAAAGCGGGTTGCCCTCTTTTCGATCGACGAGCGGCTCCGCTATCTGATACCGTTCCGGCCGCCGGAGGAGACCGCAGCCTATCTGCGCGAGCTCCGCGGTGCGGGCCACCGGCTCGCGGTCTTGGCTGATGACGGGGAGAAGTTCGGCGGGTGGCCAGGGACGAAGGAGTGGGTCTACGAGCGTGGCTGGCTGGATCGTTTCACCACGACCATCAACGGCCTGGTCGAGGGGGGAGAAGTCCAGCTCAGCACCCTCAGCGATGCCCTGGACCATGTGCCCAGTGGCGGCATCGCGTACCTGCCCTCCGCATCCTATCGCGAGATGGAGGCCTGGTCATTGCCTCCCGATGCCGCGGTCCGCTTGATCCGGCTGGAACACGATCTAGGCGAGACGCGTTTGGCCGGCCCGGATGGCGCTTTGATCCGCGGCGCCCATTGGCGCAACTTCCTGGTGAAATACTCCGAAGCCAATCGGATGCACAAGAAGATGATGGCCCTGTCCCTGCTCTGCCGGCGCCGGGGTGATCCGCCGGCGGCTCGCCGGGCCGTGGGCCGGGCTCAGTGCAACGATGCCTACTGGCACGGCGTCTTTGGCGGCCTGTATCTGCCGCATCTGCGCGAAGCGATCTGGAGTAACCTCGCGCTCGCCGAATCGGAGCTCCGCCGCGGAGAGGCACTGGCGGTCGAGGTGCTGGATCTCGACGGCGACGGACACGACGAGATCTGGATCCATTCGGAGCGGTTCTCGGCGCTCCTGAGTCCGCGCCGGGGAGGCGCCCTGGAGGAGTACACCATCTTCGCCACCGGCCTGAACTATGCGAACACGCTCACCCGGCGGCGGGAGGCGTACCACGACGATCTCGAGGAGGGCCTTGGCCTGGAGCATCGGCCTCCCATCGACAGGGAGCCGCGGGCCATCTTCATCGACCGGGTACTGCCAGCCGGGGTGACCCTCGAGCAGTACACCGATGGCGAGTACTGGCCAACCCGTTCCTGGGCTCAGAGCTCCGGCAGCTTCACCATCGAGCACCAATCCGATAGTATCGAGATCGTGTTCTCGTTTTCCAGCCAGGCCGGCGACAAGACCCTGGAGAAGCGATTCGAGTTCGGGGCCAACGGAACGCTGAAGGTCGGCTACCGGTGGGATGGGTCGATTGGGCCGCCGGAGGATCTCTTTGCACCCGAGCTCTCGATCTTTGGCCCGCTCGATCTGCGGCCCGAGCCTGAGGCCGAGATCTGGACCTTCCCGATCGAAACCGTCGCAAAATCGGAGCGGGGGCTGGATCGCACCCGGCAGGGAGAGTCGGTCACCCTCAGGTGGCCGGTGCGAATCGGTGCCGCCCTGGTTGAGATAGGCCCTGGAGCTTCGGCGATGGCCACCCAGACCAGTGTCGAGCCTCACGCGACTCTGGCCTGAATTGGCCGCGATGACACCATTCGCCTTGTTCGCCGTTCTCTACATGACAGCTCTCTTTCTCGACCAGGCTGAACGGTGGACCTATCCCCTGTTCACCCTGGCGAGTCTTTTCCTCATCCTCGTCATCGTCTCTACTCGCATCACACGTATCACCTTCCTGATCTTCCTGGTCGTCATCACCGCTCAGCTTCTGCTGCGGCAGTTTCCCGATGTTCCCAACCACCTCAACATCGCCATCTACTGCAACCTGGTCATGATGGTCGGAATAGTGCTCTCATGGGTCCGGATCCGAGATTACCCCAGCGATGACGACTATTTCGAGATGGTCCGTCCCATACTTCAGGTGTCGACCATCATCGTGTACTTCCTGGCCGGGTTTAATAAGCTGAATGCCGACTTCGTGAATCCCCACGTCTCCTGTGTGAAGGGTATGACCGAAAACCTGGTCCGCATGGCGATCAGCCCGGTCGGCGGTATTCCCAAGGGACTCGTCTTGCTCGGGGCGGGCGCAGTAGTGGCGTACCGGCTTCTCTTGCCTCGCCTGGGGCAGCGGGCGAAGCGTGTAGCGGCAGCTGTTCTCCTGAGCCTGATCGCCGCCGCGGTCATGCTCGCCGTGATGCCACTGCCGAAGATCGATCCCGGGGTCACTGGCCTGGCAGTCAAGGCGATGGTGGCGCTGGTCATTTCATGGGAGCTGATCGGTGCGCTGATGCTCGCTTTCCCGGCGCTCCAATTACCGATGCTGGCCTTCTCGTGGACGATGCACTCCAGCCTGGCGCTGATCGGATTTGTCGATTTCGGGGCGGTCGCGCTCTCGCTGTTGATCACTTTCGTGCCCTGGCGCTATCTAGCCCTATTGAACAGCCGGGTGCACGTGCCGTGGCTCGGTCTCTCAGTGCACCGGGCCTATCTGTACCTTGCAACCAGTATCCTCTGTGGCATCGTCGGCTTCGGCCAGAACTTCGTCGCCGGCGTTGTCTTCAACCTGGGTGCCCTCGTCTTTCTCTGGCCCCTGCTATCCGGTCTGACAGCACCATCCCCCAGGCCCCCATGGACCGGCGTTCCGCTCTCGAGCCCGCTGACACCGAAGTGGATGTACATCTTTCCCGTTTTGGTGTTTCTGCATGGCCTGACGTCATATCTCGGACTTCGGACGGCTGGGAACTTCTCCATGTTCAGCAACCTGAGGACCGAAGGCCCGGTCTCCAACCACTTCCTCCTGAGAAGCAATCCGCTGAAGCTCTGGAGCTACCAGGAAGACGTAGTCTCGTTCATTGACATCGATGACCGGAGGGCCAAGATCGGCTTTCAGTACCAGCCCCTGAGAGGAAACCAGCTCCCGGTGGTGGAATTCAGGAAGCTGATCTATTGGTGGACTAAGGCGGGCGTAGCGGTCCCCATGACGCTCGAGTATCGCGGCAAGATCCACTCGACCGAGGACATCACGAGCGACCCGGTCTGGCGCACGGAGACCAGGGACTGGGAAATGGTACTCATGGATTTCCGGAGTATACAGCCCACTGGACCGAATCGATGCCGTTGGTGAGTAGTGAGTGGAGGCTTGGCCCGCCTCTTGCCCTCGAGACGGTGACCCCGTCACTAGGTGCCCCCAATGTTCTGGAACAGCTCATACCGGCCTGTCCGGACGCAATACGCCCTCGCGCTTTGCGGCGCCCTGGCGCTGTCAGCCTGTTCCTCCAAGTATGCGGCGGTTCCGGCTCGGCTCGACCTGATGCCGTACGGTCGCATCGCTGTCGTCGCCTTCTCCACCGAGCAACCGAATCGCGACATGAGCACGATGGCCACCCAGCGGTTCGCCGAGGCTCTGCTCTCCAGTCAGTCGGGTGTGGAACTGCTGGAGCTCGACGGCACCGATGCCTCACTCAAGAGCTTCGGGGCCGACGCCGACGCCGCAGCGATGGCGCTGGCGCTCGGCCGGGAGAAGAACGTTCCGGCCGTCTTCGTAGGGCATCTCAAGCTTTCCAAGGTCAAGCCCCGCGGCAATATCAGTGCATCCGGGATGAATGTCCGGGCGGCGGTATCGGCCGAGCTCACGGTTCGACTCCTGTCGACCAAGAGCGGCGGCACGCTCTGGCGCTCGAGCTCCGCGGCCAATGGGACTGTCGGCCATCTGGCCATGTCCGGCGCCCTCCCTTCGATCGCGATGCGGGACACGGAAGAGGCGTACGGTGAGATGGTTGGCGAATTGATCAACAGCGTGACTCGCGATCTTCGTCCCACGTGGGTCAAGCAATAGCTTCAGCCTGTGGCACGGCAAACCAAAGAGCCCCTCGGAATCTCCGAGGGGCTCTTGTCTTTTCGGTGCTACGGCGTGACCGGCTCCCTTTTTGGTTCCAGCTTCAGGATCCACAGCCCGCTGTTGATGTCCGGCACAAAAATATTGCCGTCCTTCACCACCGCGCCCCAGGCGAACGTCGCCCGGGGCCGGAAGCCGACCGAGTCGGCGGTGAGGATCCAGCTGATCTCGCGTCCCTGACGCAACAGGTCACCCTTCAGCTCACCCGAGATGTCCAGCGCCCGGGCGCCGCCCTGATAGTTGCCCAGGTACAGGGTGTCTCCCACCACCCAGACGTTGTGGACGCCGCCGTCGGTCGGCTCGTACCAGGCTACCTCCTTGGGCTTCTCCAGATCGGAGACGTCGATCACGTGGAGCCGGCCGAAGGTGAGGTCGTTTCCGTCCGCCAGCCCCTTTGCCGGCTTCGAAGCGTAGACCTCGTCGCCCACGAAGACGTAATTACCGTGCCGCCACGCGGTGTGGGTCCCGCGCGGACCGAGACCGTAGAGCTGATCCACTCGGGCATAGGTCTCGTTGAGATCGTACTTGTACTGCGAGACCAGCTTGGGAGACTCGGGGCTGCCACCTTTGATTCCGTTGCCGACGTCCAGGATGATCAGACCGTCGTTCCAGTAGCTGAGGTAGGCCAGGCCATCCGTAACCGCGATGTCGTGGACATAGCGCCCCGCCTCGGTCTGGTCGGTCTGCCACCGCGCCACTTCCTTCGGCTTGGCGGGGTCCCGGATGTCGATGACCCGCATGGAGCCCGTGGCGTCGTCTGTGAGATAGACGTGCCCCTGTGACACGTAGCTCGAATGGACGCCGCCGGTCACCGTCTCGGTGTATTCCGAAATCGGCTTGGGATGGCAGGGATCACTCGCGTCGAACACCACGATGCCGTTCTTGCGGTCCGACGCCCCCTCCCGCGAGAACACTCCGTACCGGCCGTCCTCGGTGGTCATGACGTCGTTGACCAGACGCGCATTGGTGAGCATCGAGTCGACGATTCTGGGCTGTGATGGATCCGCCACGTCGATGGCGTAAACCCGGTCCGCGATGGTGCTGAGATAGGCACACTTCCCCGACGGGTGCACCCATACTTCAGCCGCGCGGAATCCGAGCGGCACCCTTCCCTGTACCACCATTCCCCGACCGACCCGGCGGGGCTCCACCTGAATGACCGCGTCGGCCGAGCGGTCACCCACGATGCCGGTGACGGTGTACTTGCCGGGCGTTTCGGCCACAAACGCGCCCTGATCGTCTACCTGGGCAACGCCGGATGCCGCCACCGCGTTCACCGCCCAGCGCACTGGAAGATCCGCGATGGGTTTGCCCTTGGCATTCTGGGCCTGCGCCTTGAAGCGGACTACGTCCCCGGTTTTGACCGTCTTCAGGGCGGGCTCCACCGCCAATCGCGCCGCCGTATTGGGAACCACCTGCAGCGAGAACGCCGACCGCGCCGCACCGCTTCGGGCGGTGATGGTGGTTTGACCCGGGGCCAGCGCGGTGAGCCGCCCGTCCGGCGTGACGCTCGCCACCCGCGATGCGCTCGAGCTGAAGCTGACCGGATCGTTGCGACGGTCACCCTGAGCACTGAAGGGAGTCCCGGTCAGGGTAAGGCGCGTCCCGGCCAGGAGCTTCGATGGCGCGGGCTGAATCTGGATCCGACTGGCCGGAAGCGGGAGCACTCGGATTACCGCTTCACCCAGCACCGGTTTAGTACTGTCGGCCGCCGCCATCGCGTATACGTGTACGTAGCCGGCATAGCCGCCTTTCAGTAGCCCGGTCGAGTCCACGCTTCCCTCGCCATGACCCATCCACCGAATCGGCACATTCGGCAGTGCCCGGCCCGACGAGTCGCGGGCGGTGGCAGAAAGGCGGAGCGTCTGGCCGATAGGGATCTCCGCTCGCGCGGGCGTCACTTCCACTTGGGTGACCGGGGCTTGAGCCTGGGTGGCGCCCTGCGCCAACAAGAGGGCGAGTCCGAGATGCATGCAGTGCCTCCAGCGGGGTCGAGATAGGAGCGATCGGGCGGTAGAAGATACCTGCGGGTGGTTGAGCCGCCAGGACAGACGAAGACCCTTCCCCCTATCTGGCAGACGAAGTGGAAGGGCTTCGAGTTTCGGTGCCTAACCAGCTAAGCCGGCTGCTCTGGCCTTCCCGGAGAAATGCGGCCTTCGGCCCGGCCCTTCACGTAGGCGTAGATCGCGTCGATCTGTTCCGGCGTGAGCAGGGTTCCGAAAGCCGGCATTCCCCGCTCCGGCCTGCCTTTGGTCACCACCTCCCGGAACTTCTCGGGGGGGTCGAACGGGCCACCGGCCTTCAGCGACACGAGCAGGTTGGCCGCGACCGGGTTGGGGAGAACGTCCTGTCCATGACAACGGGCGCAGTTCACGCTGTACTGCCGCCACCCGTCGTACTCCGCCCGGTTCACCTTCAAGCCGCCCGTTTTCTCCGTCTGACCGACCGGCTTCTCTGGTTTGGCCGAAGCCGGTGGGGTATCACTGACTGACGGCGAGGGCGGCGTGATGGGTGGCGTGGCGGCCGACGTATCGGGGATGCTCTCTACCATGCCACTGTCCACCGGCGCGGGCGCCGCGTCGTCTGTCCCGGGAGTCCTCGTATTACACGCTGCCTGCCCCAACCCCAACAGCAGAGAAAGGGCTATCGTTCCTGCCCACCTCGATGCCGAAATCATTTGTAGGCTCCTTCGCCGTGCCTATTGCCGGAGTGCGGGTCGACCCTGGTGCAGCTTGCCTTCGCTGCGACCCTTCACGTACGCGTACATCGCTTCGATCTTGCTCATTTCCAGACCGAGAGGACACCACGCCGGCATGCCCTTCTCGGGTCGGCCGGCACACACCGTCTGCATGAAGAGTTCTTTCGTCGGGATCGAGCCGTCGGGACCGAGGGAGACGATCAGGTGGGGAGCGATCGTCGTACCCTGCACATCTTCCCCATGGCAGCGGGCGCAGTTCAAGTTGAACTGCTTCCAGCCATCGTACACCTGCTGCGTCACCGTATCGAGGGGTGCCCGGTGGTACTCATCGCGCAACGGGGCACTCGCCTCCGTAGGCACTGGAGCGGCGGGAGTGCTCTCTGGTACGGCTGCCGCCGTCTGAGTATCGGGCGCTTGCATCGTGGACGGCCCTAGGCTCGGCTCGACGGGTTTAGGCTTGGCGGCCACGGGAGCTTTGCGGGGGGCCGGGGCTTTCTTCGGCGGCTCAGCGGCAGTTGCACCCGGTTGACCCGCAGTGGCCGTGGTATCCGATCGGGCGACTCTGGAGCCGGCTGAGTCCGCGTTGCCGCCGGGTGCCATGTCCCTCGTTGCTACTGCCTCACTATCGACGACGGCGGGATTTTGCCCGGTATCGCCCGACGGCGCCCTCGCCTCCCGGTCGCCGCCGCAGGCAGCTACGATGGAGAGGAGGAGAAGACTGACTGACGCGAAGCCGCATCGACCGCCGCTCATAGGATCGTCGTTCCTTTCGTAGGTTTGGGCCCTGCAACCCGGACACGGCTACCAAGATTGTCTCACTCCTCGGATTACCCGGTGACGCAGGTCACTACCCTCGTGCATGACTCTCGGGGCAGAGCGATTATTATCCTCGCATGACCACGTCCACCCCTCCCACGAGCGTGACCCTCGGGCTGGTACAGATGAGCTGTACCCCAGACCCGGCGGCGAACATGGCGAAAGCCGTGAAGGGCGTCCGCGAAGCCGCTCGTCGCGGCGCCCACATCATTTGCCTCCAGGAGCTCTTCCGCAGCCGATACTTCTGCCAGACCGAGGACCACCACTTCTTCGCCTTGGCGGAGCCGATACCGGGCCCATCAACTGCCGAGCTGGGCAAGCTTGCCGCGGAGCTCGGTGTCGTGATCATCGCGTCACTGTTCGAGAAGCGCGCCGAAGGGCTCTACCACAATACCGCGGCCATCATCGATGCCGACGGCGGGCTCCTCGGCAAGTACCGCAAGATGCACATCCCCGACGACCCGCAGTACTACGAGAAGTTCTACTTCACCCCGGGCGATCTGGGCTTTCGGTCCTGGGACACTCGCTTCGGCCGCATCGGAGTGCTGGTCTGCTGGGACCAGTGGTATCCCGAGGCTGCCCGGCTGACCGCCATGAGCGGTGCACAAATCCTCTTCTATCCCACCGCGATCGGGTGGCTCCCCGGCGAGAAGGAGGAGCACGGGGCCCAGCAGCAGGCCGCGTGGGAAATCATCCAGCGGAGCCACGCCATCGCCAACGGGGTCTTCGTCTGCGCTGTCAACCGGGTCGGGCATGAAGAAGGCCCGACTGGTGGTCTGGAGTTCTGGGGCGGCAGCTTCGTATCCGATCCCGGCGGGCGCATCATTGCCAAGGGTGGCACCGGCGAGGAGGTACTCACCGCGACACTCGACCTGGGCAAGGTCGATCAAAGCCGAACTCACTGGCCCTTCCTGCGCGACCGGCGCATCGACGCGTATGCGGACATCACCAAGCGCTATCTGGACTAGCGGCGTAAACGGTGAACCGTGAACGGTGAACCGGCCCCGCCCCACGCATTCCCGTTCACTCCGTTTCCTGTTTACTGTTCACCCCCTAATGACTCCCAAACCAGCAGACCTGGGCTACCGCATGCCCGCCGAGTGGGAACCCCACCGCGGCACCTGGCTGAGCTGGCCTCACAAAGAGGCGTCCTGGCCGGGGAAGTTTAGCCCGGTGCCGGCGATCTTCGCCCGCATGGTGCGCCACCTCGCCGATCAGGAGGAGGTGCACATCAACGTAGCGGGGCCGGACATGGAGCTGGACGTCCGCCGCCTCCTGTCCGATGATGGGGCCGACAGCGGCAACGTCTTCTTCCACTACAACCCCACCAACGACGCGTGGTGCCGTGACCACGGTCCGATCTTCCTTCAGCGGCGGCAAGGCAGCGGCAGCGAGGAAGCCATCGTAGACTGGAACTTCAACGCCTGGGGCGGCAAGTACCCTCCTTACGACCTCGATGACGTCGTCCCCACCCGAATCGCCAAGGAGCTTGGCCTTCCGGTGTTTCACCCGGGAATCGTGATGGAGGGCGGGTCGATCGACGTAAACGGCAAGGGAACACTGCTCACCACCGAGGCGTGCCTGCTCCACCCGAACCGCAATCCTCAGCTCGACCGACACGCTATCGAGGACTGCCTCCGCGACCACCTGGGGGTGTCCCACATCCTGTGGCTGGGCGACGGGATCGTGGGTGACGACACCGACGGACACGTGGATGATCTGACTCGTTTCGTGGATCCGGCGACCGTCGTCACCGTCGTGGAGGACAATCCGGCCGACGAAAACTACGAGCCGCTCCAGGACAACCTGGAACGGCTCAGCCACATGACGGATCAGGATGGAGGACAGCTCCGAGTCGTCACTCTCCCCATGCCCCGCCCATTGTATCACGACGGACAACGCCTGCCGGCCAGCTACGCCAACTTCTACCTCGCCAACGGGGTCGTGCTGCTACCGACCTATGACCCCGATCGCGATGAACAGGCCCGCAACACGCTCCAGTCGCTGTTCCCGACCAGAGAGGTCATCGGCATCGACTGCACCGATCTGGTCTGGGGCCTGGGCGCCTTCCACTGTGTCACCCAGCAGTGGCCGTCCTTACAGCGGGACGGCGGGACGGCGGGTCAGTAACTGCTTGTCGTGTCCCGCGACCCCCGGTCCCTACTTACTTCTGCTGTCCCGCTGTCCCGCTGCCCCGCCCGTAGGAGCGCACGTCAGTGCGCGACTACGACTTCTGCCACGTCCCCACCAGTGCCGCCCGTCGCCCACCGCAGCCGTCGCCTCCCAGGCCCACGATGTGCAGCTGATCCTGGGTTCGGCTAACCACGTAGCGGGCGTCTGCGGTCTGACAGGCGCTGGCAGCGGTGTCAGCCTTGAAGACCAGCGTATCCCCCAGAAAGTCGGCCCGTGCCTTCACATCCACGGAATCGGGCCACCGGGGTGACGGCAGCATCAGCTCGACGCCGCCGTTGGAGGCCAGCTTCATCTGAACCTCACCTTCACCATACAAATCCCGTTTCCAGGTGCCGGCGTACTTCCCGGCCTCGCCGCCGCAGGCCGACAGAAGTGGCAACAGCACCGCCAACGTTCCAAGCAGCCGAATCATCGACACCTCCCTGAAAAAACCCACCTGCTATTGCATCATGTTCTGGGCTGAAGCTCCGCCGTCGGAATTGGGAGCGTCGGGAAAATCACATCTGGCGGCGGACCCACCCGGTCGATCGACTGTAAGGCGGCCGTCAGACCATAGCGCCGATAGTCGATCCAGCTGTGCGCCCCCTCGTACATGAGGGAATAGCGCTTGTTATACAGTAGCTCAGCCAAAACCGACGCCTGATCCACCGTCCCACCGTAGACCGGTAGACCGCCCGATGTGGTACGCACCAGATCGATATCCGTCACCGCTGCAGCCGGATTCAGCAGTCCAAGGTTGGCTTCAGCCCGGAGAAGAATCAGCTCCTCGTTCTTGATCAACGGGATCGGGGTGCTCGGGCTGGGATAGCGGATCCAGCCCAGATCCGAGCTGATCTGCTGAACAGGAGTCGTGTTGGTGGTCCCGCCCGAGCGGGACGGCCGGGTCACCAGTTTAGAGAGAAAGCGTTGATCGAGCGCGCCGCCAGGCTGAAGCTGGGCCTGGGTCCGCAGTGTGGGGTGGCCGAAGTTTTCGCTGGTCTGGTCACTGACCGCGAGCGGGTTGGCCACATCTCCGGGGCCGGTGCCGAAATCCATGTACACGCCAGTCGAGAGCGGAAGGGCGGTGTTGAGGAACGATTGGCCCAGGAAGGTGAGGGCGCCGGCGAAATCTCCGCGGTAAACGGCAACCCGTGCCCGCAACGCACGATTGAACTGGAGAAACGTTGGCGGGGTGTTGAAGCCGGTGAACCCGGCCGGCAGGGTAAAGGGAAACGCAGTACCCACCAGCTCGGTCGCCGCCTGATCCAGCAGGGCGATGACGTGGTCCCATGCTTGGGCGTTGGTGGCAAATGAAGCTGGGGGTGCGCTGGCATCAGTCCCGACATCAATCGGGATCTGGTCCTGGGTGTGGGAGCTCAGGACAATCATGAAGTTGTACGCCTGGAGCGTATGGGCAAATCCGGTCACCGCGCTCTGCTGCTCGGCGGAGAGGGCGCTTGCCGTGCCGATGACGGCAAGGAGGTCGTTCGCGCTCCGGATGGCCGAATAGGGCTCCAGCCAGTGATCGCCGCCGAACGCTCGGCTTCCCGGATCGAGCGGCCCCTGCATCATCTCTTGCACGAAGCGGGGATCGGCGGGATCGATGCGGTACGCCTCTCGCCCGAAGATTGCGCCGTCGAGAGCCCAGTCAGCCACGTCCTGCCGAGTGGCAACGAGGATGCCGTTGACGGCAGCTCCGACCTGAGCGGCCGATGGATTCGGCCCGATGACATCAGGACTATTGGGGTTACTGATGTCGTAGTTGCAGGCGCCCGCACTGAACGCCGTCAGCAGCAGCGCCGCGCTAACCAGTTTGATAGGCGTCATGGTCAGAACCCCAAGTCGATCGAGAAGAAGAAGCTGCGACTCGGCGGGAACGGAGCCACATCGATGTTCCGCACGATCGCCTGGTTGGCGAAATTACTCACTTCCGGATCCAAGCCACGATAGGGCGTGACTCGAAACAGGTTCCGTCCGGTGAGAGACAGTCGGGCGAATCGAACCCCTCCGCCGAACAGGCTGGAGGTCCACCGCTCCGGCAGATTGTAGGACAGATTCAGCTCCCGAAGCTTCAAGTACGAGCCGTTCTGGATGTAAGGGTCGCTGAAACCTGCTCCAAACCGGTTGATCCGATCCGCGCCCCCACCCGATTCCAGGTAGTCCTTGCTGTTCGCGGTGATATCGTAGAGAAACTCGCTCAGGTTGATGATGTCGCCGCCGTACTTCCAATCGAACAGGAAGCCGAGCGTGAAGTCGTGAAAGTCGATGTCGTTGGAGAACGACATCTGGAAGTCGGGATTGGCGTCGCCCACCTTGCCGGCGATCGGGTTCCCCCCGGCATCGGTGCCCACCAGTCCGAAGATCTGGGTCGGCGAACTGTCCTGCTCGATCTGGAAGGTTCCCAGCGAGAGGGCAAAGCCGCCGGTCTGGAACGTTGGCACGTTCAGCTCGGTGACCTTGACCTTGTTGGCATAGAACGTGGTCCGGAAGATCCAGTTCACATCCTTGCTCTGAATCGGTTGCAGTGTCAGTGACGCCTCAACCCCCCGGTTGCGCATCCGGCCTCCGTTGCCGAAGACGCGGAGCTCCTGGCCCACCGAGGGCGCAACAGTCTGCTCCAGAATGAGGTCCCCGATGTTGCGCTGGTACAGCGTCAGCGTCAGCTCGGCGCGCCCATTCGCCAGGGCGGCATCGAAGCCTCCCTCGAATTCCTCCTGTCGCTCCGGCTGGATGGTTGGATCGCCGGCCCGGTTGCCGATGTAAGTGCCGAACTGACCTCCGATGGTGCCGGTGGTGTCGGTCACGAACTTCGATCCGAACAGGGCCCGATTTCCGGTCTGCCCGTAGGCACCCCGGAACTTGAGCTCCTCCACGCCGCCGAAGGGGCGAACAAACCGGTACGAGGCTGCCAACTTGGGATAGAAGAAAAACTTATCGGTGTCCCCGTTCGAGCTGCTGCGGTCGGCCCGCACGCCTGCCGTGAGCAGCAGCCGCCGGTTGGCCAGGAGCACTTCCTCCTGCCCGAAGATGCCCAGGTCCCTGACCGGCTCGAGCCGCGAAGCCACGGTCTGGCTGGTCGTCTGTTGCGGGCTCGTCTGTCCCGGCAGGAGCGTGCGCCCCAGAATCTGGGTGGCGTACAGTCGGCGCTCCTCATACTGGATCCCGCCGGACGTGGTAAACTGGGTCCCCTCATCCGACGCGGCCGGATTATAGGTATGACTCAGATTGAGTGCGGCATTCAAGTTCCGGTTCGAGGATTTACCGACCACGACCGTTCCCGGCTGGCCATCGTCATCCTCGAACTGGAGCTCGGGGGGAGAGATCAGATTGTTGTCCTGCTGGAAATAGTCCACCCCTCCGATACCACTGAATTGCAGAGTGCTCTTGGCCGAGCGTAAGGGAGTCCACCGGAGCGTCGTGGTACCCAGGAGCCGCCAGACATCTTCTTCGTTGGTGAGAAAGTTGAAAGTCTGTAGCGGATTGCTGGCGGCGAAGATGTTAGTCGGGAAGTCTGCTGCCAACAGGTCGTCCTGAATGCCACCGTCCGGCAGAAGGTTGATGAAGCTTGGGGTCGCCGAGAAGGCCACGTAGGGGCTGGTGCCGGAATTGTCGTTGTTGGACAACCCGCGATTCGACGTACTATGGGTTCCATCCACATTGACCTGGAGCTGGAAGTTACTGCCCAGCTCCTGATCGAGATTGGACCGGAGCGACTGCTTCTGGTATCCGGTCCCGAGGGCAATTCCCGCGTCGTCCTTGACCAGACCGGACACGTAGTAGCGGGTGTTCTCGGTGCCACCGCTCACGCTGGCGTTGGTCTCATACGAGAGCGATTGTTGGCCGTAAAGCTCGTCCTCGAAGTTGTACGATACCCCCGGCTGGAACGCAGCGGTGACCCCAGCCGTATCGGAGAAGACCGACAGCGCCTCCGCCAGGCTACCGAAGGTCCGTGAGCCAAGCTCGTTGGCCCGGGAGTAGAAGCCGAACTTCTGGGACATGGAGAACTGGGGCTTGCCAAGCTGGCCTCGTTTGGTGGTGATGATGACAACGCCGTTGGTAGCCTTGGAGCCGTAGATCGCGGCGGCCGACCCCCCCTTCAGGACCTCGACCCGCTCGATGTCTTCGGGATTGAGATCGGCAATACGATTGACGGGGTTGTCCTGATTCCGCGGGTTGCCGCCGCACTGGGCGCAGCTCACCGCGTTCTGGCCGTTGGGGATTGCCGCATTGCTGACCACGATGCCGTCCACCACGAACAACGGATCCACAGTGCCATTGATGGTGGACACGCCGCGCAGATTGAGCTGCATGCCACCACCGGGGGCACCGGAGTTGGCCTGGATGTACGCGCCGGGGATCTTCCCCTGCAGCGCACTCTCGACGGTCTGCGCCGGAGCACGATTCAGCTCCTCGCTGGATACCGTCGCCACGGCATTAGGCAGGTTCTGCCGCTCGATCCCGGTGGCCTGGCCGGTAATGACGATTTCCTCGAGCCTGAAGGGGTCGGGATCGAGCGCGGCATCGGCCGTCGTCTGGCCGGCCGGTACCTCGACCTGGCGTCGCTTGTATCCGATCGCCCGGAAGACCAGTGTCCAATCGCCATCCGGTGCGTTGAGGACATAGCTGCCGTCGTCACTGGTCTCAGCCACTATGGCTGTGCCGGTGACGGCAACCGTGGCTCCCCCGAGACCCTGCTCGGTCTGGGCGTTGGTCACCCGGCCGCTGATCTGACGGACCTGAGCCGCAACCACCTGAGCACTCAGGAGGAGGAGCGAGAGGAAAGTGCCGCACACGCGCAGTGCCATGGCGCCTCCGACATTCTTGGGTGGTTCGTTTTGGAGAATTGTCACTACAGTGCACCGTGGCGGAACACCGCGCAAGGAGTCTCAGCTCCCCCGCTCGGCCAGCCCACGCAATAGCCGCCACACGGTGAGCGCCGCCAGCCGAGCCGTTTGACCATCCCGATCGACGGCGGGGTTCAACTCCACCACGTCGGCTGAGGTGACCGCGGGACACCGGCCGGCAGCGTCGGCAGCAGCAAGCCAGAGGTCACTGGTCAAACCGGCCGAGGTGGGAGCGCTCACGCCTGGCGCCTCGGCATCCCTGACGGCATCCAGGTCGAACGAGACCAGGGCGGGCCCAGTCAGTCCCCGGTACAGCTCAGCGACGGCATCGCGGGTCACCTCCTCCCGCCATACGGCTCGCCCGTGCTGGCTGACGTATTCCAGGTGGGCCCGGGCAACCGACTGCGGCTGGAGCCCCGCCACCGTATAGCGGCGGCACATGCCGGACGGATCTTCGATCGCCTGGCGGAATGGCGATCCGGAATGAGCTTGCCCGTCCTTGAGCTCCCGGACGTCCGCGTGCGCGTCCCAGTTGAGGATTTCGACCGAGCGGCCAGCCTGCGCGTATCCCAGGAAATGACCGTAGGACGTCTCGTGCCCGCCACCGAACACAATTGCAAACGCGCCCTGTTCCAGATAGGGAGCCAAGGCCTCGCCCAGGTGTTTCTGATCGAACTCCGTGTTGCGCGAGATCTCCAGGTCGCCCAGGTCCCGGGTGCGGCCGAGCAGGTCCTCGAACTGCTCCGAGCAAGGATCGGCGGTAAGACGGTAGAGCGCTGGACGAACCGCCTTGGGACCACTCGCGGCCCCGACCCTCCCGCCATTGCGGCGGACCCCTTCATCCGAGGGAAAGCCGAGCAACACAGCCCGTGGTGGGTCGTTCTTCCCCAGCCGGCTCCCCAACAGGCCCCCCAGCCGTGGATCGTCCGGCGCAGTGTCGGGAATCGGAGTGGCCGATGGGATGATCCGCGTCATGCCGCCTTCCAGCATTGGATTCCGCCCACCACCGACATGACGCACGCGTTGGGGCGAAAGTGATAGATCCAGTGATTGACATCGGGAGCGTCAATGAGCGCAAAGTCCGCCGCCTTGCCCGCTTCGAGCGAGCCGACCTCACCCTCCAATCCAACCGCGCGCGCGGCATAGATCGTAGCCCCCTTCAACGCCTCGGCCGGTGTCATGCGCTGGAGGGTGCAGGCAAGAGTGAGCGCCAGCGGCAGATGGAAGCTGGGTGCCGATCCGGGGTTGAAGTCGGTCGCGACCGCTACCGCCACGCCCGCCTCGATCAACCGCCTCGCAGGCATGGGTGGCTGGCCCAGGTACAACGAAGCGAGCGGCAGGCTCACCGCCACCACTCCTGCGGTGGCCATCGCTCGGATTCCCGCCTCCGAGATATGCTCCAGGTGATCGGCGGAAACGGCGCCCAGCTCCCCGGCGAGCTCGGCGCCACCGCCACTGGTCATTTGATCGGCGTGCAGCTTGGCGGAAAGCCCGGATTTCTGGCCGGCGCGAAGAATCCGCCGGGCCTCGGCCACGCTGAACGCCGACTCCTCCACGAACACGTCACAGCAGGCGGCCAGCTTCTCCTTTGCCAGCGCCGGGATCATGCGATCGGCCAGCAGGTCCACATATCCAGCACGGTTGTCCCGGAACTCCGGAGGAACGACATGCGCGCCGAGAAACGTCGGCACCACGCGCACCGGCTGTTCGTTCGCCAGCTGACGATAGACCCGGAGCAGCTTGAGCTCAGCATCGGGCTCCAGACCGTAGCCGCTTTTGCATTCCACCGTGGTGACGCCGAGCGTGAGCATCTCCCCCAGAAACCGGGCGGCTCGCCGGAGCAGATCCGCTTCGGTGGCCGCCCTCGTCTGCCGTACGGTAGACATGATGCCGCCGCCGGCTCGCGCGATGTCGAGATAGCTCCGGCCTCGAAGCCGCTGCTCGAACTCGTCTGCCCGCCACCCGGCAAAGGCGAGATGGGTGTGGCAGTCCACCAGCCCGGGAATCACCAGCCGACCACCCGCATCGAATCGCTCGGATCGCCGGTACTCCGCCGGCAGTTCCGTCTCAGGGCCGAGCCAACGGATCACCCCCTGGTCATCCCACGCCATCGCCGCGTCGGGAAGGGCATGGATGTTGTCCTGCCCGCCCTCAGCACGACAAGTGGCGAGCTGACCGATATTGGTCAGCAGCTTCATGAGCGGCGTGAGTGGTGAGCGGTGAGCGGTGAACAGGAGGAAAGAAAAACTTTCCCTACATGGATAGGCATGAGCTGGCTTCCTGCGCCGCCAAGAGGAGCAGCAAGAGCGAGTGGCCTCTCGGTCGAGCCCCGCTCACCGCTCACCGCTTACCGCTCACCGTTTACCATCGGCAAGTCGACACCCCGCTCCTTCGCGGTTTGTATAGCAAGGTCGTAACCCGCATCCGCATGCCGCATGACACCGGTGCCAGGATCTGCGGTGAGAACCCGTTGCAGCCGTTCATCCGCCATCGCGGTGCCGTCCGCCACCGCCACCATCCCCGCATGAATCGAGTAGCCGATCCCGACCCCACCACCGTGATGAATGGAGACCCAGCTGGCGCCGCAAGCGGTGTTGAGCAGAGCATTGAGCAGCGGCCAGTCGGCGATGGCGTCGGATCCGTCCCGCATACCTTCGGTCTCTCGGTTGGGCGACGCGACCGACCCGGTGTCCAGATGGTCCCTCCCAATCACTATCGGCGCTGCCACCTTGCCCTTCTTTACCAGCCAGTTGAACCGGGCCCCCATCTCCGCCCGCTCACCGTACTCCAGCCAGCAGATGCGCGCCGGCAGGCCCTGGAAGGCGACGCGCTCCTGCGCCTGCCGGATCCAGCGGGCAAGGCCCGCGTTCTTGGGAAAAGTCTCCAGCACCGCCCGGTCGGTCGCGGCAATGTCCGCCGGGTCGCCGGACAGCGCCACCCAGCGAAAGGGGCCGGCACCGCGGCAGAATAGCGGGCGAATGAAGGCGGGCACGAATCCTGGCAGGTCGAACGCTTCCCGCATGCCGCGCCGGTCGGCCACCTGACCCCTCAGGTTGTTGCCGTAGTCGAAGACCACTGCCCCGCTGGCCTTCAGGTCGAGCATTGCCGCCACGTGCAGGGTCATCGAGTCCAGCACCCGGTTCTCGTACGCCGCCGGATCCCTGGCCCTTTCCCGGGTTGCGGAATCCAGAGTCATCCCCGCCGGGATGTAGCCCAAAAGGAGATCATGCGCCGAGGTCTGATCGGTCACTACATCCGGCACCACGCCGCGCCGGACCAGCTCAGGCAGGACCTCGGCGATGTTCCCCACCAGACCCACCGACAACGGACGCTGCCGCGCTCGGGCATCCTCGACCAGTTTCAGCGCCGTGTCGAGATTCGTTTCCAGCCGATCGCAGTAACGGGTGTCCACCCGGCGCCGGATCCGCTCCTCATCCACGTCCACGCCCAGGAAGGCCGCGCCATTCATCGTAGCGGCCAGCGGCTGGGCACCCCCCATTCCACCGAGTCCGCCGGTGACCACCAATCGGCCCTCGAGCGTGCCCCCAAAGTGCTGCCGGGCGCACTCCGCAAACGTCTCATAGGTGCCCTGGAGAATCCCCTGGGTTCCGATGTAGATCCAGGAGCCCGCGGTCATCTGACCGTACATGGTCAGCCCGAGGGCGTCGAGCCGGCGGAATTCGTCCCAGGTGGCCCACCGGGGGACCAGGTTTGCATTGGCGATCAGCACCCTGGGGGCCTGCTCGTGGGTCCGGAAAACGCCGACCGGCTTGCCGCTCTGGACCAGCAGCGTCTCGTCGTTTTCCAGCCGCCGGAGCGTGGTGACGATCCGCTCGTAGCACTCCCAGTTCCGAGCCGCCTTGCCACCTCCCCCGTAGACGATGAGCTCCTCGGGCCGCTCCGCAACCGCGGGATCGAGGTTGTTCATCAGCATCCGGAGCGCGGCTTCCTGGTGCCAGCCCTTGCAGGAGATGGCGGTACCGGTGGGTGCTCTGATCGCGTGCGGATGGGTCGCTGTGGCCACGAGGATTCCTGTAAGGCCGACAAGGGAAGACCCAAGGCTAGCCATCTCCCCAAAGCCCTGCAACCTTTTGGGCCACTGGACGATCCAATCACCCGCAATGACTGAACTCGGCCTTGGAGTGGTGACACTGGCGTACGAACAGACCGGCAGGCCCGATTCGGACGCAGTGGACGCGACGCTGGCTGCCAGCGGCGATGCCAGCGCATTTGAGCGGCTCTACCGGCACCACCTGCCCCGGGTCTACAGCCTGGTTCGCCGCATGCTGAACGATGAGGATGCCGACGAGGTGACCCAGGATGTCTTCGTCCGAGCCTGGCAGAAGCTGGGCACATTTCGGGGAGAGGCCGCTTTCGGCACCTGGCTGCACCGCCTGGCCGTGAACGTGATCCTGGCTCGGCGCGAGACCCTGGGCACCAGGCGAAAGCGATACCTGGAGGGCGACGCGGTGTTGGAGACCCTCCCCACCCGCCGGCCCGGGCCGGAGCTGGCGATGGACTTCGAGTCGGCCATGGAACGGCTGCCCGACGGGGCCAAAGAGGTGTTCGTGCTGCATGACGTAGAGGGCTATCGGCACGAGGAAATCGCCGAGATGCTTGGATTGGCCACCGGGACCTCCAAGTCCCAATTGCATCGAGCCCGGCTGGCCCTGCGCCGGCACCTCGAGCGCTAGGAGGGAGAGACGATGACCGATCGCTGGATGGACCGACTGTCGGAGTATCTGGACGGGGAGCTGCCGACTACGGATCGCGCAGCGCTCGAGGCGCACCTCGAGACCTGCTCGGATTGCTCCGCCTTGCTCGCCGACCTGCGCCGAGTCGTCGATCGAGCCCAAGGAGTCGAGGAATATCTCCCCAAGCGCGACCTCTGGCCCGGCATCGCGAGCCGGATCGGCGCCACGCCTGCCGCGGCTCCACAGATTGCGCGCAGGTGGAGCTTCTCGATGCCACAGCTGGCGGCGGCCGCCATTTTCCTGATGACGCTATCCGGCGGCACTGTCTGGCTGCTGCGCTCCAGCGCCCTGTCCCCAACCACGGGCCCGGTCGCCACGGCACCGGCTCCGACTCTCGCACCGGTTACGGTCAACGCCCCCGGCAACAGCGCCTCACAGAGCTATTCGGCGGCCATCGCCGACCTGGAACGGGTGCTGGCGGGCGGGAGGGGACGGCTCGACACTACGACGGTCCGGGTGATTGAGCAGAACCTGGCCGCGATCGATCGGGCGATCGCCCAGGCTCAGCAAGCCCTCATGGCTGATCCAGCTAACCTGTACCTCAACACGCACCTGGCCGAGACGATGCGGCGCAAGCTCGACCTCCTGCGTCAGGCCGCCACGCTCGTCCCTGTGAGCTGAAAGGACACCGATCGTGCTACTCACTCTGGCCGCCGCCCTGACGCTGGCCGCCGCGCAGCAGATCGACACGACCGTGACCGCCGAACGCGGCCAGCGACTCCAGGTGAACGCCTACGGTGGCGACGTTACCATCCGGTCCTGGAATCGCAACGCGGTGCGGGTGGAGGCGGCTGCTTCAGCCCGTACCCGGGTGGAGGTGACCAGTTCTGCCACGGCAGTTGGAGTCCGCACTCAGGGAAGGCACGGGCCGCCCACCGAGATCAACCTGCGAATCAGCATTCCGGTCTGGATGGCCCTGAGCATGTCCGGCGTGCATACCGATGCCACCGTCATCGGAACCCGGGCGCCGATCTCGGTGGAAACGGTTGAGGGAGAAGTGAAGGTCACCGGTGGCGACGGGCTCATCTCCCTCCGATCGGTTCAGGGCTCGGTGTCCCTGCAAGGCGCCCGGGGTCGGATCAGCGTCAACTCGGTGAA
>DATMDQ010000065.1:0-28954 GCA_035557715.1 Gemmatimonadales bacterium
GCGGTGGATCCGGTGACCTTTCAGCCGGTCGAGCCGCTGGTAGAAACCGGGTACGTGGACATCACCGACCTGAGCGGGGGCAATACCCAGTCCGTGCGGCTGGAGGTCGTCTCCGGGGACATCACCTACGTTGAATACACCGTGGCGGCCAACACCACGACCGGCACGATCACTGTGATCGGCTTCGTGAGCGATGGAAGTCATCAGGCCAATCTCAATATCTCGGCCACCGTGAGCGCCAACGGTCTGACCCTGGCCTACGGTGTGGTCGTGCCCCAGCGCGATGTTTCCATCGCCCTGCGGCTGACTGCCACCGACTTCGATGTCGAGAGTGGAACCATCGACATTGTCATCAGCATGAGCGGTCCTAACGGCACGGTGTCCATGACCGGGCAATTCACGGCGACTGGCGCTACCCTGACCGTTCGCACCGGCGGAGCCACGTTTGCCACTATAACGGTAACCGGCACCGGGGAACCGCTGATCACGGGCGCCGACGGCCAGCCAATCACTGATGAGGATGCCGCTGCATTGCTGGCTATCTTCGATCTCACTTCCCAGGCCTTTGGCAGCTTCGACCAGCTGCTCACGCCGGTCTCCTTTTTCCTCGACGCCGCCGCCTGAGTCCGGGGCAATACTGTAAATGAGAAGGCCCGGCCAATGCGGCCGGGCCTTCTTGTTCCCAGGGCTCCGTCTCTCACCCGCCGAGCCACGCCTTGTTACCCAGGAGCTCCTGGACCAGATCCCCGCTGGTGCGGTCGGCGGCTTCAGCGGCAAAGTTGGTGACGAGCCGGTGGCGCAGCACCGCGGGTGCCACGGCCCGCACGTCATCCAGGTCGGCCATCGGCCGGCCGGCAATCGCGGCGCGGGCCTTGGCTCCGAGAACCAGATACTGCGATGCCCGGGGTCCGGCCCCCCACTCCACGAACTCCTTCACGAAGGCGGGCGCCTCGGTTTCACCCGGGCGGGTCATGCGGGCCAGGGTCACCGCGGCCCGGATGAGGCCCCGGGACACCGGGATGCGGCGCACCAGCGCCTGCATGGCCAACACCGACTGGGCGTCCAGCACCGGATGCAGGCCGGGCCGCGCGGTGCCGGTGGTCTGCTCCACGATCGCCTCCTCCTCCGCACGGCTGGGGTAGTTGACCCGAAGCTCGAGCATGAAACGGTCGAGCTGTGCCTCAGGGAGCGGATAGGTGCCTTCCTGCTCGATAGGATTCTGGGTTGCCAGGACGAAGAAGGGGTCAGGCAGGTGGTAGGTGGTGCCCCCCGCGGTGACCTGATGCTCCTGCATCGCCTGAAGCAGCGCGGCCTGGGTCTTCGGCGGCGTTCGATTGATCTCATCGGCCAGCACTACGTTGGCGAAGATGGGACCCTTCACGAAGCGAAAGGCGCGGTGCCCCGTGGTAAGGTCTTCCTCGATGATGTCGGTGCCGGTAATGTCGCTCGGCATCAGGTCGGGGGTGAACTGGACCCGATTGAAGGTGAGGTTCAGCGCCTCGGCCACGGTCTGGACCATGAGGGTCTTGGCCAGCCCGGGCACGCCGATCAGCAGCGCGTGGCCGCCGGCCAGCACCGCGGTAAGAATACCGTCGACCACATCCTCCTGGCCCACGATGCGCTGGGCCACCTGGCTCTTCAGCCGGGTGACGGCGCCGACCAGGCGCTCGAGCTGTTGGACGTCGTCGTGTGGGGCGGCTTGGGTAGCGGTCATAAATGAAGGCTATGGGCTATGGGTGCTCTTGGCGTGCTCATGGTGACCATGGCATACCGGAGAATAACACCCTTAGGCCCCAGTTCTTCCGCACTCACGGTAGTTGATGCCGATAACTCCTCGGCCAATAGCCAATAGCCAGGGGCCAAGAGCCTTCTCTTTTCCTTGCGAAAAATTTCACAAGCGGGTAGGTTAGCGCCATTCCAGCCCTGGTTTTCGGGGCCGAAGGAAGGTGCCCATGCGGTACGCCGGCCTAGGTGTTCAACTGGCAGTGAGCCTGCTCCTTTTCGTCTGGATCGGGCAGTGGGCGGATCGAAAGTTCGATACCGGAGGGCTGCTGACCGTTCTGGCGGCGTTCCTCGGGTTTGGCGGCACGATGTACTGGCTCATTCGATCCCTGGGCCGGAAGGAAGATGGAAAACAATGACGGCTGGAGGCCGGTACCTCACTGGGCTTCTGGTAGTGGCGACGGTAGGATTGGCGGCGGTGTTTACGGTTTCCCCGGACATCCGGCGCGAGGTGGCCTGGGGCATCGGAATCGCACTCCTGGTGCAGGCGCCACTCGGCTGGTGGACGGTCCGGAGCATCGGGACCGATCGGTTCCAGCTGGTGTGGGTCCTCGGCATGGTGATTCGCGTGGCGTTGGTGGCCATCGCGGGACTGGTCCTGGTTCCGGAGCTGCGCTGGGAGCTGGTCGCGACTCTGGGGGCACTGGTCGCCACGATGCTGGTGCTGCTGGTTGTGGAAGTGATCGCGGTTCTGGGGAACACTCCGAGATCAAGGCACGATGATTCGTAGCTGGCGTTCAATCGGGATGAGGCTGGGACTGACCGCGCTGGCGGGCGGGGTGTTCACCACTCCTGCGCTCGCGCAGAAACCGGCGGCCGAGGTTGGCCACGATGCTGTGGCTCCGTCGAGCCAGCACGAGGCGAGCAGCAACCAGATCGATATCGCCCACCACATCGCGAATTCGCACGAGGTGGAAACGCCGTTCGGGAATATCCATCTGCCCGAGAACTGGAAGATCCCGCTCGGCACCGATTCCCACGGTCAGCCCCGTTACCTCGATCTGTCGCCCACCAAGCACCTGGTCTACATGCTGCTGGCGGCCACCCTCGTGACCCTGGTCCTCGTCTTCAGCGCCCGCTCGAACGCGCGGGCCCAGCAACAGGGGAAGACGCCCAAGGGGTTCGCCGGCGCCATGGAGGCGATGGTGCTCTGGGTCCGGCAGGAAGTGGTCCTCCCTAATGTCGGCCACCACGGTGAGGGGTACGCGCCTTACCTCCTGACGGTCTTCTTCTTCGTCCTGGCCATGAACCTCCTCGGGCTGCTGCCGTATGGCGCAACCGCCACCAGCAACATCTCGGTGACGGCGGCACTCGCGGTCATGGCATTCATCGTCATCGAGCTGACGGGAATGCGGACTCTGGGGTTCAAGGGATACATGAAGACGATCTTCTACCTCCCCCCGGGTCTGCCGGGCGGAGTAGGTGGAGCGCTGCTGAAGGTGCTGCTGCTCGCGGTCATGACCCCCATCGAGCTCATCGGCAAGCTGGCCAAGCCCTTCGCGCTGGCGGTCCGACTCTTCGCCAACATGACCTCGGGTCACGTGCTGGTCCTGGCCCTGCTGGGCCTGACGTTTCTGTTCCAGAGTTACATGGTCGGCGTCGCCGCCTCCCTGCTGGCCACGGGTGTGATGGTCCTGGAGGTGTTTGTCGCGTTCCTCCAGGCCTTCGTGTTCACCCTGCTGGTGGCTGTGTTCATCGGCCTGATGCGGGCGGAACACTAGCGGGACAGCGGGACAGCGGGTCAGTAAGGAAGAAGTTGAAGTAGCAAGGCAGGGCAGCAGTCGAATGGGGCGGGTTGCTCGAGCTGTCCCGCCGTCCCGCTGTCCCGCTGACTCTCATCGGGCGAGCGTTCGCGTCCCGACTGAGACGTACTCCGTCGAATGACGGACGATGCCCGCTGTTTTCGGCGCTGCCGGGAACGCCGGCGGGTTGCCAGGGCAAGGCCGTTTCGGGAGATGCGGCCGACGCATGGCGAGCGCAGCTGACACAATCGGTCTCCCGCTCAAGCTATGGAGTCAAACATGCTGTACCTGCTCGCCCTCATTCAGGAAGCCGCCGCCGTGTCGGCCGCCAGCGGTAAGGGGCTCGGTCTCATCGGTGCCGGTCTTGCTGCCGGACTCGCCGTGCTCGGTGCCGGTGTCGGCATCGGCCGCATCGGTGGCTCCGCCACCGAAGGCATCGCGCGTCAGCCCGAGGCCACTGCCAAGATCCAGACCGCGATGATCATCGCCGCCGCGCTGATCGAAGGCGTCGCGCTATTCGTGGCGGTCATCGGGTTCCTGATTCAGTCGAAGATTACGTTTTAGGCAGGTCGAGGGTCTAGGGTCAAGGGTCTAGGTGGCTTCTAGACTTAGACCCTAGACTCTAGACCCTAGACCGGAGTTCTCATGCTCTCGCTCATGCTCGCGCCGATCCAGGAACAGCACGCCGCCGGCGGTCCGTTGTCGGTGGAACCCGGCCTGATGATCTGGACGGTGTTCGTCTTCCTCCTGCTGCTGCTGATCCTGAGGAAGTTCGCCTACCCCGCGCTGCTTGGCGCGGTCGAGGCGCGGGAGCGCGCGCTGCAGGAGCAGCTCGACACGGCGGAGCGCAACCGGGCAGAATCGGAGGCCTTGCTGGCCGAGCACAAGAAGCTGCTCGCCGATGCGAGGACTCAGGCGCATGCGCTGCTGGTGCAGGCACGGACCACTGCCGAGAACGAGCGGGCCCTGGCGATGGAGAAGACGCTTCAGGAGCAGCAGCAGCTGCTGGAGCGAGCCCGGCGAGACATCGCGGCGGAGCGCGACCGCGCCATCGCCGAGCTCCGGCGCGAGGCGGTGGAGCTCTCTCTGGCAGCGGCCTCCAAGCTGATCGGAGAGCGGCTCACCTCCGAGACTGACCGGAAACTGGTGCAGGAGTACCTCTCCCGGGCGGACGTGCGGAATTGAGAACTGAAACCGTCGCCCGCAACTACGCCGAGGCTCTGTTCGAGCTGGCCCAGCAGTCCGGCCAGCAGGACCGTTTTGCGGACCTGATCGATGCGGTGGCTGCCGCGGTCGAGACCATTCCGAAGGTCAAGGCCGTGCTGATGTCACCCCGGGTACCCAAGGCCGAGAAGGCGCGATTCCTGGGCGAGGCATTGAAGCAAGCCCCGAGGGAATTCGTGCTCTGGCTCCAGGCCGTGGTCAAGCGTGGGCGTCAACAGATCCTGAGGGAGATCGCCCACGAGTATCAGGCGCTGCTGGACCTGAAGCTCAATCGGGTCCGCGCGTCGGTGACGCTGGCGAGAAAGCCGGACGAGAAGCTCAAGACCCTGATCGAAGAGAGCCTCAGCCGGCAGCTCGACAAAGAGGTGATCGCGACCTATCTGACCGAACCTGAGATCCTGGGTGGGGCGATCATCCGGGTAGGAGACCGGGTCCTCGATGGGTCGGTGCGGCGCAGGATGACGAAGCTCCGGCGCCAACTGATCCGCTAGGCCTCGGCGTTATGGGGCGCAGCGTACCAATCTACGAATGAGAATGAGGGCCGCCCTTGGGCGGCCCTCGTTGCGTTGGGCATATTCCATTCCGCTCCTCCCCACCCTTACGGGTGGGGCTACAGATTGGCGCGGTCCTCCGGACCGCGGGTGCTCCGGTAACCTCCCAGGGCCCCCAGGGCCCGCAGTCCATCCCAATTGGCGAAGCTCCAGGGCCTCCGTTGGGCGATGAGGAGGAGCTGATCGGCGCGCGGAATGTCCGCGCTCCGGAGGACCGCGGGTGCTCCGATAACCTCCCAGGGCCCGCAGTCCATCCAATTGGCGAAGCTCCAGGACCTCCGTTGCGGATGAGGAGGAGCTGATCGGGGGTGCGGAATGTCCGCGGTCCGGAGGACCGCGCCAATTCGTAGCCCGGCCCGTGAGGGCCGGGCAGATCCCGCGTCCCGATGTCACCTAGGGCCGGCCGTCGAGGCCGGCCCCTTTCAGCCATCCTGTGTTTGCGCGAATTCGTACGCTATTCCATGGCGCTCTAATAGGCTCTGGTACTCATCGGTCGATGGCTTCTCCCCGTGGCGGCGTTCCTGGCTCTTTATGTATTCGCGGAGTGATGCATCATTGGAGGTGCTGACGCTAAACGCCCCATAGCCGTGTTGCCAGCTGAAATCCCGGCGATGTGGAATGTTGTGATGAATCCATCGTGCCGTGTTGGACTTGATGACATTCACCAGCTTGGCAACCGTAGTCGTCGCCGAGAGCGCGACGTAGAGGTGTATGTGGTCCCTTGGGCCACCGGCACAGAGCAGCCTGGAGCCCTTTCGCGTGACGATCGTTGCCGCGCAGGCGAATAGCCGAGACCGCCACTCCGGGTCCAGCCATGGCCGGCGATCCTTGGTGGCCCATACCAGATGTACCCGAAGCGAGAGATAGGTATCCATTCCAAAGCCACCGTGACGAGCGCTGCTGTAATGCGCTCGAGGATAGTGCGGGTACACCGGGGCGGGTGAACCGCTAGCACGCGCCATGGTGCCAAATCCCCGAGGCAATGCCTATGTTTCTCGCCGATGATTCCTGACTCCGCCGAATCCCAAACCTCGAGACATCCGTGATCGGCTTGGCGCTTCTCCTCCTTCAGCAGCCGTCGGCCGCGCATTCTCCGGGCGCCTACTGGCAGCAGGAGGTGGGATATGAGATCGTAGCCCGGCTGGATGAGCCCAGGGGCGTGTTGAGCGGGACCGAACGCATCCACTACACCAACCGCTCGCCTGACACCCTCACCACTTTCTCGCTACACCTCTATCTCAACGCCTTTCGGCCCGGCTCCCGCTGGTCCGCTGCCGACTCGGCGGAGGGACGCCGCCGGTTCAACGACCTGCGCGACCCCGATTACGCCTTCAATCACGTGCGCAACGTGCGGATCATGGGTGCGCCGGTACGGCCGTCGTATCCCTTTGCGCCTGACAGCACCATCGTGCGCTTCGATCTGCCTCGCCCGTTGTCACCGGGGGAGTCCATGTCGGTGGACATGGAATGGGACGCTCGCCCCTCGACGGTGCCGCGCCGGCAGGGACGTCAGGCTCGCCGCTTCGACTTTGCCCAGTGGTACCCCAAGGTCGTGGTGTACGACCGCTATGGCTGGGCCGAGCATCCGCTGTATCCGGCGGGGGAGTTCTACGGCGAGTTCGGGTCGTTCCTGGTGGATCTCGATGTCGCCGAGGATCAGGTGGTCGGCGCCACCGGGGTGCCGGTCTGCGGTGATCCGGGATGGGAGCGGGCCAATCGGGGGCCATCTCGCGACGTCGAGTATCGCCGCGATTACTACGGAGCCCGCACTCCATCGGCGGACGGCTGTAGCGGGGCCGCGGCCGGACGGAAGAAGATCCGGTGGTACGCCGAGGACGTCCACCATTTCGCACTCTCACTGAACCCCGATTACCGCTATGAGGGCGGCAGGTTCGGCGATGTCGCGGTCCACGTGCTCTATCAGCCGGGCGACGAGGGCACCTGGGGAAACGGCACCGCGGTCGAGCGGACCGCAACGGCACTGGCCTGGCTGGACCGGGTGTTCGGACCGTTTGCCTGGCCGCAGCTGACCAACGTTCACCGGATCGAGGGCGGGGGCACCGAGTTCCCCATGATGGTCATGAACGGGTCAGCCGATCAGGGACTGATCGTGCATGAGGTTGGCCACAACTACACCATGGGCATTCTGGCCAACAACGAGTGGCGCGAAGGCTGGCTGGATGAGGGGTTCACCAGCTTCCAGACCACCTGGTTCTGGGAGACGCTCGGCCGGCCCGCAGGCTACGAGCCGAATGAGGCCAAAATTCTCGAGCTCGACCTCGACGGCTATTCCGAGCCGACCAGCCTGGTGAGCGAGGCCTACAGCGACTTCGTCTCCTACAACATCTCGATCTACAGCCGGGGTGAGCTGTTCTTTCAGCAGCTTCGCGACGTCGTGGGTAACGCGACGATGCTCCGCATCCTGCGGACCTATTACGACCGCTGGAAGCTGAAGCACGTGGATGAGGCGGCTTTTCGTGCCGTGGCGGAGGAAGTGTCCCAGCGTGACTTGTCCACCGTCTTCGGGCAGGGGTTACATGCGACTGAGCTCTACGACTACGCGGTTGGGAAGGTGAGGACGGAACGCGGGAGCGCAGGAACCAGGGATGTGAGCTCGGATTCTTCTATCACTCCCTCGTTCAGTCGTTCCGAGGTATGGCGTACTCGGGTCGAAGTGGTGCGGAAGGCCGAGGGTCGGATTCCGGTTGAAGTGGCTGTCGTGGGTGAGCGCGACACTGCCGTCACACGGACTCAGGGACTCGCCGAGCGTGAATGGGTGGAACTGTATACCCGAAGCAAGCCCAAGCAGGTGGTGCTCGACCCGCGGGTGCGCGCTCACGACTGGAACATGCTGAACAATCGCAAACGGCTCGGTGGATTCCTCTCGAAGCTTTTCGCTCCCCCGGCGGGCACCGATCTGTACTTCCATCCCTACTTCACGACTCGGAGCCGGCGCGACCGTCGGACGCTAGGCCTGCATCCAACCGTCTGGTACAACGACGCGGGCGGGGTGACGCTCGGCATGCGCAGCCAGACGGACTATCTGGGGCGTTTCGAGCAGAACCAGGCGCTGATCTCGGTGGCCACCGGATGGGGAGCTGACGACAAGGTCCAGGACGTCGACTTCTTCTTCCGCCTGAAGAATCCGGTGATGCTCCGGGCGGCCAACACCTCGCAGACGCTGGACGCTTTCCGGACGGAGGGGCGCTACGGCCTCAGGGCCAGTCTCGAGTGGGCCCGGCGCGAGCACCTCACCTTCGGCCCCACCTGGCGCCGCGGCGTGAGTCTCACCTGGGTGGCCACCGACGATTTCCGCTACCTGGATCGAGGCTTGTACGATGAGGTCGGCACCGTGGAACTACAGAGCTTTGGGGGTGTGACCACGGAGAGTGGCAAGTGGCAGCTCGCGCTCCAGACCACAGTGGGCGGCGGGCTGGTGTACAATCGTGATGGCCTGGCCGCAACGGGCCGGCCCGAGCTGAATCCGTTCTACTTTCGGGGCGCGATCGAGGGAACCGCTCGCCGGCCGCTTGGGACCCAACGCAATCTCGCCGCCCGGCTTTTCGTCGCCTACGCCCGCGGCGGCGAGGAGACCGCCAAGCAGCGACAGATCTACCTCCAGGGCGCCGATCCGCTCCAGCAGCTGTACAATCCGTTCCTTCGTTCTCGGGGCTCGCTCCTCGTGCGCGAAGACTTTCACTACCATTCCGCCGGGGGCGCTGGAGTGCGTGGTATCGACTCTCACCTCTCCACCGGCGCCATCGTCGCGCTCAACCTCGAGCTCGACCAGACGCTGGTGGCGCGACCGTTAGCGGGTCTCTTTAGTCGCATCGCGGTTGCCGCGTTCACCGATCTCTCCCACACTCTCGGTGGAACCGCCCAGCCGCTCACGGGCGACCGCCTCCGGTTCCTGGGCGACGCAGGCTTCGGGCTCCGGGCCGATCACCGTATCGGCGACACCAGATTCACCACCAGATTCGACTTCCCTCTCTACGTCAGCCGGCCGGAACTGGCGCAGGACCTTGAGCCGGGTGACGGCGACGTGGAGTTTCGCTGGACCTTCAGCCTTGAACCGGCGTTTTGAAGAGGCGGGGAAGCGGGGAAGCAGGGAAGCGGGGAGGAAACCGGGCAGGCTTGTCATCCTGAGCGAAGCGAAGGATCGCCCATCGTGACGATTTGCCCCATCCGATCACGCACTTCCCCGCTTCCCCGCTTCCCTGCTTCCCCGCCATATTTAGTCCGCATGCTGACGCCGTCCGATTCAACTCGTCGTGGTCTGCTGCGCTCGGCGCTGGGCGACTGGCTCGAACGTCTCATGGCCCACACCGAGGACCGCGTCATCGCTCGGCGCTACTTTCGCCCGCCGGGTGCATTACCGGAAATCGGATTTCTGGCTGCCTGCACCCGCTGCGGTGCCTGCATCGAGGCCTGTCCGCCGCACGCCATCATCAAGGTACGGCCTAATGGCGGCCTCGCCGCGGGTACCCCATATCTCGAACCAGCCAGCGAGCCCTGCATCGCGTGTCCGACCATGCCCTGCGCCGCCGCCTGTCCGACGCCGGCGCTCACGGTTCCCGGGCGGGGCTGGGCGGACTACCGGCTCGGTGTGCTGGAGCTGTACCCGGAGCGCTGCCTCACCTTTCGCGGGACGCCGTGCCGAGTCTGCGCCGAGGCCTGTCCAGTGGGCGACGCGGCACTCACCATCGACGCCGCTGGACATCCGGTCATCCGGCGGGAGGGCTGCGTCGGCTGCGGTGTCTGCGTTCACGCTTGCGTCACGACTCCATCGTCGTTCGAACTCACTTATGTGGAGGGCTAAGTGCCCGATGTGCCGTACCGGGTTGATAAGCCGTGGGGTTACGAGCTGATCTGGGCCCGCACCGATCGTTACGTGGGGAAGATTCTCCATGTGAAGGCAGGGCACGTGCTCAGTCTCCAATATCACAACCGGAAGGATGAGACGATGCACCTGCTGTCGGGCGAGCTCACCCTTCGAACCCAGGTGGGCGACAAACTCGTCTCCCGGCCCTTCAAGGCGGGTGAGTCGGTCCACATTCCCGCGAAGCTCATCCACCAGATTGAGGCAATAGTGGACAGCGACGTTCTCGAGGCCTCCACGCCGGAGCTCGACGACCTCGTCCGCCTCCAAGACCGCTATGGAAGAGGCTGACCATGCAAGTGATCATCCCCCTGGCAGGCAAGGGCACCCGGCTTCGACCGCACACTCATCTGGTGCCCAAGCCGATGCTGAAAGTGGCCGGCCGGCCGGTCATGGACTGGGTCATGGACCGGCTCAAGGGCCTGGACGTCACCGAGCTCATCTTCATCACCGGTCACCTTAAGGAGCAGGTGGAGGACTTCGCCCGGAAGCGATACAAGATCCCGTCCCGCTTCATCGAGCAGAAAGTGCAGGACGGCACTGCGGGCGCGGTGAACCTGGCGCGTCCCTACGTGAAAGGGCCGGTGCTGATCATCTTTGTGGATACGGTGTTCGAGGCCGACCTCACCCTGATCAACCGGACCGACGCCGACGGGATAATCTGGGCCAAGGAAGTGGAGGACTACCAGCGCTTCGGGGTGGTGGTCACCGATGCGCAAGGATATATGACTCGCATCGTGGAGAAGCCGAACACTCCGATTTCCAAGCTGGCCAACATCGGGCTCTACTACATTCGTGACGTAGACAGCCTCTGGAAGGGCATTGATCACGTGCTCGCCAACCCGGCCAACAAGGGCGAGTGGTATCTGACCGACGCCTTCCAGTGGATGATCGAGCATAAGAAACGGATCCTCACCGCCGAGGTGGGTGGCTGGTACGACTGCGGGAAGCTGGATACGCTGCTGGAGACCAATGAGATCCTCCTGCGAAAGGGCGCGGCCCGGCGGGTGGACTTCCCCGGCGTCACCATCCATGAGCCGGTCTACATCGAGGATGGAGTGACTATCGAACGCAGCGAGATAGGGCCCAATGTCTCGCTGGAATCCGGCACCAGGGTAACCGGCAGCCGGCTTCGCAATACAATCGTCGGCCGCGACGCGAAGCTGAATGAGGTGCAGCTCGACGGCTCTCTTCTGGGCAATGACGTAGTAATGGAGGGATTCCGCGGGAGCACCACGCTCGGCGACCACTCCGAGGTGAGCGCGAAGCTGAACGCGGAGCGGTCATCCTGAGCGAGCTTCACGAGCGAAGGAGCCAAGGCTCTGTGACAGCCGTGGACGATCTTTGTCGGTCCTACCTGGATCTCAAGTACCACTTCGATCCCGCGGCGGCCAGCGCCGCCGGGCTCGTGGCGCAGGACTCTCGACTCGGCCGCTTCGACGGCGATGCAGTGCGGGAGCATCTGGCGGCGCTTCGATCACTCACCGGTGCGCTGGAGGAGCTCGAACCCGAGGAGCTCAACGAGGAGATCGATCGCACCGCCCTGCTGGGAGAGATGCGCAGCACGGTTTTCCGGCTGGAGTACGAACTCCCGCACATTCGCAACCCGGGCTTCTGGCTCTCTCATCTGCTGCAAGGTCTGTATACCCTCCTGGCGCGGCACGGAGACGACCTTCCCAGCCGCGTCCCCGCCGTGATCGCCCGGCTGGAGGCGGCGCCGGCCTTTCTCGAGAGCGCCAGCGACACCATCGACGAGCCGCCTTCGGTTTTCGTCGATACCGCGCTCAGCATGCTGGGCGGGGGCGGACAGCTGATCGCGGAGATGGTGGCGGTGTTTGCCGGGGCTGCGCCGGAGCTCGCGGGCCAGCTGAAGACGGCGGGGGAGGTAGCTCTCCACGCTCTCGTAGCGTTCGGCGCTGCCCTGCGCGATGAGGTCGAGCCCGCCGCGGATCCCCATGCGTTTGCCATCGGTGAGGAGCAATTCGCCCGCCGGCTGCACCATGAGCATGCGCTCATGGCCGGCCCACCCGAGCTTTGGCGTTACGGCCTCCACCTGCAGGAGGAGGTCACGGAGGAGATCATCGCGCTGGCTAAGCGGCTCGACCCGCGCCCCTGGCGGGTGGTGGTGGACGAGCTGCGGAACGACTCACCGCCGGCCGATCAGCTGCTCGGTGCCTACCGCCAGGAGATCGACCGGGCGCTCAACTGGGTGCTGGAGCATGATCTCGTGACCGTGCCCGAGGCTCCGGTCGAGGTAGTGCCCACGCCGGCGTTTCTTGCCTCCCTCGTACCGTTTGCGGCGTATGAGCCGCCGCCGCTCTATCTGCCCGATCGTACCGGGCGGTTTTACGTGACCGCGCCCGATCCATCGCTCCCGTCTGAGGTTGTCGCGCAGCAACGGCGGGGCCACTGCACCCATGGCATGCCGGCCATGGTGGTCCACGAAGCGTACCCGGGTCACCACCTCCACCTGGTCACGGTGCAGAGCCTCGGCTCGGAGGTGCGGCGCCACGTTTGGAGTCCGATCATGGTGGAGGGATGGGCCCTCTATTGCGAGCAACTGATGGACGAGACCGGGTACTACCTCAGCGATCAGGCCCGGTTGTTTCGGCTGGTGAACCTCCTGTGGCGCGCGGTCCGAGTGGTGCTGGACGTGGGACTCCATACTAGGGGGATGAGCCCAACCGAGGCGGTGGACTACATGGTAGAGCACCTGCCCATCGAGCGCGCCAGCGCCGAGGCAGAGGTGCGCCGCTATTGTGCCTGGCCCACCTACCAGCTGTGCTACGCGGTCGGCCGGCGCGAGCTGCTGCGCCTGCGAGATGAATATCGGGAACGGGAAGGTGGCGCCTATGGCGCGCGGCGCTTCCACGACGAGGTGATGGGGTACGGCGGGCTGCCTGTGAGTCTCGCGAGCTGGGGTATGGGGCTCGCCGAGTGAACGGCCGGAACCGGAGAGGACCGACCGCATGAACATCACCGTCCTGACTTATCTCGATAGCGAAGACGAAAACTCAAAGGACTACGAGGCCGTGGTCCCCCAGGTAGCCCGGACCCTGCGCAGCCTGGGGCACCGGGTCTCCGTCCTCGGCGCGCACGGCGACGTCAAGCGCCTGATCGCCGGGCTGTCGCGCCGGCGACCCGATCTCGTCTTCAATCTGATGGAGATGTTCGCAGACAACGTGTTTGGCGACATTCCCGTAACCGGGCTGCTCGACCTGATCGGGGTCAAGTACACCGGCAGCGGACCGGGAGAGCTCTACCTGAGCCAGGACAAGGGCCTCACCAAGAAGCTCCTGGCCTTCGACGGAATTCTCTATCCGCGCTTTGCCGTGTTCTCGAAGCAACAGGGCTCATTCGAGACCGGCGGTAACCTGCGCATGCCGCTGTTCGTGAAGCCGCTCCGGTCCGACTCGTCTCTCGGGATCGGGGGCAAGTCGCTAGTGCACGATCCGGTGGCGCTGATGGAGCGGGTAACGGCCATCCGGAAGGAGCTGAATGATTCCGCGCTCGCCGAGGAGTACATCGAGGGCCGTGAGTTCTATGTGGGCGTGCTGGGCAACGGACAACCGAAGGCGCTGCCGCCAATCGAGGTCGATTTCACCGGGTTTCCGGAGGGAGTGCCCAAGGTTCTGGACAGCAAGGCCAAGTGGGACGAGGGCAGTCAGGAGTACAAGGGCACCAAGTCGGTCCTGGCCAATCTGCCCGACGAGCTGCGCGCCCGTTTGCAGAAGGTGGCCGTCGATGCCTTTCGCGCGCTCAGGGTCCGGGACTACGGCCGGGTGGATCTCCGGCTCACCGACACCGGCGATATATATGTGCTCGAGGTGAACGCCAGCTGTTACCTCGAGCGGTCCAGCGAGTTTGCCATGTCGGCCGCGGCGGCGGGTCTGGATTACCCCAGGCTGATTGAGCGGATCGTGAACCTGGCCCTTGAGCGCTACGGGAAGTAGGGCGGGAAGGTCGGGAAGGTCGGGAAGGTCGGGAAAGGACGGGAAGGAGGGGGTAAAGATCCTTTCGCTATGATCAGGATGACAAATGATCTCGAATTTTTCTCATCCTTCCCGTCCCTCCCGACCTTCCCGTGTCCCGCCCGCGGTCAAGGGGCTGTCGCTCGTCTCCCTGTTCAATGACTTCGCCAGCGAAATGGTCTATCCGCTGCTGCCCGCCTTCGTCACTCGAAGCCTGGGTGGCGGTCCCCTGGCCCTTGGGCTGCTGGACGGTGCCGCGGAGCTGACCTCGTCGGCGGTCAAGTGGATCAGCGGCCGGCTGTCCGACCGGCCGGGGTGGCGCCGGCCCCTGATCTTGTGGGGCTACGCCACGGCGGTCCTGGTGCGCCCGTTGATCTCGGCTGCCGGGTCGGCCTGGCAGGTGGTTGGGTTCCGGGTGATCGACCGGTTCGGCAAAGGCCTCCGGACGCCGCCTCGGGACGCATTGATCGCAGAGATCACCCCGCCGCCACTCAGGGGCCGGGCATTCGGATTTCACCGTGGGGCAGACCACTTTGGTGCCGTGCTCGGCTCGCTGGCGGCCTGGTTCCTCCTGAGTCGCGGGGCGGATGTTCGCAGTGTGATCGGCTGGAGCGTGCTGCCGGGCGTGGTGGCGTTCGTGGTGCTGACGGTGGTGCTTCGGCGGACGGGCGGACGGGCGGACGGGCGGACCGATGAGGTCGACATGGGGACCGGCAGGCAGGCCAACCTTCCGACCGACCGTCCACCCGTCCATACGTCCGCTCGTTTCTGGCCCCCAGTCCTTGCCTTGACGACCCTCACCTTCTTTCGGTTGCCGGAGACACTGCTCATCCTCCGGCTCCAGGACCGCGGGGTCATGGTCGCGGCGGTTCCTCTGGTGTGGGCCGGGCTCCATGTCGTCCGAAGCCTCAGCTCGTATCCGGGAGGCTGGCTGTCGGATCGGCTGGGACCGCGCCGGGTGGTTGCTGCCGGGGGTTTACTGTTCGCTCTTGGAGCCTTTGCACTGGGGGCTGAGCTCGGCCCGCTAGAAGCGATTGGTGTATTCCTGATGCTCGGGCTCGTGGCCGGTCTCACCGAGTCGGGAGAGCGCGCCGTGGTGGCGCGATTGGCACCGGTGCGCACCGGGCGGGGTTTCGGTTCCTACCACGCGCTCGTCGGGGCGGCGGCGCTGCCTGCCGGACTCGGTTTCGGGGCGCTGTACCAATCCGGCGGTGGCCCGGTGGCGTTGTGGGCATCGGGCGCCGGAATGCTCACCGCGGTCGTCCTCTGGCTCACCGTTTCACCAGCAGACGAGGGATCGAGCTCATGAGGCAGAGAGTCACTGTTATCGGGTCGCTCGCGATGACTGGTCTGTTGTGTTTCGGCGCCGCAGGCCAGCAGTCGGCCGCTGCCCAGGTGCAGGTTCGGGTTGGCCTGCCCGGGCGGGCGACCTACTCGGAGTTACACGAAGGGCTGCGGCGGGGAAGCCCCACCGCCGATTCTATTCGGGCGATCCAGCGCGCGAAGGTGCCGGGCCCACTCTGGCGCCGGATGCGTTTGACGATCGAGGGGAAGGGGGACTGGAATTCCGCGCTGGTATCCCTGACCCGGCTCGCGGAGCTGAGGAGTCCGGCCTACGCCGACAGCGCGGCCCGCTTGCTGAAGCATCTGGAGTCCGCGGGATCGGTGCCGTTCCCGAACGATCCCGGTCTCAAGGGAGAAGATCTCGAGCCTTCTCTTCAGGCCATAGTGCTGGAACGCCGCCGAGCGGTGGAAGACGACTCGGCGGTGCTGGCCGATATTCTGGCCCGCATTCCCAGCAAGGACTACAACCATGGCGATGCGTGGGTGCTGGGGCGGCTCGGGGCGGGAGCGGCGGACTCGGTGGCAGCGCGTTTTCGGGCCGCCGACACCGAGGAGTTCCGAGTTCGCTATTTGACACTGCTCTCCTACTTCACCGATCCGAAGCTGATTCCGCTTCTGGCCCGGGTCTACGTGGCTCCCGACAGCTTTGGCGTTCCCAAGCGCTACGCGATTCGCGCTTCCGACGGACTCCTCTGGATTGGAACCAGGGAGTCCTTGGTGGGACTCCAACGCGCCAGGTCCCGGGCGCGGTCCGCGGGGACCTACGCCGATTCATCCCTGGCGAGGGGCGGATATGATTTCCTGGCCAACGACAGCTCGGCCGTCATCTCCCGAACGGGGAAATGGCTGACGGCCTGGATCCAGGAGCTGAAGTCTCACTGAGACTACAGCTCCGCCCCCTCCACCGATCAAGCCCCCGCTGCGGCCTTCCGCGCTTTCGCTCTAACGAAGGCGTGGTTCAGTGTGGGCAGGGTGTACAACTCCGTTGCCTGCCGGCGAAACTCGGCGGCCTTGGCCTGATCGCCCTTCCCCTCATAGGCCGAGCCGGTCGCGTACAGAACGGACGGATCCAGCTGGTTTGCCTGAGCCAGCTCGGCAATCGCCTGGTCGTAGTTCTTCTCTGCCTTGGCAATCTTGCCGGCCAGCTTATGCGCCTCACGAGTGCGGAACTCGCTGTCCTTGGCCTTGGCTCCATCCAGATACGCCGCCGCATGCGTTTTCGCTGCAGCCAAGTCCTTCTTGGCCAGCGCGACCCGTCCCAGGTTGTAGTGGTGGGCCAGCGCCGCGTCGTCCTTTGCTTCCTGGGAACGGCTGGACTTGGCCACCAGACTCGAGGCCTGTTCGTAGCGTTTGGCAGCCTCGTCCGGCCTGCCGGCGTGGAGCAGAATGTCTCCCATGGTTTCCACGTCGCCCGCCATGGTCACGGTGTCGCCGATCTTCGCGGCCAGCTCGTACCGTTTCTGAATCTCCTTCAGGGCCGCGTCGTTCTTTCCCTGGTCAACGTATACCAGCGCTTTGGTCAACAGCCCTAATCGGCGGTCAGCGTCGTTCTGGCCCGCCTTGTCGAGCTTATCGGCTTCGGCAAG
Source organism: Gemmatimonadales bacterium (assembly GCA_035557715.1). Classification (GTDB taxonomy): domain Bacteria; phylum Gemmatimonadota; class Gemmatimonadetes; order Gemmatimonadales; family GWC2-71-9; genus CAVVWJ01. The sequence goes on from DATMDQ010000065.1 coordinate 17,080, forward strand.
AGCCTGGTTGTGCTTGCCTTGATACATATGATTGGCAGCGATGCCGAAGTGCGAGGCCACAAAGTGCGGATCGATGGACAGGGCCTTCTGGTACTGCTTGATGGACTCGTCGAACTTTCCGGTCCTCAGCAGCAGCTCGGCGTATGAGTCATACGGATTCGGATCGTTGGGAACCAGCTCGATGTACTTCTTGAATGCCGTCTCCGCTTCCGGGTAGTCTCCCAGCGCGCTGTGGCTGTAGCCAAGCATGTTGTAGGCCGGTGCGAAGTTCGGCTCGACGTCGATCGCCTTTTGAAGCTCGTCGCGCGCGCCTTCGTAGTCCTGCTCGCCAAAGAAGTAGACATTGCCCAGGGCTGCATGGGCCCGCTCATCTTCCGGGTACGCTGCAACCAGTTGCTTGGAATACTCCAGCCATTTTGCCGGGTCGCCGTTATTGATCGCCTGGAAGGCGAGGATCGTCAGCCGCTCTCCCTCCGAAGCCTTGTCGGATAGAGCCACTGCGCGGTTCAAATGCTCGGTCGTTTCCTTGGCGTTCGGCGACGCCTGCGCGAGGTTAAAGTGAGCCATGGCAAAGTTCGGATCCTTAGCCACGGCCTTTTCGAACAGCTGGCCGGCCTCGTGCGGGCGGAGCTGATCGGCCAACCTGAGACCCTCGGCCTGGAGCTGTCTCGCTTCCTCGGAGCCGGTGGTGACCGGAACCTTGCCCTGGTTTGCGGTGGTGACGGCTCCGGTCTCGCGTGCTTCGTCGGACTTCGAGCGATCGCAGCCCGCGAGGATGAAGACCACCCCGCAGAGGGTGAGCCACACGTTAGGCCGGGTGAATGCGGATCGCATTTGGTCCTCCTTCGGTGTGATACGGCAGGGACGGGGACGGCAGCGCGGGTGGTGTGCGGAGTGCCAGGCGCTGATTGGAGGCTGGCTGGCTAGCTGGTGCGCGCCGCGCATAGCGGCTGGGATAGCTGCGAGAGGAAAGCGGAGCGGAGGCGAACCGATCGTGCACCCGCACTAGGGGCCAACCATTGTCGTGGTCGGATACTCGGGGGGTCCCCGAGCCATTAGCCTACGGCTCGGTAAGACCCTTGTCAAGCAAGATTTTTCGCTGCGGCCCCGAGGATTGACTAGAGAGGATCTGGGCCGCCGCCACCCGGGGGGGGAGCCGGTACGTCGCAGGTGATAGTGAATTGGGCCTGGACGGTATCGACCGGGACCACTTCGACGAACTTGGGGTTCTCCTCCGTGGAGCAGTTCTCCGCTATGCCGGTCAGGGCCACCTCATAGGTCCCGGGCTCGACGTCCTCGAACCAGATGGTGTCCAGGTTTCCGATTGCAATGCTCTGGCTGTTCAGCTCGGCCACGTACCCGTTGCCGTCGAAATCGGTGCCCTCGGTCAGGGCCTCCACCTGGATCGTGCCATCCTGGGTCACAAGTGAGGTCGAGTCGTCCCCACATGAGATCGAGATCATCGTGCCCGCCCCGAGCAAGACCAGGCTCAGTGCGGTGCTTCCTTGCCTCCAAAGGTAATCCAACATGGGAGCTCGCTTTCGAAGCATTCTTATGGGTTACGAAATGGCCGGCTGAATGTCCGTGGGCAGCTGGCTCGTGTCAACCGTCTCCTGTGCCAAGTAGAGACGTTCATGTGTCGATTCGGCAACACAGCGGGGCGTGGGCAGCTGGCAGAGGTACCGGGGGAACGCAGCTCAGCGCCTCAGCAGCACCGGGTTGGCCCGTCCTCGTAACGGCTGCGAACGAACTCCTCGTAATACTCGCGCTCGGTCGGAATCGCCCGGTTCGGATGGTAGCGGCGCAGGTGCTCGAGGTGCGCCGCGTAATCCGGCATGCCGGCAATGCAGCGGAGCAAGGAACCGATCCGCTGGACTGAGTTTACTGCCCGGCTGCCTGGCCGCCCCGCTTCCCCGCTACCCTGCATACGCCGTCTCCACAAAGGGCGACTCCTCCGCCTTGGCCGGTTTCCGGCGGGTCAGGATCAGGACCCACTCACGAGCGGACGCCACCAGCACGAGGACGGTGACCACCATGAAGGCCATCGTCACCACCGCATCCAGGCGGTCGTTGAAGATGAGGCGGGCGCCGCGCGAGGCGTCCAGCGCCCCGCTCGCCACCTGTGCCGCAGTCTGGGCCGCGTGGGCGAGAAATCCGAGACGAGGATCGCCCGCGAACACCTTCTGCCACCCCGCGGTCAAGGTTGCGGCCAGGAGCCAGGCGAGCGGAAGCAAGGTGACCCAGGCATACCGCGCCTTGCCGCTCTTGATGATCAGGGTGGTGCCGACGCAGAGTGCCACCGAGGCCAGTAGCTGATTGCTGATTCCGAATAGTGGCCACAGCGAGTTGATGCCGCCGAGCGGATCCAGCACTCCTTGCACCAGGAAATAGCCCCAGCCTCCCACCACCAGGGCGGAGGCCAGTGCTGTGCTCGGGTACCACGAGGTCCGGCCCAGCGGGCGCCAGATCTGGCCGGCAAGCTCCTGGAGCATGAAGCGGCCGACCCGGGTTCCGGTATCGACCGTGGTCAGGATGAACAACGCCTCGAACATGATGGCGAAGTGGTACCACAGGGCCATGAGCCCTTGGCCGAATGCGCTGCTGAAGATGTGGGCCATGCCCACCGCCAACGACGGAGCCCCGCCGGTCCGGCCCAGCAGACTCTGCTCCCCCACCGAGGCCGCCAGCCCGTCGATCTGCTCCGGTGTCACGACGAAGCCCCAACCCCGGATCACTTCGGCCGCGCTGTGCACGTTCCCGCCCAGCGTGGCCAGCGGTGCGTTGATGGCGAAATAGATCCCCGGGTCGAGCAGCGCGGCGGCGCAGAGCGCCATGACCGCCACGAACGACTCCATCAGCATGCCGCCATAGCCGATGAGCCGGGCGTCGCTCTCCCGCATGAGCATCTTCGGCGTGGTGCCTGACGCCACCAGCGCGTGGAAGCCGCTGATCGCACCGCAGGCTATGGTGATAAAAGCAAACGGAAACAGCTTCCCTGCGAACACCGGTCCCGTCCCATCGATGAACGGCGTGACGGCCGGGAGCTTGAGCGGCGGGAGAACCAGTAGAATCCCCAGGGCCAGCAGGAGGATCGTTCCGATCTTCATGAAGGTCGAGAGGTAGTCTCGGGGGCAGAGCAGCATCCAGACCGGCAGCACACTCGCGATGAACCCGTACCCGATCATGCCGTAGGCGATGGTCAGGCCCGAGTAAGTGAAATAGGGCGCGAGCGTGGCCGACTCGGCCACGTGTCTTCCACCCACCAGCGCCAAGAGGAGGAGGAGCACGCCGGCCAGGGAAGCCTCCAGGGTCCGCCCCGGACGCCAGATCTTCATCCAGAAGCCCATCAGGATTGCGATGGGGAGGGTGCACAGGATGGTGAACACTCCCCAGGGACTGTCCTTCAACGCATTGACTACGACCAGTGCCAACACCGCCAGGAGAATGACCATGATGGCGAGCACCGCGACCATGGCGAGCAGCCCGGTGACCGGCCCGGTCTCCTCCTTGGCCATCTGTCCCAGCGACTTGCCATCCCGCCGCATGGAGCCAAACAGGATGATGAAATCCTGAACCGCACCACCCAGAACGACGCCGAAGACCAGCCAGATGGTGCCGGGTAGGTACCCGAACTGTGCGGCCAACACCGGCCCTACGAGCGGCCCGGCGCCGGCTATCGCGGCGAAGTGGTGTCCAAACAGAACCCAGCGTGAGGTGGGGACGAAGTCCCGTCCGTTGGTGAGCCGTTCTGCCGGCGTGGCTCGCCGGTCGTTCACGCCCAGCACCCGTTCGGCCAGGAACCGGCTGTAGAAGCGGTAGGCGATGAGATAGGTCCCGACAGCGGCGAGCACCACCCAGGCCGCGCTGATCGTCTCTCCCCGGTGGAGGGCGAGCACTCCCCAGGCCACCGCCCCGGCCAAGCCCAAGAGAAGCCATCCGATGTGTTTGAGGGTCATTGCCATAACCTATAACTACGTAAGCGGTAACAGCAAAAGCGTAAGCGGTGAGCGGGAGGTCTGAAGCTCAGCTCGCAGCCGGTTCTCCCCGCTAACCACTCACGTTGTTCCTTCCCCGCTCACGCTTTTCCCTTGCCGCTGTTTATTTCTACCCGTACCTTCGGATTCCATGCCATTGCCATCCTTCGGTTTCGGCCACCGGCCCTCGTGGGAACACCAGGCGCCGGAGGGGAGCGGAACCGCGCTCGAAGACCCGCGCCCGCAGCCAATCGGCAAGGGCTGGCGCGGCAAGGTCGCGATCGTCACCGGAGGGGCCACCGGCCTCGGCCGGCACATCTCGCTGGAGTTCGGCAAGCTGGGCTGTCACGTGGCCTTCTGCTTCGTGAACCTGCCGGGACGGGATGTGAGCGAGCAGGCGTTGCTGACCGAGACCTCCCTTACTGCCATGGGGGTGGAAGTCCTGGCCGTGCGCTGCGATGTCCGCGACCGGGAGGCGGTTGAGCGGTTCGTTCAGGACGCCAAGCAGCGGCTGGGCGGCGTTCACTTCCTGGTCAACAATGCCGGCATTGCCAACGACGGCGCACTCTGGCGCCTCTCCCAGCAGGCCTGGTCCGAGGTTCTGGATACCAACGTGACCGGGGCCTTCAATTGCATCCGGGCCGTGGCGCCGATCTTTCGCTCCCAGCACTATGGCAAGATCGTCAGCGTCAGCGCCCACCAGGCCGAGCGTCCTGGCTTCGGCGTGGCCAACTACGCTGCCAGCAAGGCCGCTTTGCTCGGGCTGACCCGGGCCGCGGCGGTGGAGCTCGGTCCCGCCAACGTCAACGTCAACGCGGTTGCGCCGGGATTCATTCGCACCGAGCGCATGGCGATGCTGCCGTCCGAGGTGATCGAGCGGGCCCAGAAGAGCTCGGTTCTGGGCCGGGTGGCGGAGCCGGACGACGTGGCGCACGTGATCTCATTTCTCTGCTCCGATTCTGCCCGGCACATCACCGGCCAGACGATCGTGGTGGATGGAGGGTTGTCGTTGGAGTGATTACCTTTCCGCACCCTGAAGCCCCACGATCGGTACTATCATTGACAAACCATTTGACGCTCTCGATTCAGAGCCTCGTGCTTCTGCTCTTACTCGCAGCTCCCGGCTGTGCCGGAGCCCAGCGAGACCCTTTTGCTACCGGCGCCACGCCGGCTGCCACGCCCTCCACCCCCGAGCCGATCGCGATCCTGCCCACCGCTAGGGTCAGCGGCCAGACCGTCGCCATCCTTCCCATTACGATGGTCGTCGCCGATCCCAAGCTTCAGGCAGACACGGCTTACGCCGCCTACCGTGACCGTCGCGCGGCGCTCGCGCGCGCCGATTCGCTGCTTAGCGAGGGAATCGTGAGCCGCGCGCCGGAGGTGAACTGGGTGACTCCGAACGAGCTCCGGAAGATGGCTCGTCGTTCCGCCGGCTACCTGGTAGACCCCGACCAGATGGGTCAAGCGGTGCTTCGGGGGCCCAAGATCGTCGTCGTCCCCGACCCGCTGCGCTCCTCGCTTCGCAGCCTCATGGCGGTGGCCGGGGGCAGGCTCGTGCTGGTGCCGGCCGCACTCGGATTCGGGCCCGAGCCCGACGGTCAGATCCGGGCAGACCTCTCACTGGTGGTTGCCGACGCGCGCAGCGGTAAGGTGACGTGGCGCTCGCTTGCGTACGGCCGCGGCAAGTCACCCGATGAGGCGTTGAACGCCGCACTGGCTACCGTTCTCCCGCTCGACGGGGGCCAATGACGTACGATGTGACGCTGATACCGGGCGATGGCATCGGGCCTGAGATCACCGCCGAGACCGTCAAGGTGCTGGAAGCTACCGGTCTCCGGTTCAACTGGGACGAGGAGCTGGCCGGGGTGGCGGCGGTCGAGGCCACCGGGACCCCGCTGCCGGACGCGACCGTCGAAAGCATCCGCAAGAACTCGCTCGCGCTCAAGGGCCCGCTCACCACGCCGGTAGGAATTGGATTCCGGTCGGTCAACGTCGGGCTTCGGAAGGAGTTCGAGCTCTTCGCCAACGTGCGCCCGGCCCGCACCATTATTCCGGGTGGGCGCTTCGAGAACGTGGATATCGTGCTGGTCCGGGAGAACCTCGAGGGACTCTACATCGGCGTCGAACATTTCGTCGCCATCGGCGACGATCCCCGTGCGGTCGGCGAGTCTCTCGCCATCGTCACCCGGCACGGCTGCGAGCGTATCGTCCGCTACGCCTTCGACTACGCGCTCAAGCATGGCCGGCGCAAAGTCACCATCGTGCACAAGGCCAACATTCTCAAGATGGTCAGCGGGCTCTTCCTCGAGGTGGGGCAGGGCATCGCCAAGGAGTACGCGGGCCGGGTGGAATCCAACGACATGATCGTGGACAACGCCGCCATGCAGCTGGTCCTCCGGCCGGAGCAGTTCGACGTGGTGGTCACCACCAACATGTTCGGCGATATCCTGAGCGATGAGGTCTCCGGGCTAGTTGGCGGGCTCGGGCTTGCTCCCGGAGCCAACATCGGGACTAAAGCCGCCATCTTCGAGGCGGTCCATGGGAGCGCACCCGACATCGCCGGGAAAGGCGTGGCCAATCCCTCCGCCCAGATGCTCGCCGCCGCCATGATGCTCGACCACATCGGGGAGCTGGAGCGCGCCCAGCGCGTTCGGGACGCGATCGCCATCACCATCGTGCGGGATGGAATTCGGACCCGGGATCTCGGTGGGACCGCTTCGACCGCGGAGTTCGGCAATGCTGTCGCGAAGCGGGCTGCCTGAGGTACCCTGCGCCAAGTGCGGGCGGCGGATCTCGGGACTGCCGTGGGGAGAGCTGTGCCCCGACTGCCTCGCGGAGCGGCAGGGACGTGCAAGTCGCCTGGCGCGCCGCATCTCCCTCGCGGCGACGGTGCTGATGGCGGCATATGTCGCCCTTCGAGTTCCGGCGGACCCGATGGCCCGGCTCTATGCGGGGGTCGCGCTGCTGGCCACCTACATCATCGTTCGGCGAATCGCGACGCGGGTCGCCATGGAGTATCTCAAATGACAGCGGGACAGCGGGACAGCGGGTCGGGGGGACAGCGGGTCAGTGGTGGGCTGCGGATTGCGGTGGTCTGCTCGGCACTCACTGCCGTGCTGTCCATCTGTCCCGCTGTCCCGCTGTCCGCCCAGACCTCCCTTACCATCTACAACGACGGCCGAGTGCTGGTGCGGCGAACGCTCCCGCTCTCCCTGCCCAAGGGCGCCTCGACTCAGCGGCTCACGCTCGGCGCGCTCGATCCGGCCACCCTCTTCTCCCTCGATTCTACCGTCACCGTGGTGGGACTGTCCTATGACGGTGGGGTCGACGAGGGAAGCGCGCTCCGCCGGTCGGTGGGTAAGCGGCTCGTATTCCGGCTGCCACCGGGACCCGCCGGCACCCGCGACACCATTAGCGCGCTCGTGCTCGGGGTGGATCCGCTCCGGCTCCAGCTGCCGGACGGCCGGATCAGCTTCACCCCACCGGGTGCCCCGCTGTATCCGCCCGAGGTGGTCGTTGCCGATCCGGCGGCCAATCTCTCCGTCCGCAGCGCCCAAGCGCAGGACCGGATCCGGCTGGGCTATTTCACCGGCGGCGCGTCCTGGCAGGCCAGCTATCAACTGGTGCTCGGCAAGGCCGACGCCCGCGTCACCGGCATGGCGGTGCTCTCATCCGAGTCCTTGCGGGCCGAAAATGCTGACGTGCAGCTGCTTGCCGGCACGGTGAGCCGGGCGCAACCGAAGGCACCGCGGCCGCTGATGCGAGAGGAAAGGATGGCTGCGATGGCAGATGCCGTGAGTGAGTTCGCCGGCGAGCAGAAGGTCGGCGAGTTTCACCTCTACACCCTGGCCGGCCGCAGTACGCTGCTCCCCGGGTTGACCACGTCGGTCGCTCTGTTCGAGCCGGCCCAGGTCAAGTACGAGAAGAGCTACGTCGTGCATGGTGACGTGCCCTTCTGGGGCTTCCTGCCTCAGCAGGGCGAGGAGACCGAGCCTCCGGTCGAGGTGATCTACACCCTCACCCGTCCCCGGAAGACCGATTTCGGCGACCGGCCGCTGCCGGCTGGCATCGCCCGGCTGTACCAGCCCGACAGCGCCGGCGGCCTGCAGCTGATCGGTGAGGCGTCGCTGGATCACACGCCGGCAGGGACGGACCTCAAGGTCAATGCGGGGACGGCATTCGATATCACCGCGAAGCGGGTGCAGACGAGCTACAGCACCCGCCGGGACAGCACCAAGGCACGCGGCGTTCATACTGTCGCCACCGCCGACTACCGCGTGACCGTGAAGAACGCTACCGACAGCGGGGTGACTGTGGTCGTGCAGGAGGAGCGGTACGGCGAGTGGAGCGTGGTGTCGAGCTCGGTGCCGGCGGAGAAGGCCTCGTCCACCGTCACCCGTTTCCGGGTGCGGGTCCCGGCTCGGGGGGAGGCAGTGCTGACCTATCGAATTCGCGTGATCTGGTGACGCCCAACGAGGCTGTCACCATCGTTCACCTCTCCGACCTCCACTTCGGCGAGTTCGCCGACCTGAAACAGATGGAGGCTCTGGAGAACTTCCTTCCCTCCCTCGGCGCCACCGCACTCGCCGTCTCTGGTGACCTCACCCAGCGAGCCCGGCACGGTGAGTTCCAGGCCGCGCACCTCTTCATCCATCGCCTGCGGGCGCGGACCCCGACGATCGTCGTTCCCGGCAACCACGACATTCAGTGGTGGAAGAGCCCGCTCAGCCTGTTCGGCGAGCGGCGGAAGTATGCCAAGTACTCCCGGTACTTCGGTGATCTCCGGCCGGTGCTGGAGGTGCACGGCGCGGTCATAGCCGGCGCCCTGAGCAGCTATGGCGTGGCCCTCGGGTCGCTCACGTTGAGGGTGCGTGACGTGGCGGTGAAGGGCCACCTCCCGAGATCAGAGACCAACCGGGTCAAGAAGATCTTCGACGCCGTGCCTCCGGGTGTCGCCCGGGTCATGGTGTTCCACCACAACGTGCTCGAGGGAGGCCTTTCCCGCCGCATGGGACTGGCCCGCTGGCGGTCGGCCCACAAACGGCTGCTGGCGACCGGTGCCGACGTCATCCTCTCCGGCCACGACCACCAGGAGGGCGCCGGACAGATCCAGGGTTCGCTTGCCGTCAGCACTGCCGGGACCCACAGCTCCCGGGTGCGAGGGGGACGCCCGTCGGTGTTCAACCTGGTAAAGATCGACGCGCAGGCCATTCACATCCAGCACTTCCGCTGGGTGTCCGGCGACCGGCAGTTCATCCCCTCGGATACGTTCTCGTTTGCCAGAAGGGGCCCGCCGCAGGTTGCGGTGTCGGTTGCGGGCGGGGATCAGGGACTGTGAGTGGGGCGGGGAAGCGGGGAAGCGGGGAAGCGGGGAAGGAACCGCACCTGCTGCTCGGGAATCGCCTGGGCATCCTGGGGCTTCGAGACGTCGATCGGGTTCTCACTCATACGAACCGCACCGTGATGCTGAGCCTCCATAAGCGCGTGCTCCGAGTTCATCGGGGCTATGCTTTCGCCCCCGATCGAGTGCTCCAGGCCATTGTCCGGTTCCTCAATCCGCGGGTGCCGCGGGCGCTGCGCCGGCTGGCCGAGCGCGAGTTCCTAGCGTTTCCGGTGGAGGCGCATGCGCCGTCCACGCCGTGCGCCAAACGCCCGGAACGTGCCCGGCCGGGAGATCTCTCACTGCTGCACCGGCTCGAGAGCCTGCACCGCCAGCTCAACGCGCAACACTTCGGCGGCACCCTGGCTGAGATCCCGATCCGGCTTTCAAGCCGGATGCGTACCCGGTTAGGCGAGCTCGCTGTTGAGATCCGATCCGGCGAGCCAATCGATATCGCCATCAGCCGTCGTCACATCGCCCGCCATGCCTGGTGCGAGGTCGAGCATACTCTGCTGCACGAGATGGTGCACCAGTGGCAGGCCGAAACCGGATTGGGAATCGATCATGGCCGGACGTTCAGGCGGAAGGCTCGCGAGGTGGGGGTGCTGCCGGCGGCGAGAAGGCGGGTAGGCGGGGAAGCGGGGAAGCGGGGAAGCGACGAGGCGTCATCAGCTGAGTTGTGCAGAAGTTGTGTCGGTGGGCGTCACATGTTGATTCCCCTGAACGGTCGAGCGTGAGTCATCAAAAGGTCACCCTGGCTAGTGCGAACCCTCAGCGGGGTCGGATTAAGTGTCGTTGTGGCGTGTGCGGACTCCGCCACAGATCCACTCCCCACCTGTGCTCCAGACCCATTCATAGGTGTAGTGGCGGCTGATACTGGCTGGCGAGCACTGATCCAGGCGCAGGTTGCCACTGTCCGGGCTGATACCGTGCTGGAGGCAGCGCTCGGGTACAGGGACTCTGTGACGTCTGCAGACCGGGCGGTACTCCAAGCCGCAGGTGCTGAGCTCACGTACGAGTTCAGCGGGATTCCCGGAATGTCCATCCGGCTGAGCGCCAGCCAGCTGGCTCTGCTTACCGCCTCCGGCGGTCCACTTCGCGATAACCGAGTGGTCTTCGTGGAAATAGGCAGGGTGATCTGTCCTGCAGAGGCCAGGAGGGAGACGCTCAGGCCCTCGACCTGACTCAACATCAGTCACACTGTCCGCCCGTCCACCCCTCCACCCGTTCGTCTGTTATATTCCCGCCAATTAATCCAACTCGTCCACGAGGCACCGATGGCAACCGGGGCAGCAGTATCCCAATTCACCGGCGTTGATTTCCTCAACCTCGACTCCCTCCTCTCCGAGGATGAGCGGGCCGTGCGCGACACGGTGCGCACCTGGGTGGACGAGAACCTCATACCCGTCATCGGCCAGGCTTACATAGAAGGCAAGTTCCCCAAGCAGCTGATTCCGGGGATGGCCGAACTGGGGCTCTTCGGCGCCAATCTCCCCGAGGAGTACGGCTGTGCCGGGCTCAACAATGTCGCCTACGGGCTCATCATGCAGGAGCTGGAGCGGGGCGACAGCGGGATTCGCTCCTTCGCCTCGGTGCAGGGTGCGCTGGTCATGTATCCGATCTATGCCTTCGGCTCCGACGAGCAGAAGAAGCAGTGGCTGCCGCTGCTCGCGTCAGGCCAGGAGATCGGCTGCTTCGGGCTCACCGAGCCCGACTATGGCTCCAACCCCGGCGGCATGATCACCACGGCGCGGGAGACCAAGGACGGCTGGGTCCTCAACGGAACCAAGATGTGGATTACCAACGGCTCGCAGGCCACGGTCTCCATCATCTGGGCCAAGACCGGCGATGTTAAGGACCCCAAGTCGATCCGGGGCTTCATCGTCCCGACCGAGACCAAGGGCTACGCGGCCAAGGACCAGAAGGGGAAGCTCTCGCTCCGCGCCTCGGATACCAGCGAGATCCATCTCCAGGACGTGCACCTCCCGAAGCACGCGATCCTCCCCAAGTCGGGCGGTCTCAAAAGCCCGCTCATGTGCCTTACCCAGGCACGGTACGGGATCGCGTGGGGTGCCATCGGTGCGGCCATGGCGTGCTATGATGAAGCTCTGCGCTACGCCGGCAACCGAGTGATGTTCGACAAGCCGATTGCGGCCACCCAGATCCAGCAGGTTCGGCTGACCGACATGCTGACCGAGATCACCAAGGCGCAGTTCATGACGCTGCAGCTCGGCCGGCTCAAGGACGGCCGCACGATGACCCCGGACCAGGTGTCGCTCTGCAAGCGCAACAACGTGAGCATGGCCTGCGAGTGCGCCCGCGAGGCGCGCCGGCTGCTCGGCGCCAACGGCATTCTGGCCGAGTACCACCCCATGCGGCACATGGCCAACCTGGAGTCGGTCTACACCTACGAGGGGACGCACGACATGCATTCCCTTATCCTCGGTGAGGAGATCACGGGGCACAGCGCGTTCTAACGCGACTCTGCAGGGTTCCGGCAGTCATTGCGAGGCCCCGCAGG
>DATMDQ010000066.1:0-9382 GCA_035557715.1 Gemmatimonadales bacterium
CTTCGCTGCGCTCAGGATGACAGCCGCTGAGCTCGGATGACAGCCTTACGACAATGCGTCACGAGTCAGCCAAGCGTATACTTGCCTCATGCAGAATCTGCTCATTGGGGACCGGCGCCCAACCGGTGCCGGCACGATCAATGTCACCGAACCCGCCCGGGCCAAGCCGATGGCCGAGGTGGCATCGGCCGGGCCGGCGGAGCTGGATCAGGCAGTTGCCGCGGCAAGCCAGGCGTTTCCGGGCTGGTCGGAAAAGACGGCCGTGGCGCGCGCGGAGATCCTGTTTCGCTTTTCGGACGTGGTGCGGGCCCACGTGGACGAGCTGGCGACGCTCGAGGCTCGAAACGTGGGCAAGCCGATCGGCGACGCGCGGTGGGAGGCCAACCACGTCGCCGACACGCTGCGGTATTACGCCGGGGCCGCCGACAAGTTCTTTGGGGAGTCCATCCAGACCGCCAAGACCGGTCTCGACATCACGCTGCGCCAGCCCCTCGGTGTGGTGGGATTGATCGTACCATGGAACTTCCCCATGGTGATCGCAACCTGGAAGCTGGGTCCCGCCCTGGCGTGCGGCAACACCGTTGTCCTCAAGCCGGCCAGCCTGACGCCACTCAGCGCACTCCGCCTGGGCGAGCTGGGTCTGGAGGCAGGGCTCCCACCGGGGGTGCTGAATGTGATTCCCGGGCCGGGGGCAAAGATCGGCCAGCAGCTGTCGGCCCATCCTGACATCGCCAAGATCGCATTCACCGGTGAGACCGAGACCGGCCGGCGGATCATGGCGACCGCCGCCGAGACCATCAAGCGAGTGTCTCTGGAGCTGGGTGGTAAGTCGCCCAACATCATCTTTGCGGACGTGGACATCGAGGAGGCGGCTAAGCACGCCTGCGCCTCGGTGTTCGCCAACGCGGGTCAGGACTGCTGTGCCCGGGCCCGGGTGATCGTCGAGCGCAAGGTGTACTCGAAGCTGGTCGAGGCGATGGCTGCCGTCGCGACCACGATGCGGGTGGGCGACCCGCTGGATGCGAACACCGAGATGGGACCCGTCATCTCTTCGGGCCAGCGCGAGCGCACCGAGACCTACGTGGCGCTGGGCCGGCAGGAGGGCGCGCGCCATGTCTGTGGCGGGGAGCGCCTCGAAGGGGACGGCTATTTCCTTCGCCCGGCAATCTTCGACAACGCCCGGCCCGGCATGCGGATCGTGGATGAGGAGATCTTCGGGCCCATGGTCGTCGTGATTCCCTTCGACACCGAGGCCGAGGCGATCGCCATCGCCAACGACTCGATCTACGGGCTGTCGGGCTCGCTCTGGACCAACGATCTCAAGCGGGGGCTCCGAGTCGCCCGCGCTGTGCGCACCGGGGTCTTGTCGGTCAACTCCTCATCCAGTGTCCACCTGCAGGCGCCGTTTGGCGGATTCAAGCAGTCGGGGCTGGGACGCGAGCTGGGGATGCATGCAATGGAGCACTATACCGAACTGAAGAACATCTATTTCGAGACCAGCTAGCGTGAAGACGATCTCTCTTGCCGAGCTGGAGCGAATGGCGGCGGCCGACAGCGTGGACACCGTCCTCGCCGTGTTCCCTGATCAGCAGGGCAGGCTGGCCGGGAAGCGGTACACCGCCCGCACCTTTCTGAGCCAGGCCCGCGAGGGGTGGGAGGGATGTGACTACCTCCTCGGCTGCGATCTCGAGAACGAGCCGCTCCCCGGGTACGGTTCGTTCTCCTGGGAGCGGGGCTACGGTGACTTCATGGTGCGCCCCGATCTCCACACGCTGGTCTTGATTCCGTGGCTCGACCGGACCGCGATGGTCCTGGGCGACGTCGAGGGAAAGGACCACCAGCCGCTCCCGGTGGCGCCACGTCAGATCCTGCAGGCGCAAGTGCGCCGTGCCGAGAAGATGGGTCTCAGGATCCGGATTGCATCCGAGCTGGAGTTCTACCTGTTCAACGACAGCTACGAACAGGCGGGCGCCCGGCGCTACCAGGACCTGGACACCTCCGGGAAGTACATCCAGGACTATCACATTCTGCAGACCACCAAGGAAGAGAAGCTGATGCAGCCCCTGCGCCGATATTTCGACGCGCTCGGCTTTGAGGTTGAGAACTCGAAGGGCGAATGGGGCCCGGGACAGGAGGAGCTCAACCTCGGTCACGAGGAACCGGTGGAGATGGCCGACCGGCACAGCATCTTCAAGCACGGCGTGAAGGAAGTGGCCGCCCTGATGGGAATGTCGGTGACCTTCATGGCCAAGTGGAACACCAATCTCGCGGGCAGCTCCTGCCATCTGCACAGCTCGATCTGGGACAAGAACGGCGAGCCCCTCGGGTGGGACCCGAAGGGACCGGCCCACATGTCGGCCAAGCTCGCCGCGTGGACTGCGGGGCAACTGGAGCTGGGACGGGACCTGAGCGTATTCTACGCGCCGTACGTGAACAGCTATCGCCGGTACCAGGCCGGCACGTTCGCGCCGACCCGGCTGGTGGCGGGCGTGGACAATCGGACCTGCGGCTTACGGATACTGGGCCACTCGCCCAAGGCGATCCGAGTGGAGAACCGCTCTCCCGGCGCCGATGCCAACCCTTACCTGGCGTTTGCCGCCACGATCGCGGCGGGGCTGTACGGGGTCGAGCAGGGGCTCAAGTTCGAGGGACTCTACACCGGCAACGCCTACGCCGATCCCGCGGTGCGCCAGGTGCCCAAGACGCTGTACGAGGCGGTCGAGCTGCTCACGGGCTCGAAGGCCGCGCGAGCCGCGTTCGGCGACGTGGTGGTCGACCACTACGTGAACACTGCCCGGCAGGAGCAAGCAGTGTACGATCGGCGGGTGACGGATCTGGATCTGCAACGGAATTTTGAGCGGGCGTGATGCGACCGAGGTACTCCTGATAGCTCGTCTCGAAGGTAAGGTGGCGGTGATTACCGGTTCCGGCAGCGGGCTCGGCGCCGAAGCCGCGAGGCTGTTTGCCAGTGAAGGCTGCGCGGTGGTGGTGAGCGACACGGACACCACCGCCGGCGAGCGCGTGGTGGGGGAGGTAAAGGCCGCCGGCGGCAAGGCGGTCTTCATCGCGGCCGACGTTCGCTCCAGCGCCCAGGTCGAGGCCCTCTACGCCGGCGCCCGAACGGCGTTCGGCCAGGTCAACGTGCTCTACAACAACGCGGGGGTCTCACCGGGTGACGACGACGGCGTGGTCAACACCCCGGACGAGATCTGGGACCTGGTGCTCGACATCAACGTGAAGGGCGTCGCCCGCTGCTGCCGGGCCGGCATTCCCTATCTGCGGGAGGCGGGTGGCGGCTCCATCATCAACGTCGCCAGCTTCGTGGCGACCGTTGGAGCGGCCACACCCCAGATCGCCTACACGGCATCAAAGGGGGCTGTCCTCTCCATGACGAGAGAGATCGCGGTCATTCACGCACGCGAGCGAATCCGGGCCAACGCGCTCTCCCCCGGGCCGGTGCGGACCGCGCTCCTGGAAAAGTTCCTGTCGACCGAAGAGAAACGGCAGCGGCGCCTGGTGCACGTTCCCATGGGCCGCTTCGGCGAACCCCGTGAGATCGCCCAGGCGGCGCTGTTTCTCGCGTCGGACGAATCGTCCTACATCACCGGCGCCGATTTCCGGGTGGACGGAGGCATCACGGCCGCCTACGTGACGCCGGAGGGGACCCCAAGGTAAAGCACCGCGCTGGCCCTTTACTGCGGTATCACCAACACGAGGTTCTTCCTTCCGCTCATACGGATACCCGATGAGTCAACCGCGACCGGCTTGCCGTTGAGATAGTATCTGGCCCCGGGCGACTCCCACGGCTTCAGGACGAAGCGCCAGCCGCTCTCCTTGCCTTCGATGCGGTACTCGATCCCCTTACCGGTTTTGGCCCGGGCAAACGAGACCCGGTTGGCTCCCACCGGAAGATCCTCGATGCTCAGGTCCTCCCACCCGCTGGGTAGCTGCGGCCGGAATACCACGGTCTTGTTGAGCGCGTCGGGCTCGACCCCGAAGACATGCTCCACCAGCGGCACGACGATGCCGTACATGGTCCAGGCCTGGACGAAGCAGCCGTAGTCCGGCATCATCTCCGAGATGGAGCCCGGCAGCTTCCGGTTGAACGTCTGCACGATCTTGTCGGCATACCAGAGCGACTGGTCGATGCGGCCGTACTTCGCCTCGGCCACGGCCAGCACCCCGGTCGAGATGGTCATCATCGCCTGCCTGCCGACCGCGGAGAGGTAGGGGCCGTATTCCCCCACATCGTTCCGGCGGATCCGGTCGAGCACCCGGATCGCCCTCTCTGTCGGCGCGATCCCCACTTCCAACGGCGTCGCCACCACCCAGTTCTTATTGGTGATCCAGCCTCTGGTGGTATCCGGCATTGCGGCCAGCTTCGCCTTGAGCCGCTGGTAGTATGCGACGAGATCTCTGTCTCTCGCGGTGAGCTTGTCGGGTTCCTGGAGATTGATCTGCTTGATGGCACCCTCTGCCGCGCCGATCGCCTGGTCCCTGGTGCCGTAGAAGTCGGCATAGGAGACCTCATCCTCCAGCCAGAACCGCTGGTTGATCCTCTGCTCCAGCTCTGAGGCCATATGCCGGTAGCGCTCGGCCTCGGCCGGCCGGCCCAGAACGCCGGCAACCTTTGCGGTAGCGAGCAAGGCCTGCTGGGTGTACACCGCCACATCGATCAGCTCCGCATTGAGGCCGAGGATCTCGGTGATGCCGTAGCCGCCGGGAAACAGATTCCCGTCCGTATCCATGTCGCCCAGGAGCCACGTCAGTCCCTGCTTCATCGCCGGGTACATCTCCCGGGCAAAGGCGAGATCGCCGGTCCAGTCCACTGTCTTGCCGGCCGTCAGGATGAACTGGGCCGTCTCCTGGGTGTTCCCCGGATTGGACAAAGCCCCGTAAGTGGTGACCTCGTGGATGATCCGGCCGTCGCCGTTGAACTTTGCCGACTGGCCCCTCAGCAGTCTCAGCGTTTGCCGGGCGATATCCCCGTCTCCTGCCGCCAGCATCGCATGCACGGAGTAGGCGCCGTCGGTTCCGAACCACCAGGGATACTCCATGAAGCCGGCCGTGACCCCCCGCCCGATTCCGGGAACGTCCCGCACCAGCCACTCGGCGCCGACCTTCACCCAGTCGTACACCTGCTGCAGGCGCTGGTCCGGAAGCGTGATTCTGCCGCGGTCCACGATTGAGGCGTAGTGCGCCTTCTTCGTTGCCAGGAGAGCGGCGTGATGCTTCAGGAGATAGGCGTAGCTCTTCTCTGCTGCCGGTCTGGACACCGCGGAGCCGGCGACAACGAATGTCAGGGTGGCGCTATCGTGCGGCTCGACCGCAATCTGGTATCGGGATGCGGCAGTGACTCCCATCCCGGCTGTCTTGATTGCCGATGGATCGGCGACCTGCTCTCCGCCGGCCGTGGAGGCGGCTCCCCATACGGCGAACCACGGATGTCGTGTGTCCCGGGCGGAGAAACGGCTTTCCCCGATATCCCAGGCCACAGTGTCCGGAGTGTCCCGGATGCCGAGCTTCTCGGACAGCCATACCGGGCTGAGGTCGGTCTTGGCGGAGAGTTGAAACGTCAGCGCCCTCGGGCGGGTGGTGGCATTGGTGAAGATGTACTGCACGACCACCCCCGGATGACCGTCGGGGCTGAATTGAAAGCGCTCGACCTCCAGGCTGTCCAGCACCGGGCCGTATAGGAAGCGATTGCCATGCGGATAGTTGATGAACTCACCGGCCCTCGAGAGCGACACCTCCTGGCCGCTGGCCTTCTCGCTTACCGTCGCCCAGAGACCATCGAGCAGCTTGATCGGGGGCACCCAGACACCGCCCATCTCGCCCTGCACATGGGAGCCCATGTCGGGGAAGTTGCCATCCTGGCTTCCGATCGCGTATGCCCGGTCGCCCGCGGTGACATACGGCTCGTCCTGATTCTCCCCGCGATTGCTGATGCCCTCCAGGACGCGCGCCGCGTAACCACTTTGCTGGCCCACGAGCGAGCCCGGTATCATGAGGGCGACGGAGAACAGGAGAGCCTTCATGCTGCGGATTATACATCGGCGCCAGGGTCACCAGGGGCGTCCGGCCTCAGCTCGACGGCCAGCCACGCGCGCGCTGCCCGAAGCTCGCGCTTGACGGTGGCCAGCGAGACATCCAGCGCCTCCGCTATCTCCTCCAGCGACAGCCCGCCGAAGTACCGCTCCTCCAGGATCCGGCTGCGTCGGTCATCCACCGCTGCGAGGCGTTGCAGCGCCTGATGGACGAGTCCTGATCGACCTGCTCGGCGACGGAAACAGCATAGACGTGACCTTGATATTGGATACTTTGGCTTCGGTGGTCATCGATGGAACGTTCGGCTGCTGTGGCCACATTGGCGGCACCTTTAGGGCGGTAAGGCGGTAAGGCGGTACGAAAACCGCCACCAGGGCATCGGTGGCGGTTCACGTTTCTGACCTGACAGCGAGTGCTTTCATCCTCACGCCGCCGGCTTGATCTGGCCTTGCGGTGGCGGGTCAGACGGTTTGTCCGTCCGCCCGTCCGGCTGTCCGCCTGTCCTCGCTGGGCCTATGACGTTGCAGGCCGCGGTCCAGGCGGCGAGCAGGTCCGGCTCGGTGGCGAAGCGGTGGCGGTTGTATCCGTCGATGAGCCTGACGATCTGGACCACCTCATCGGAGACTGCCTGCAGGTTCGCCGCGGCCCCGATGTGCACCCGGCGGCCTTCGGCTGCGCGCTCGACCGCCTGATCGAACTGGTCGAGCGACTGGCTCAGGCTGTCGAGCACCTCCGCGACGAGGCCGTGCTTCACCAGCAGCTCCTGCTGCTGCTGCGCCTCCTCGACCATGGTGCGGGCGACGGTCCTGAACGCGAGGTTGCGGGCGGGAATCCGGGGAAGGTCGAACTTCTGAGCCAGCCCGGGGACTTCCTTCGCCGCCCGTTCGGCCACCCGGCCGAGGTGGACCAGCTGGCTCCGCCGGATGGACCGCTTGAGCTCCCGCTTGCGGGCGGTGGCGGCGCGGACCTCGGTGGTGCCTCGCTCCTGCTCTTTGGCGAGCTGGTTGGCGCGGGCGATCTGCTCCTCCAGCTGCTTCAGGGCGGTGGCGTACCCGGAGCTCTCGACCGCGTGGGCGCGGCTGAACTCCAGGGCTCGAGCGCCCATCTCGAGCCTGCTGCTGACGTGCCGGTTCATACAGGTACTCCTGTGCATTGCCGAGCGGCGATCGGCAACCGCTCCGGCGGCGTGAAATGAGTGCGCTGCCCGAGCGATGCCGATCGTTTCGCTCGGCGGAGGAGGCAGATGCTTATAGTGTGCCAAAAACATTTCCACACGCGAGAGTCAGTGGGAGTCGGTCATCTGACGGAGTGAATGACGAGAGGTGACGACCGGATCGGACGATTGTTGGACCCGATGGTGCATCGTCTGGACCGGATCTGACGAAAGTACGGTCCATACACACGTCATGATGACTGGATCGTTCGATTGTCAGACCGGACATCGTGTCGATACGATCCGAACTGCCGTCACGAGGACCGGAACGGACGATGGTGCCGCCGGATGGAGAGTCGTGCGGACTGGATCGGACGATTGTCGGGGCCGATCATGCGTTCGTACGGACCGGAAATGGTGTCACTATGATCCGAAGTGGCGGCGGGCGGACTGGGCCGGGCGATGATGGGGCCGAATGCCGAGTGGTGCGGACCCGATCATGCAATTGTGGAACACGATGGATCGTCGTGCGGACCGGATCGTCCCGTTATGGGGCACGATGTCTTCTCCCCCGGACTGAATCGAGCGGCTGTCGGGTCCGATGGGTGGGTCGGACGACCGGATCGGAGGTGTGGGGGAGTCGGAAGACGGTCGGGAGGTGTCGATTTTGCGACATTAAATCGGGCCTTCCTGTCGTATTCGGGCTCCCGCCGAGCTCATTTCCCCCGGGCGGCTTTTCGCGGTAGCTTCATGCTTATCCACTCCAACAATGCAAGACTCCGCCGCACGCGCTGGGCAATCCGGGTTCTCTCCGTCCTCGTCCTGCTCATAGGACCGCCGAACCCGTCACTTGCGCGCCGTCGATGACCGGGTTGCGGGGCCATTCTGGACCGTGCGGAAGTTTTTGGATCCGGCCAATCGGGTCAGCGACTGTAGCCTGGCTGGATGAACCCGGGCCGAGGGCCCAAGCTACTGACTCAAGTACGCCAGGCGATCCGGTTGCACCATTACAGCCGGCGAACGGAGGAGGCGTACGTGGGCTGGGTGCGCCGGTACGTTCGGTTCAGCGGGATGTGTCATCCAGCGGAGCTGGGCGGGGAGGACGTCAGGCGGTTCCTGACGGCCCTGGCCGATCAGGGGCGGGTGAGCGCGTCGACCCAGAGTCAGGCGCTGAGCGGCCTGTTGTTTCTGTACCGGCAGGTGCTGGGGCGGGAGCTGGATCCCCTGGCGATCGTCCGGCCGGTCAAGCCGGTGCGGTTGCCGGTCGTGCTGAGCCGGGACGAGGTTCGGGCGCTGCTGGATGCCCTGACCGGTGTACCGCGGCTGGTGGCGATCCTGTTGTATGGAAGCGGCCTTCGGATGCTTGAGGCGCTGGGTTTGCGGGTCAAGGATCTCGACTTCGCCACTGGAGAGGTGGTGGTCCGGCGAGGCAAGGGTGACAAGGATCGGATCACGATGATGCCGGACTCAGTGCGCGAGGTGCTCGCCGGCCACCTCACGCGGGTTCGCCTGCTGCATCAGCGCGACCTGGCGTCGGGCGGCGGTTGTGTCCCGCTTCCGGGAGCCATTCATCGGAAATTCCCGGGCGCCGGGCGCGAGTGGGCGTGGCAGTTCGTATTCCCGGCGACGAGGCGGCACCTGGATCCGGCGAGCGGGCTCCAGTGCCGGCACCACCTGCACGAGTCGGTGGTGCAGCGGGCGGTGAAACGCGCCGTTCAGGTGGCACGGATTGCCAAGCGGGCGACCTGCCACAGCCTCCGGCACTCGTTTGCCACCCATCTGTTGGAGGATGGATACGACATCCGGACGGTGCAGGAGCTGCTGGGTCATCGGGACGTCGCGACGACGATGGTGTATACCCATGTATTGAACCGGGGTGGGTTCGGGGTGCGGAGTCCGGCCGACCGGTTGTAGCGAGGGAGACCCGATCCCGCGCGCTGGCACTGGATAGGCCGTCCACCCTGCAGCGTCACCGTGGCAGGTGCAGCAGGCCGTTCTCCAGTCTGTTGTGACAGCGGACAATACCACCTGTTGATGTGGCATGGATCGGCGGTTGTGACGGCTTAGTTGGTGTAGCTGTCAGGGCTTGCTTATCCAGTGCGGCAGTCTACTACTAGTTAGGCGGCACTCATGACAGCAAAGAAGATCGTGGAACGTCAAAGACTCATGTCGTTCCTCAAG
>DATMDQ010000067.1:0-34790 GCA_035557715.1 Gemmatimonadales bacterium
GGCCGAGCCCAGAACCGGAGAGTGGAGCTACACCGGACCAACTAGTGGGAAGAAGACCACTCGGATGTGAGGCGCTACCGGCTTCCCGAGTGCAGATAATCACAAAGGATGAATCTCCTCTCGACCACGTCGAAGATCGAGAGTGTTTTTCGTCCTCCTGAGACCGTGAGCTCGTTGTTGACCGAGGCTATGTATCGATCGTGAAATACGAAGAAGCCGGTCACGAACAGCTTGTAAGCCTTCGCAGGAAAGAAGTATTTGTCTCCCTGCAAGGTTTCGATAAAGTTGGGCCGGCCGCTGAAATCCGAGCCGAAGTAATATTCCCCCTTTACTCTCGCCACGGCGGTAAAACCCGCCAGATACCTTCTCAACCTTTTCACGAACCGCAGCTCGCCACCGGTTTTAACCCAGAGATCCAGCACTTTGGCCCCGTCGCCGGTAGCGACCAAAAACTTCTCGGCGTCGCCATACCGCGCCACGGCATGAATG
This sequence comes from Gemmatimonadales bacterium, assembly GCA_035557715.1. Classification (GTDB taxonomy): domain Bacteria; phylum Gemmatimonadota; class Gemmatimonadetes; order Gemmatimonadales; family GWC2-71-9; genus CAVVWJ01. The sequence goes on from DATMDQ010000067.1 coordinate 490, forward strand.
TGCCTTACATACGCAACCGCCCTGTAGTGCTCATTGATGCTGCATCCCTCTGAAGTGACGTAGGCGATTCTCGAGTCCTCGCCATATTCACCTATGATCAGGCCATCCCCCATTCGACAGATGTTGTGAAGCCGGGCACACGCAAAGTCGGCGGGCAGCGAGCAGACCTTGAACTCACCGCCATATACCCGGATGAGCTGTTCGCGGGTAAGGACCGCCGGATGTAGAAATTCGTCTCTGTGATCCAGTATTGAGGTCCGCACCTCCTCGCCGCAGGGCGCCACCTGGGAAGGTGGATGGAAGAGACTGCAATAGCCCCCATACATCAGCTCGATGGTACGACCCTGTCTGACGATAAGTGTGAGGGCCCTGACTAGTGAGAGGAGGTCTTTCGTCTCACTGAAGTGTTGCACGTGCGAGGTTATGCAAGCGCGCTGCGCCATGGTAGCCTCGTTGGCCGGTCCGCTAGTCCGTGGTGCGTTGCGAGACGGCACTATTCCGGGCGCGCAGGCCGGGTGGCCTGCAAGAGTACATCGGCTACATCGAATGGTTTCGAGTGATGCTCTATTCTACCTGCCGTCGGTCGAAAGCGTTAGAACGTTCTTGCGTCGCCCTTCGGCGCGCTCGGACCGGGTGGAGCCATTCACACACGTGCAACCACTTGCATCTACCAGGCCATCACAAATACTAACCCAAAGCACCGGGTGACCTCGCAATCGAGAGCCAGATACCGAGCATCTGTTCAGCGCCAACGCCACAACGCAGAAAACACGAGACGACCGTACGTGGCCACCATCAAGCGGATCTCAAGTCGGCGCTTGTCCATGTGTTGTACTTACGATAGGGCCAAAAGCGGCTATAAAGTCCAGTACAGGCCCACAAACACAACGGGCTACCATCTGCAGGGTAGCCCGTTAATTCTGCTTGGAGTTCTCTGTCGTTTTTGCAGTGCGCCGCGTAGGAATCGAACCTACAACCTAGTGATTAAGAGGCACTTGCTCGTTCGGTCAGACCTCTGTGGCTCAATGGGTTGGCTACATACCCAGATGGTCTTGTACACGCTTTGTACATGATGCGACCTGCCGTTGCCTGCCAGGTGGGGTCCGTTAATCCGCGCCCGTTAAAGCGAGCAGGTCTCCTCACTGAGACTCTGTCCCAATGAGGAGCCTTCGGCGCACCGGAACACCCGAACTGCTCCACCGCCCTATTTCCGCGTCCAGAGCACAGCGTGCGGCTCACCCCCTGCGGTCAGGCTCGTGCCCACGATCTCGCCTGCGGAATTGACGCCGAACGCCCTGCTATAGCTTCCGCCCAGCGTGCCCAGAAGGGTCATGACGCCCTTCTGCCACACGAAAGCGCGTTGCCCGACCGGGGGTTCCTCGCCTTCAAGGATGTCGGGCCCAGTATAGCCAACCACCTGGCCGGCGGCGTTGATGCCGGTGGCTACGCTAAGCGTACCGCCTCGCGTGCCGAGGTCGGTCATCACACCCCTGGACCAGAGAAAGGCGTGGTTCTCCCCGTTCGCCGTCAAGCTCGAGCCGACCACCTGACCCGCAGAGTTAATGCCGGTGGCCTCGCTGCGCGCCCCACCGAGCGTGCCCAGATCCCTTATTACGCCCTTCGACCAGAGGACGGCATGGCGACTCCCCTCCGGGGCACTGCTGGAGCCCACCACGTCGCCGGCCGGGTTGATGGCCGTCGCGATGCTGGCGCCCTGGTTGCCAGTCAATGTCCCCAGATCGGTCAGGACGCCCTTGTCCCATAGAAAAGCGTGGTCCTGGAACCCGCTCCGAAAGGATCCGACTATCCGACCCGAGGGGTTGATCGCATTTGCCACGCTGGGGAACCCCGCTTCCGTGCTCAGCTCGGTCGAGACACCTTCGTCCCAGACAACAGCGATACCGCCTCTGATGAAGCCCACCACCAGGCCCGCGGGGTTGACGCCTCTCGCGCCGCTGAAGTCTCCGGCCGGCAGTGTGGCCAGGTCGGTCATGACGCCGTTCTGCCAGAGAAAGGCGTGGAAGACCCCAGTGCCCGCTAGGAAGCTCTCGCCGACTATCTGGCCCGCGGGATTGATGGCCCTGGCTATGGCGGATCCGCCGCCCAGCGTGCCCAGATCCACCGCGGTATACGCTCCGGCCGCGGCCCGGGCCGGGGTCCCGTCGGCGGACGGCTCGATCGGGGTCTCCTCGGACGTGCATGCCAACATCGTTAGCGCTAGCGTGAACAGCAGCGTATCCGATCGCATACCTGCTTCTCCTCGAGCCCTCCTGCGGGCTCGGATCGCAGGGTGAGGAAGTGCTCGCATCGACATGATCCTGTACTCCACCGGGGAGGGAAAGGGTATCACTCTGTGATCAAGCAGCTTTCAAGCGCCTCCTTGGAGCCTTTCGCCTTAAGAGTCGATAGCAGAATTTGCCACCCCGCGTGACCAGGAACCCGATCAACCCGGCTGAGATTTGGTCGGATCACGTCAACCCTACATCGCGCCGACGACCGGGACCGGCGTCCTACGATTGGTGTTCGAGCCGTCACCAAGCTGACCTTGCCCGTTGTGACCCCAGCAGTACACCCGGTTGGCAGTGGTTATGCCGCACGTATGATGGTAACCAGTGCTCACTCCGATGAATTGGTGGCCGCCAGAGACTGCGACCGGCGTCAGGCGATCGGTGGTCGTGCCGTCGCCTAGCCCGCCGACAAAGTTGTCACCCCAGCAGTAGGCACGATTGCCCGTAGTGACGCCGCAGGTGAGGGAGCCGACGCCCGGTACGACCCCGCTGAAGGTGAGCCCGCCTCTGACCGCGACCGGACTTAGCCGCCGGGTCTCTGTGCCGTCACCGAGCGCGCCGCTCTCGTTGAATCCCCAGCAGTAGGCCCGCCTGTCCAGGGCCAGACCGCAGGTGTGGGCGCCGTTCACGCGGACCTGACGGAAGCTGCGTCCGCCAGCGACCAGTACCGGCGTAAGGCGCCTGGTAGTCGTGCCATCGCCAACCGTGCCGAAGTCGTTGACCCCCCAGCAGTAGCCCCGGCCCCCGGTGGTAACACCGCAGGTGTTGGCGGTGCCGGCGATGATCTGGCGGAAGCGGAGCCCACCCGCAACTGCGACTGGCACCGGGCGATTCGTGGTCGTGCCGTCACCCAGTTGGCCCCAACGGTTATCTCCCCAGCAGAAGAGAACGTTGGACGTGGTGACCGCGCAGGTGTGCCAATTTCCCGCGTTTACCTGAAGGTAAGAGCGCACGCCCAGGACCCGGACCGGCCGCAGACGCCGAACTCCCGTGTTGCCAAGCTGGCCGCTCTCATTGTTCCCCCAACAGTACACTCGGTTGTTCAGAGTCACCCCGCAGGTGTGGTCCTCGCCTGGGCTGACATGAAGGAACCGGAGCCCGTCCTTGACCGCCACCGGTGTCGAGCGATCGGTTCTTGTGCCGTCGCCGAGCTGGCCATCGTCGTTATTCCCCCAGCAATAGGCCAGGTTGTCCGCGGTCACGCCGCAGGTGTGCCAGCCGCCCGCAGTGATTCGGCGGAACGATAGCAACTGGGTCGCGATGGCGAGCGCCGGCCCGGCCTCGGGTCCAGTAGGCGATTCGGCATCCCCCTGGCAGCCAGTCAAGCCCGCCAGAATGGATGCGCCGAGCACGGGGGCGCGCAGGCAACGAGCCGAGAACAGGGTACATGACAGCATGGGATCCACCTCGGTTTTGACGAATCAGCGACAGGTTCCGCGGCAGGAACAGGATCGCCGTTACGCTGTGGGAAGAAGGTACGCGCGTGCGTCAAGCGGATATCAAGCAGGGCGTCGGCAGACCAGAGCAGGCTCACAGGTGGGCTGGATCGAGCACGAGCAGTAGGACAGTTGGTCGAGGCTGCCCATCGGTGGGGCCGACCACAAAGCGAAAACGGGTGGGCAATGGCCCAACCCGCTGTGCTCAGTGGTTCTGTTGTGTTTGCAGTGCGCCGCGTAGGAATCGAACCTACAACCTAGTGATTAAGAGTCACTTGCTCTGCCAATTGAGCTAGCGGCGCAGTATACCGAGCGCATTCCACTGCGCCCTACCTTCCCGTCCATAGCCCCAAGGGGAGTCGAACCCCTCTCTGGACCTTGAAAGGGTCCCGTCCTAACCGATAGACGATGGGGCCGGGCTTGCTATGGGCTACTCGCTATGGGCTATGCGCAAAGAAACCTAGTCGCCCTACATCTTCGTTGACGCTCTCCTCGGAAGAGGAGCCCACAGCCCAGGACCCACAGCCCCTGTCGGCTTAGTATAGCGCTAACGGGATTCGAACCCGTGTTTGGGCCTTGAGAGGGCCCCGTCCTAGTCCCCTAGACGATAGCGCCATGAGGCCATGGGCTCTGGGCTATTGGCTTTTGGCTAAAGCACACCGGAGTAGACAAAGCACATAGCCAACTGCTCCGAGCCCTCTCCCACAGCGCCGGTCCTTGCCGCTTCCTTGGACTACTCTGGCCGAGCTTTGCCAATAGCCAATAGCCCCACGGCCAATAGCCCCGTCCAACAGGCCCGGCAGGACTCGAACCTGCAACCCCCGGTTTTGGAGACCGGTGCTCTACCACTTGAGCTACGGACCTCTACACCAGCCCCACCAGTGGCCCTCTGCAGGCGGACCGGCACCTACCAGGGTGGCTGACGGGGATTGAACCCGCAACCTCCGGAGCCACAGTCCGGCGCTCTAACCAATTGAGCTACAACCACCACGGGAGCCTGCGCCCCGTTCCAGCCCGGGAAAATATCGCTCGGTGAGGGGCCGGGTCAAGGCCAAAAACGCCGCGCCAGCGCGTCTGTCTCACGCGATCCGGGCACCGGAACGCCGTCGAGCGACGCCACCGGCACCACCCCCCGCACTGCGTTCACCAGAATGAACGGCCGGTCCTCCAGCTCCATCAGGGTGGAGCGCCGCTCTTCCACCTTACCGACCAATTCGGTGAGCCGGGCCCGACCCACCCCGGGAAGGATGCCCAGCTCCAAAGCCGGGCCACAGAGCTGGTTGTCCTCCCACCACAGGACACTCCAGATCGAGGTCTCCGCCACGAACCCACCGGGGGTGAGCAACAGCGCGTCGTCCGCACCGGCGGCGCGGGCCGCGTCGCCCGCACGATCGAACTGGGCCCGGTCGGTGGTCTTGTAGGGATAGGAGTGGTGGGCAACCTTGGAGACCACGAGCTTAACCGGAATGGCCGGTCCCACCAGGCGCTCGCTTACCTGCATCCCCCGCATGCCCACCTCGAGCCGGTAGACCCGGTCGGCGCCGCCTTTCGGTACCTCGAGCACACCAGGCAGGGGGATCCCCAGCGCCTTGCAGCTGACCGCCAGCCGACGCAGGTGGAGGTACCAGAGCGGCGCCTCGGCGTTTCGGATCCGAATGGTCTCGATCAGCGACGGCGGCGTATGACGCATGGCTCAGGTAACCGGGGCTTCCACCCGGCGCTCGGTCCAGCTCTTGGCGGTAGTGGCCGCCAGGATAATGGCGCCGCCGGCCATAGCCCAGATGCCGGGCACCTCGCCCTGCACCAGCCAGGCCCATACCGGATTCAGCGCCGGCTCGATCAACAGGATCACCGAAGCCTCGAGCGCGGGAATGTGGTTGATCGCGCTGGTCACCAGCACGTAGGCCAGGGCGATCTGGAACACGCCGAGGTAAATCAGCACCGACCAATCGGTGACGGAGTGGGCGCCAAAGGGGAGCGCAAACGGCAGCGTCACCAGAAAGGCGATGAGATTCCCGGAGGTCACCGCCGCCATGGGCGTTCCCCGCCCCACTCCGGCGCTGAGCCAGCGCAGTCCGAGCACGGTCAGCGCCCAGCAGAAACCGCTGACCAGCGCCAGAATGTTCCCCTGTACCGGATCCGGCGCCGTCGCCGCCGGCTGCTCGACCCCGACGAAGAAGAGCATCAATCCGAATGCGACCACGAGCATGAAGCCCACATCCCGCCGGCGTACCGGCTCCCTCAGCAGCCAGGGAGCCAGGAGCAACAGGTACAGCGGCGCGGTGGACTGGAGATAGATGGTGTTGGCCGCCGTGGTGAGCCGGTTGGCCAGCACAAAGAGCGTGAGACAGGCTGCGTAGGCCACGCCGACCAGAACCGACTGTCGCGTCCAGCCCCTCCGCGAGCCAGGGGCTATCAGGAGCAGGGCGACAGCGGCGAACCCGGAGCGCAAGCTGGCGATCTGCCACCCGGTGAAATCGGCCGCCTTGATCGCCGCACCGCCGGTCGAGAACAGAAGCGCGGCGCCCAGGAGTTGGAGCCGTGCGATCGAGCGAGGGGACATGCAGCAGAAAGTAATCTGCTTCGGTGACCCAGCACACATTGCCCGGCCGCCGGGGCGCCGATCTTGACCATTGAAATCTGAACCCACTCACAAGGACACACGCATGTCAGTACTTGAAATTCTTCAGCAACGACTCGGCGGACAGGCCGTCGAGCAAATCAGCCAGAAGATTGGTGCCGATACCGGAACGACCGGGAACGCGATAGATGCCGCGTTGCCCCTGCTACTGACCGCCCTGGCTCGAAACGCAACGGATCAGTCCCAGGCCCGGTCACTGGATGCGGCAATCTCCCAGGACCACGATGGCAGCGTTCTGGACGATGTCCCCGGTTACCTGAACCGAGGCGAGACCGGTCCTGGGGCCGGGATCCTGCGACATGTATTAGGTGGAAAGCAACAGACGGTGCAGCACGGCTTGGGTCAGGCGACCGGCCTGGATGCAGGCAAGACCGGGCAGCTGCTAATGATGCTGGCACCCCTGGTCCTGGGGGCATTAGGGCGCGCTAAGCAGGAACGCAATCTCGACGCGGGTGGGCTGTCTGGCCTGCTGTCGGGTGAGAGTAACAACCTGAAGCAATCCGCGCCCGGTGTTATGAACACGGTGGGCCGTTTTCTGGATCGCGATGGGGATGGATCGGTCATCGACGACGTTGGGGGCATGCTGGGCAAGGCCCTGGGCCGCAACCGCTAACCGGAGGACGTTATGGCCACGGAACCGCGAAACATCACGCCTGCAGGCAAGACCTATACGGTGGTGCGAGGTGACAGTCTATCGAAGATCGCCAAACGCGAATATGGCGACATGAACAAATGGCGGAAGATTTACGAGGCTAACCGCGACGTGATCGACAATCCCGATCTCATCGAGCCGGGACAGAATCTGATCATTCCAGAGAAGGGCTAGGAGGAAGGTCGGGAAGGACGGGAAGGGCGGGAAAACCTTTACCTCTCCTTCCCGTCTTTCCCGTCCTACCCGTCCTTCCCGCTCTCCACCGGCAGCTGGACCTCGTCACCGACGACGTCACGGACGTACAACATCTTGATCGGTACGATCACGGCCGCCAACATCGGTACCGCCACCAGCAGACCCATGAAGCCGAACACCAGGGACAGCACCCCCTGGGTGAAGATCGTCAGGACCGGCGGCAGCTCCAGTCCCTTCTGCATCAACAACGGCTGAAGGAAATTGCTCTCTACCTGCTGAATCACCACGTAGGCGAGCGCGACGTAGAGGGCCTTCTCCGGTCCGTCCAGGAAACCCATGGCGACGGCCGGCACCGCCGACATGATAGGCCCGACGATGGGCACGAACTCCAGGATGCCGGCAATGATGCCCAGCGCGATCGCTGTCTCGATGCCCATAGCAAAGAGCACACCACCGGTTAGCACGCCTATAAGCACCATGCTGATAAACTGGGTGAACAACCAGCGTCGAAGCATTGCCGCGGTGGCGCCGAGCACCTCCCGCGCCCGGGGCCTGGCCTCATGGGGAAACAGATGCATCAGGCCTTCCTCGTACGTCCGGGTATCGACGGCGACGAAGATGGCCACGAACAGGATCAGCAGCATGCCACCGAGGGCGGCGAAGGTGGAGGAGAAGAACCCGAACAGATAGCGGGCAATCCCGCCCATCTGCCCTCCGATCCCCTGGCCTGCAGCGGAAGGCTTCTCGTCCGCCTGGGTAGTTGCCTTCTGCCCGGCTGTGTCGCTAGCCGCGGGCTTGGTGTTGTTCCCGGCCCTCTCCGGCGCCACCTGCTCCAATACTTGGGTTACACCCTCCTGACGATCCTTGACCCAGCGTTGGATCTTCCCGACGGCTTCCGGCAGCTGGGTTTTGAGATCACGCATTTGCCCGCTAATGCTGGGAGCCGTGGCGGCCCCGAGCCCCACCAGGATGCCGAGGAATCCAAGCACGAGAAGGACCGCGCCGAGGGCGCGGGGCACCCGTTTTCGCTCCAGCCGGTCGACGCCGGCACTCAGGGCAATGCCAAACAGCACTCCCAGGAACGTGAGCAAAACGATGGAACGGCCGACCCAGAGCACCTGGAGGGTGATGTAGAAGCCGGCGATGATCGCCAGGACGCGGAGAACATCCCGGGTGGGCCAGGCGCGCCGCTCACTCGACATATGGATTTTCGCCTTTAGAAATAGCGGCCTGCGGTGAGCACCTGGATTTGCCCGGACCACCCTATCGGGGGCTCATCATGGCGCCAGGCCGAGTGGCTTGCAGTGACCCACGCTACATTTACGTCCCATGCGAACCATCATCGAGCCGTTCAAGATCAAGTCGGTGGAGCCGATCCGGCTGACCTCCCGCCACGAGCGAGAAGAGAAGCTCCGCGCCGCCGGGTTCAACGTCTTTCTGCTCCGGGCCGAGGACGTCCTCATCGATCTCCTGACCGACAGCGGAACCGCGGCCATGAGCTCGGAGCAATGGGCCGCCGTGATGCGGGGGGACGAATCCTACGCCGGCAGCCGCTCGTGGTACCGCTTCGAGGAGGCGGTTCATGCCATCTTCGGGTTCCGCCACGTCCTGCCCACTCACCAGGGTCGCGCCGCCGAACGAATTCTCTTCGCGACGCTTTGCCGGCCCGGTCACATCGTCCCCAACAACACCCACTTCGACACCACCCGGGCGAACGTCGAGTTCACCGGCGCCGAGGCGCGCGATCTGGTGATTCCCGAAGGGCTGGTTCCTTCGGCGCGGCACCCGTTCAAGGGGAACATGGATGTGGAGGCGCTGAAAGCGCTGATCGCCGAAGTGGGGCGGGATCGCATACCGCTCTGCATGCTGACGGTCACCAACAACTCCGGTGGCGGCCAGCCGGTCTCGATGGCCAACGTGCGCGCGGTGTCGGCCGTCTGCCGCCAGCACGATATCCCGCTCTACATCGACGCCTGCCGGTTCGCGGAAAACGCCTACTTCATCAAGCTCAGAGAGGATGGATACGCGGATCGGACCCCGCTCGAGATCGCCCGGGAGCTCTTCTCTTATGCCGATGGCTGTACCATGTCGGCGAAGAAGGACGGAATGGCGAACATCGGCGGCCTGCTCGCCACCAACGACGGGATGCTGGCCTCCAAGGAGCGGAACCTCCTGATCCTGACCGAGGGCTTCCCCACTTACGGCGGGATGGCGGGACGCGATCTGGATGCGATCGCGGTGGGTCTCCGGGAGGCGCTGGACGAGGACTACCTACTCTACCGAATCACCTCCACGACCTATCTCGGCGAGCACATCTCCCGGGCCGGTGTCCCGATCGTACAGCCGCCGGGCGGGCACGCCATCTATATCGACGCGGCGGCGTTTTTCCCCCAGATCCCGGCCCTTCAACTACCGGGGCAAGCTCTGGTCGCCGAGCTGTATCGTGAGGCTGGTATCCGGGCGGTGGAGATTGGAACGGTGATGTTCGGTCGGCGCGACAGCGAGACGGGCCGGGAGACGACAGCGTCCATGGAGCTGGTTCGCCTGGCCATCCCGCGGCGAGTCTATACCCAGAGTCACATCGACTACGTGGTAGAAGCGATCCTGGAGATCTGGAAGCGCCGCGATGAGGTAAAGGGCTACCGGTTTGTGGAGCAGGCTCCGATCCTGCGGCACTTCACGGCGCGGTTTGAAGAAGCGGGACAGGGAGACAGCGGGACAGCGAGACGGTAGTGCCTCGCCGGCCGGTGCGTTGCCGCTACTGGCCGTTCTTGCTGTCCCGCGGTCCCGCCGTCCCGCCGATCGTATACACCTCTTGCCGCACCGGCTGGAAACCTCGCTTCACGTAGTTCGGAAGCGCCGAAGGGTGGTCCAGCGTACAGGTGTGCAGCCACACTCGGCTCGGTTCCAGCTCCCAGGCTGCCTGGGTAGCCCGGGCGAGCAGATACTTCCCCCAGCCCCTCCCGATGTAGGAGGGAAGCAAGCCGAAGTAGGCGATCTCGACCGATCCCTCATCGTGCACCCGAAGCTCGAAGTAGCCGGCCGGTGTCGCCCCATCCGACATGACCCAGATCGACACCCCCGGGTTACTCAGGTGGCGTTCGATGTCGGCGTCAGTCCAGCTCAGCCGATCGGTCCAGTGAAAGGCCCGCCCTACCTCGGCGTACAGGTAGCGGAACATGGTTGGAGTGCAGTGCTCGATCCGGTCGATCCGCGGCACCGGCTCGGGTGCCGGCACCGGCCGCAAGTCGCCCGGCGCCTTCATCTCCAGATAGGTCCTCGTTACCACGGTGGTACCGTCCATTCATTCTCCAGAAAGCTGACGGGCCCCGGAGTGTATCCGGGGCCCGTCGGGTTCGCTACCGGACGAGTATGGCTTACTGAGTCGTGTCGGGCACCGTGGTGTCGGGCACGGTGCTGTTGATCATGGCGCTGTCGCCCTGAACGGCGGTGCTGTCATAACCCATCCCAGTGCTATCACCCATCGCGCCCATACCGCTGCTATCCGGGGTCTGGTGATGAATCAGTGCACTATCTCCCTCGACCGGCGTGGGAGTGCCCATAGAGGTGGTATCCTGCCCCACTGTGTTGGTGTCGGCGGGGACCTGGCCCATTGTGCTATCGGTCCGAATCGACGCGCTGTCCGTGGCGGTGAAAGTGGTGTCGGTGCCTTCCGGAGCCGCGCCCGTGTCGTCCTCGGAACGGTTGTGGCAGGCCGTTGAGAGGGCAGCTATGGCTGCAAGAATTAGCAGTTTCCGCATAAGTCCTTCGCTCCTGGTTACGTGGTCAGCCCCCTCAGGGTGCGCTTGGGACCGAATCGGTTCGTGATCGCGGGACCAACTTGGGGCGACACCCGCCCTTTCACTAGGTCACGCATCACATTCCAGGGATTCGTGACGTCCCCGGGCAACAAAAACGACCCCGGGAGAACCCGGGGTCGCCTTGAACTGCCCGCCAGCGGCTTACTGCTGAGCGGTGGTGTCTGCCGGAGCGGCCATGCTGGTGTCAGCCGGAGCAGCCATGGTGCTGTCGGTGGTATAGGAGGTGGTGTCGGTCTGAACTTCGCCCTGGACCGCGGCGCTGTCGGCGCCTACCGTGGCCTCGCCGGAGACCGTCGTGGTGTCCGTGGTGACGGCGCTGGTGTCAGCCGGCGTCGCAGCGGTGGTGGTGTCGGTCACGGTCGCGCTGTCGGTGGCGGTAACGGTGGCATCGCCCCGGTCAGGTGCGGCGCCGGTCTCGTCTTCCTTGTTTCCTGCGCAGCCTACCGCGAGAAAGGCCGCGGCGGCCAGAACCAGAAGGTGTCTCATTGTTACGCTCCTCGAGCGAAGGGACCCTGCCCGCCTGAGGGTCTCTTTCGCCATTGTTCATGTGCCGCGGGCCATCTCACGTGGTGTACGCTGCTGGAATTCCAGTCGCGTGGCGATAAGGTACCTCGGGATCCGAAATCCCGATAGGGGGTAGATCACACTGGCCGCCCCGACGCTCAAGTCTGCAGCTCCTCCAGACCCCGGAACAGGTCCAGAGCCTGGGGATTGGCCAGGGCATCGAGGTTCACCACCGCTCTGCCGTGGATGACCTCCCGCACCGCGAGCTCGGTGATCTTCCCGCTGATGGTCCGGGGGATGTCCGCTACCTGCAGCACCTTGCGGGGCACGTGGTGGGGGCTCGCGTACTCCCGGACCCGTTGGCGGATCCGGCTTTCCAGTCCTGGATCGAGGGTGAGGCCCTCGCGCAGCCGGACAAACAGCACCACCCGGACGTCGCCCTCCCAGTCCTGCCCTACCACCAGGCTCTCGACCACCTCCGGCAGCTGTTCCACCTGGCGATAGATCTCGGCGGTGCCGATCCTGACCCCTCCCGGATTCAAGGTAGCGTCGCTTCGCCCCAAGATCACCAGGCCATCGTGTTCCGTTATCCGAGCCCAGTCACCGTGGCGCCAGACTCCGGGATAACGGTCGAAGTACGCCGCCTGATACTTCGAGCCGTCCGAATCATCCCAGAACCGGACCGGCATACTGGGGAAGGGACGGGTGCACACCAGCTCGCCCTCCACGCCCCGCACCGGACGGCCTTCTGGGTCGAATACCTCGACGCTCATCCCCAGCCCGCGGCTCTGGAGCTCACCCCGCCATACCGGGCCGATCGGATTGCCCAGTGCGAAGCAGGAGACGATATCGGTGCCGCCGCTGATGCTCGCCAGGTGCACGTCGGGCTTGATGCTGCGGTAGACGTAGTCGTAGCTGTGCCCCGCCAGCGGGCTGCCGGTCGAAAGAATGGCGCGCAATGAACCCAGGTCGTGAGTTCGTGCCGGCTCCAGGCCTTCTTTTTCCGCCAGGGCCAGATACTTCGCGCTGGTGCCGAAGATGGTCACTCGCTCCTCAGCCACCATGTCCCAGAGGATGCCGGGCCGAAACAGGGGCGCTCCGTCGTACAGGACTACCGTGGCGCCGACGGCGAGGCTCGAGACCAGCCAGTTCCACATCATCCAGCCGCAGGTGGTGAAGTAGAAAATCCGGTCCTCGCGCCGGAGATCGGTATGCAGCACCAGCTCCTTGAGGTGCTGCAGCAGCGTCCCGCCGGCGCCGTGCACCATGCACTTGGGAAGCCCGGTGGTGCCGGAGGAGTAGAGGATGTAGATGGGGTGGTCGAAGTCGAACCGCTGAAGCGGTTCGAGGCGGAGCAGCGGGGCAGCGGGGAAGCGCCCCCCCACCCAATCAGCCCATAAAGCAGCGTCTCTGATCCCTCCCAGTGCCGGACGCTCGCTTAGGTATGGAACAACGATCACCCTTTCGATTTCAGGAATCCGCTCGCAGACCTCGCGCACCCGAGCCAGGGAGTCGATCTCCTTGCCGGCGTAGCGGTAGCCGTCGGCGCAAAAGAGCACCCGGGGACGGATCTGACCGAACCGGTCGATGACGCCATTGGCGCCGAAGTCCGGCGAGCAGGAGGACCAGATCGCACCGAGGCTGGTCGTAGCCAGCATGGCGATGACGGCCTCGGGGAGGTTGGGCAGAAAGCCGGCCACCCGGTCGCCGGCCACAATCCCGTGGTCCGTCAGTGCGGCTGCTACCCGGGCGACTTTCTCTCCCAGATCGGCGTAGGTGAGAGTCTGTTGCCGGCCGAGCTCATTCCAGAAGACCAGAGCCGGATGACCGTCGGCGTGGTGGAGCAGGTTCTCGGCGAAGTTGAGCCGGGCGCCGGTGAACCAGCGAGGGCCGAGCTTTGGATCGGGCGGCGCCATCCGGTCGAGCCCCATGACCACGCCGTCCCAGGGCTCTTGCACCGGCCGCTCATCGGCAACCACGCCGCAGAACCGCCACACCTCAGGCCAGAAGGCCTCCGGGTGCCTCACCGACCATAGGTACAGCGAAGTGAAGTCGCGGACGCCGGTCGAGCCGGCCGGTTTCTCCTTTCCGATGTGTTTGATGAACGCGGTGAGATTCGCGCGCTTCACGCGCTCGGCGTCCGGTATCCAGAGAGGGGCTGCTTCGGAGGTTGGCAAGATGCGATCTAGAATCCCCGCCTTCAGCTCGTCGGTGGATTGAACTGCGCGTGCTGCGCGTCCAGCCACGACACGTGATAGTTCGGGTCCTCGATCGCGAGCGCCGGTTTGGCCACCTTGAGAGGACGGAAGGTATCCATCATCACCGCGAGCTCCTCGGTGTATTTGGCCCCGATACTGGCCTCCGCCCGGCCGGGGTGCGGCCCGTGGGGAATGCCATCGGGATGATGGGTGATGCTGCCGAACTCGATGCCTTTGCGGCTCATGAACTCGCTGGACGCATAGTACAGCACTTCGTCCGAGTCCACGTTGCTGTGGTTGTAGGGAGCCGGGACCGCCTCGGGGTGGAAGTCATAGGGCCGGGGACAAAAGCTGCAGACGACAAAGCCGTCGCCCTGAAAGGTCTGATGTACCGGCGGCGGCTGGTGCACCCGTCCGACGATCGGCTCGAAATCGTTGATGTTGAACGCCCAGGGATAGAAGTAGCCGTCCCAGCCTACCACATCGAAGGGATGGTGATCCAGGATGATTTCGTTCAAACCGTCGTACTGCTTCACCAGGATGCGGAAGTCGCCGCGCTCATCGTGGGGACGCAAATGCGCCGGCTGGCGGATGTCCCGCTCGCTGTAGGGCGCCCCTTCGATCAGCTGTCCGAACTCGTTCCGATAGCGCTTGGGCCAGCGCACGTGGCCGCGGCTCTCCATGACGAGAAACTTGGTCGGCTCCTTGCTCGGGTCCAGCCGGTAGCGATGCATGATCCCCCGGTGAATGACCAGGTAGTCACCCTCCCGATACGGCAGGTCGCCGAAGACGCTTTCCAGGGTGCCGGATCCCTTGCTCACGTAGACCAGCTCGTCCGCCTGCGCGTTCTTGTAGAAGTGGGCGTCGTTCTCGTCCGGCTCCACGTACAGCATCGCCACCTCCTGGTTGAACAAGAGCGGGGTCCGGTCGAGCGTCGGACTTCCGCCGGTCTTGATCTTCGAGGTGCGAAAGTGCCGGTGGCGAAGCGTCTGGTCCGCATCGGCCTCATACTTCAGTTCTTTGAGGCGGCGGGCAGACTTGACCGTGGTGGGCGGATAGGTGTGGTACAACAGGGACGAGGTTCCGGTGAAGCCCTCATGGCCCATCAGCTCTTCGGCGTAGATCCCGCCGTCCGACTTCCGGAACGCGATGTGCCGCTTGCGCGGGATTTGGCCCATGGTGTGATAGATCGGCATCTTTCCTCCGAAGAACGTGAGCCGTTGTTCACAAATTTCCCCTGGACGCCTGCTCCCGCTCGATCGCTTCGAACAGCGCCTTGAAGTTCCCCTTACCGAAGCTCTTGGCGCCCTTCCGCTGAATGATCTCATAGAAGAGCGTCGGCCGGTCCTCGACCGGCTTGCTGAAGATCTGAAGCAGGTAGCCCTCGTCGTCCCGATCGACCAGGATCCCGAGCTCCTTGAGCGGAGCGAGATCCTCATCGATGTGGCCTACCCGGTCGAGCACGCTGTCGTAATACGCCTTGGGCACCTGGAGAAAGTCCACACCCCGGTCCCTCAGCGCCGTGACCGTCTCGATGATGTTGTCCGTCGCGATGGCCAGATGCTGCACGCCGGGTCCGCGGTAAAAGTCGAGGTATTCGTCGATCTGCGATTTCTTGCGGCCTTGCGCGGGCTCGTTGATCGGGAACTTGATCCGGTCGTTCCCGCTCGCCACGACCTTCGACATGAGCGAGGAGTACTCGGTCGAGATGTCCTTGTCGTCGAAGGAAATGAGGTTCCGGAACCCCATGACCTCCTGGTAGAAGCTGACCCAGGTGTTCATCGCGCCCAGTTCGACATTGCCGACGCAGTGGTCCACGTACTGGAGCCCCACCGGCGAGGGATTGTAGCGGGGAGCGACCGGCTGGAATCCGGGGAGGAAGAGGCCCTTGTAATTCCGGCGCTCGACCAGGCTGTGAATGGTGTCGCCATAGGTATGAATCGCGGCGATCACCACCTCTCCGGCCTCATCCCGCATTACGGTCGGCTTCTGAACCGGCTTGGCGCCCCGTTCAACCGCATCACTGAAGGCCTTGCGGGCGTCATCCACCCAGAGTGCGATGTCTCGGACCCCGTCCCCGTGCTGGGCGATGTGTGCCGCGGCGGGGTGCTCCGGGCTGAGCGGGGAGGTGAGCAGGAGCCTGACCTTGTTCTGCTGCATCAGATACGTCGCGCGGTCGCGGGTGCCGGTCTCCGGGCCGCGGTAGGCGACCAGCTGAAAACCGAACGCGGTCCGATAGTAGTGGCTGGCCTGTTTGGCGTTGCCGACGTAGAACTCGACAAAGTCGGTGCCGTTGATGGGGAACGTATCGGTAGACGCGGCGTCTGCAGCCAGGGCTTTGGTATGCATGACTCCTCCAGGAATTGGCTATTGGCTATCGGCTGGCTGCTCCATGAACACCTGACCCCCTTAGGGGTGAGCACCGCCGGGACCCTCAGTCATGACCAATAGCGAATGGCCAATACCCAATGGCCAATGGCCAATAGCCCTTAAGGGAAAGATACCTATGGGCTTAGACGCACGCCACATGGCTCCCAGCTGGCCCGTCCGCCGATGGGGCAGAGGTCACATCCCTTTTGCGCTAACACTGTTATTTATGGTAGCTTCTGCTGGAGGTCGGGGGTGGCACCGATCCCGGTTCCAGGTTACTGGCTGCACCTGAACTTTCATAGCTTAGCCTTCCGGGAAAGAGCTGATGCCCGGTCATGATATCAACGTAGTTGGATTCTCTGCTGGAGGCGTCGAGGCGCTGACCCAACTCGTGGGTGGTCCGCCGAGCGAACTGCCGGCCCCGGACCCAATCGAATCCGGTGTTCAGGAGGAAGATCGGCCTAACCTCGCCGCCACGGAGCAGCGGTGACCGGCCTGGCGAATCCGAAGGCCGAAGGTGGCCCCTTCACTAAGCCGGTGATCGGCATCGCGACGTCTGCCGGTGGACTCAGCGCCCTCAGCCGGCTCCTGAGTGCGCTGCCTACCACGCTCGACGCTGCGATTCTGGTGGTACAACACCTGGATCCCGCCCGGCCCAGTCATCTTGCCGATATCCTGGCACGGCGCACCACCCTGGCCGTGAAACAGGCAGCCAGCAACGACCACCTTCAGGTCGGTGTCGTGCTGATCGCGCCCCCTGGCGCGCACATTCTGGTGGACCCGGAGGGCACCATCTCCCTCTCCCACCGCCCGCCGGTGCATTTCGTTCGTCCCGCCGCCGACCGACTCTTCGAATCCATCGCCGGAAGCTTCGGATCCCGGGGCGTGGCGGTGGTGCTGACTGGCACCGGCCATGACGGAGCCACCGGCGCCCAGGCGGTGAAGCAGGCCGGGGGACGAGTGATCGTCCAGGACGAGTCCACCTCCGAGTTCTTTGGCATGCCGAAGTCGGCGATCGACGCGGGGCAGGTGGACCAGATCCTTCCCCTCGATCAGATCGCGCCGGCGCTCGTGGTCCTCTGCGGCGAGGTAGAATGAACAAACCGAGCCAGGTCGTCCCTGACCCCCAGCCCACCGAGGTGTCGCCCGCGGCAGCCGCCGAGCTCGAGGCACTGCTGCTGTACTTGAAGCAGAGCCGTGGGTTCGATTTCACCGCTTACAAGCGGGCGACGCTCATGCGCAGGGTGCAGGTACGTATGCAGACGGTGGGAATACGGTCGTTCGCCGACTATCTCGACTACCTCCAGGTGGACTCCAACGAGTTCACCCGGCTCTTCAACACCATCCTGATTAACGTCACCAGCTTTTTTCGGGATCCCCAGGCCTGGGAGTACGTGGCGAGCGACGTGATTCCGGGACTGCTCGCGGGGTCCAGGCCGAGGGAGCAGGTCAGGGTGTGGAGCGCCGGCTGCGCTTCCGGGGAGGAGGTCTACACCATTGCAATGCTGCTGGCCGAGGCCCTCGGCTGGGAGCAGTTTCGCGAGCGGGTCAAGATCTACGGCACCGATGTGGACGAGGAAGCGCTCGGACAGGCCCGCTTGGCCTCTTATGACAGCCGCGCGGTGGAAAGCGTGCCGCCCGACCTGCTGGAAAAGTACTTCGACCGCCAGGACGATCGCTTTGCCTTCAACAAGGAGCTGCGCCGCAGCGTCATCTTCGGGCGGCACGATCTCAACCAGGACGCCCCGATCTCACGGATCAACCTGCTGGTCTGCCGCAACTGCCTGATGTACTTCAAGGCCGACGCCCAGCGCAGGATCCTGGCCCGATTCCAGTTCGCCCTGGTGAACGGCGGCATCCTCTTCCTGGGAAAGTCCGAGACCCTGCTGACGCATTCAGTCAGCCTTGGCGCCGTAGATGTTAAGCGGCGGCTCTTCACGAAGGCAGTAGACTCACCACGGGGCCGGGCAGGCGAGCTCGACCGGTCTCGTTGGGTCGAGCCCGTGGAGGTGATCCAGCAGCTCCGCGAATCGTCGGCGGACAGCTCTCCGGTCGCCGAGCTCCTGGTCGATCACAGCGGGAAGGTGGTGCAGATGAACGCCGAGCTGCGATCCGCCTTTGGTGTCAGTGAGCACGACCTGGGACGGCCCTTACAGGACCTCGAGCTGTCCTACCGGCCCTTCGAGCTCCGGTCCTGTATCGATCGTGCGTACGCCGAGCACCGGCCGATCTCGCAGTCAGACGGCGCCTGGAAGGGGCCGGCCGGACAGACTCTGTACTTCGATCTGCTCGTGATTCCTGTAGCCGACGCGGATGGCAGCTTTCTTGGGTGCAACTGCGTCTTCACCGATGTAACCCGGGCGCATCGGCTTCAGGAAGAGGTGCAGCGCACTCACCAGGAGCTGGAGACCGCGCTGGAGGAGCTGCAGTCCACCAACGAGGAGCTGGAGACCACGAACGAGGAGTTGCAGTCCACGGTGGAGGAGCTGGAGACAACCAATGAGGAGCTCCAGTCCACCAACGAGGAGCTGGAAACCATGAACTCGGAGCTCCAGGCGACCAATGGTGAGCTCCAGGTGATGAACCAGGAGACCCGAGAGCGGGGCACTGAGTTGGGCCATCTCAACGCTATTCTGGAGGCTATTTTTACCAGTCTCCGCGGCGCGGTGGTGATGCTGGACCGTGAGCTCCGGGTTCAGAAATGGAACCGCCGGTCGGAGAACATGTGGGGTCTGCGAGCGGACGAGGCCCAGAACAAGAATTTTCTGAATCTTGACATCGGCCTGCCGGTGGACCAGCTCAAGGGACCTATCCGGGAGTGCCTCGCAAGCACCGATGAGAAGAAGTTCGTAGAGGTGATGTTGGAGGCTACGAACCGACGAGGCAAGGTGATTCGGGTCAAGGTGACCTGCACCCAGCTGGCGCAACCCAATGGTGGAGAACCGCAGGGCGTCATCCTACTTGTGGAAGAGAACGATGGCCGGATGTAATCACCCGATTCGCGCCGAGGCGAACCAGTGAACCGGAAGGAGTACGCCGACCGGGTCCAGGCTATGCATGCCCGGATCACCGCGCTGGGCTCGGACGTTGAGCCGACAGCCGGCGAAACGCTGGAAGACCTGAAGGTCGCGCTGGAGGAGCTCCGAGTGGCAGAAGAGGAGCTCCGGCAACAGAACGAGGAGCTGTCGGCTGCCCACCTCGAGCTGGAGAGCGAACGGAGGCGTTATCAGGAGCTGTTCGATTTCGCCCCGGGCGCGTACCTGATTACCGATGCCAGCGGGATCGTGCGCCAGGCGAATCGGTCCGCCGCCAGGCTCCTCAACGTCCCCGTGAACTTTCTCGGCGGCAAGGCACTGGCCGCTTACATCGCCACTGAAGATCGAGCGCGGTTTCGCTCCCTTCTGACCGGCATGGGAACAGCTGCAGGACAGCACACGGCCGCCTTCAAGCTTCAGCCGAGGAATGCCGGCACGCTGGATGCCGAGCTCACCTACGTCGTCGCCCCGGCTGGCAACGGCGAGTCACGAGGAATCCGCTGGCTGCTCCGCAATGTCAGCGAGCGAGAGCAGATGGCGCGGCAGATTCGCGCGCTCAATGCGGACCTGGAGTCCAGGGTAGCGGCCCGCACCGCCGACCTGACCGAGGCCCATCACCTCGCCCAGGAGCTGGTGGGCAAGGAACAGAGGGCTCGACGCGCGGCCGAATTCAGCGAGGCCCAGTCTCGTCACGTGCAGAAGCTGGAGAGCATCGGGGTGCTGGCGGGCGGGATCGCGCACGACTTCAACAACCTGCTCCACGTGGTCCTGGGAAACGCCGATATCGCCCTGAGCAACCTGTCAAAAGGATCGCCGGCCCGAGAACCCATAGAGGAAGTGGTCCGGGCCACCCTGCGCGCCGCGGATCTGACCCGGCAGCTCCTGGCCTACTCCGGGAAGGGTGCTTTTGTCGTCCGCCATCTCGATCTCTCGACCGAGGTGAGGGAGATGGCCACACTGCTGCGCACCGGAATCTCGAAGCAGGCGACCCTCGCCTGGGAACTCTCCCCTACCCTCCCGGCGGTCAGTGCCGATCCCACCCAGGTCCGCCAGATCGTGATGAACCTCATCACGAATGCCTCGGATGCGCTGGGCGAGACTGGCGGGACCATCACGCTCCGCACCGGGGTCGCTCGGCGGGAGGACCTGGACGACCAGCTCTTTGGGGTGGCGCTCGAAGGCGAGAGCCCGCTGGATTCGGGGGAAGGTCCTTTCGTGTACCTCGAGGTCGGGGACACCGGTGGCGGAATGGCTCCGGATACCCTGAGCCGGATCTTCGATCCATTTTTCTCGACCAAGTTCACCGGGCGCGGGCTCGGACTGGCCGCGGTGATGGGCATTGTCCGCAGCCACCACGGGCTGATCCGGGTTCGCACCGCGCCCGGCGAGGGGACCGCCTTCCGGGTCCTCTTTCCGTCGGTTGCCGGCACTGCGCGCGCCCCCGCCAAGGCCACGGCGGAGCGGAGCGATTGGCAGGGGAGCGGCACCATCCTCGTGGTCGACGACGAGGAAGGGGTTCGCGAGGTAGCCGAGCGGATACTGCAGGAGATCGGATTTCAAACCATCGCCGCCCCTGATGGGCGTCGCGCGCTGGAGATCATGGAGGAGCTGGGTGACGGCGTAACCGCGGTCCTGCTGGATCTCTCCATGCCAAGGATGGGAGGAGCCGAGACATTCCGCCGCCTGCGCGCACTGAGGCCCGAGCTCCCCATCCTGATGATGAGCGGTTATACCGAACAGGTAGTGGCCCCCCAGTTCAGCGCGTCAGGCCCCGGAACCACCGGATTCCTGCAGAAGCCGTTTCTGGCCGAGGACCTCATTGCCGTTCTCCGCCGATTCGCGGAGAGTGCAGCCGAATGAGCGTGCAACTTATCCCCTGCGGTGCATCTCCCTCCCGTCCCACAGCCTGAGTAGGCGCTGCCTGTCGCCGTACCCGTGGGAGAGGGCAGCTTGGTCATGCTTATTCTAACATCCATGAATATAAGAGTTTAGCTGGTGTCAACCTGGACAACGGCCGCAGGAATGACGCCTGTTCAGCAGGTCTGGACGGAGGGTAGGGTTCCCGGTAGGATCTCCATCACCGAGATCGGAACGTCCTTTCGAGCATATTTCCTGCAGCGATTTTTGGTCGCAGGAGCCCGGGAACGTATCGTTACTCTAGAGGGACATGACGGCCGACCTAACCCAGCTCTTCGAACTGTACTACGAGTCACTGGTCCGGATGCTCTATCGCCGGACCGGTGATCGGGATCGGGCGGAAGACCTGGCCCAGGAGACCTTCGCCCGGGCGGTTGCCGCTCCACCCAACAACCCGCGTCCCTGGTTGTTTGCTGTGGCGCTCAACTTGGTTCGCGAGGACGGGCGCCGGGCGCTGCGCCAGGGGCGCCGGCTCGAGCTCCTCCGGAGTGACGACCGGCCGCCCCAGGGTCCGGAAGCGGACCTGGAACGAAACGAACGGAGCGCCGCTGTTCGCTCCGCGCTTGCGACGCTGGGAGAGCGCGACCGCGAGGCGCTCCTGCTCAAGGCTGAGGGATTCAACTACGAAGAGATCGCCGCCACGCTGGGGCTCTCCAAGGGTGCGGTCGGCACCACGCTGGCCCGCGCCCGCCGCCGTCTGGTAGAGGCGTATCGCTCGGAAGCGAGAGGGAAGCATGTCGCATCTTGATGAAGGTACGCTGCACGCGCTGCTCGATGGCGAGCTGGAGCTCTCCGAAGTGAAGGAGATCCAAATCCACCTCGGCATTTGTGCTGCCTGTGACTCACGCCTTCAGGACGTCAAGCAGTTTCTGGCAGAGGCGGACCGGTTGGTCGGAGCTCTGGAGGCCCCCGCGGGCTCCAGCCGGACTCGGCCCGAGCCCGAGCCCCGCCCGGCCGACACGATCCCGCCGCGCAACCCGCCGCCGTGGGAATCGGCACCGGAGCTGCTCCTGCCCGATCCCCTCGAGAAGACTGACCGGCGCATCGCCAGTCGAGTCTTCAAGTGGGCCGCCGTGATCCTGGTGGTCTTCGGCGCCGAGCGTCTGATCCAGGGAGCCCTGCAGCCGGACAAGCCCCGCCTGGAGCTGAGCTCGCGGGACCTGACTCGTCCCGCCCCGCCACCCGCAGTCGTGAGCCAGCAGGAGACCGGAAGACCCGAGTCGGCAGTGACCCGCCAGGTGCGCCCAGCCCCGGCAGCCCGAGCGCCGCTCGCGAAGGCAGCACCCGAACGCAAAGCCGCGGGTGACCAACCCGCGCCGGCAGCGGCTGCCGCTTTGGACGAGTTGGACACCGCCGGGGCAGCGGCCAAGGACTCCGAGGTCGCGGTCCCGGATACTCAGACGCTCGCGACCGGCCGGGCCGACTCGGGCGCGGAGCAAAACACGGAGAGCCAGGATCTCGCCACTCGCATGGCGGCAGCCGCCGCGCTGGAAGAGCTCGACCGCGAACGTCTGCGGTCCCGCGCCAACGCGGCGACCGCCTCGCTTCCGCCGCCACGAGCCGAGCTTCCGCCGGCGGCCGAGCCAGCTCCGGCCCCGCGCACGCTCGAGCAGCGCGCGCAGGTGTATCTCCGCATCGGGCTGGACGAGGCGGTGACCCAGCTTGGGCGACCGGTCCACGTGATCGAAGCCCTGTCGCCTGAATTCATCGGCCTCACGCCGGGCCGGCTGGTTCCCGGCGCCGATCCCAACCGGCCAGTCGTTCGGGTGGTGTATCTGGAGCGGGGGCGGATGATCATGCTGGATCAGCAGCGGTTGCGGACCGGTCAGGCCCCGGGTGCGGCAGCGGGGAGTCTGCGGTGGACTCAAGGAGACGTGATGCTGTACCTGCACGGGGAGCCGAGTGCGGACGTGCTTCGTAACCTGCAGAGGCGGGTTCGATAAAAACGGTAAGCGGGGAAAGGACAGCCTAAGTGGTAAGCGGGGACTGGAAGGGGTGCCCCGCTCACGCTCTTTCTTCCCCGCTCACGCCGTCGCAGTTCCCGCTGTATCCAGCACTTCCCTCACCTTCCGCATCAGCTCCACCGACGTGAACGGCTTATGCATAAACGCGGCTCCGCGCTCCGTGATTCCCCGCCGCATGACCTCGTCGTCGGTGTAGCCTGAGATGTAGAGAACCTTGAGCTCGGGGCGTTCCGCCAACAGCGCATCCACCAACTCGCCGGCTCCCATCTCAGGCATGACGACGTCGGTGACCACCAGCTGAATCGCATGGCCATATCCTGAAGCCACGCCCAGAGCGTCACGTCCATGGCGTGCCTCGAGCACCGTGTGTCCGTGCTCGGTCAGAATCTGCCAGAGCAGCTCGCGTACGCCGTCCTCATCTTCCACCACCAGCACAGTCTCCTCGCCGCGCAGTGAAGGCGGGGCATCCGTGGCCGCAGGCGCGTCGCCTTCCACCCGGGGGATGAAAACCTTGACCGTGGTACCCTGCTCCGGCTCGCTCGATACCCGGACGCCGCCTCCGTTCTGCTTCACGATCCCGTACACGATGGACAACCCGAGCCCGGACCGACTACCGGGGGCGTGAGAAGCGAGGAACGGCTCAAAGGTGTTCGACAGGGCTTCTGCCTCCATGCCGTTCCCGGTGTCGCTGACGGCGAGCACGAGGTAGCGGCCGGGTTTGACCGAACGGCCCCGGGTGGACCCGCTGATCTGGCGCTCGCCGGTCTCGATGGTGAGGGTGCCTCCGGCCGGCATCGCGTCGCGCGCATTGAGCACCAGATTTACCAGCACCTGTTCCAGCTGGCCCGGATCCATCTTCACGTCACCCAGACCCGGACGGAGCCGGGTGACCAGCTGGATATCGGCCCCGACCAGGCGTCGAAGCAACCCTTCCATGTTCGTGACCACACTGTTCAGCTCGAGCGATCGGGCCTGAACGACCGGCTGCCCTCCGAACGTCAGCAGCTGCCGGGTGAGCTGCGCTCCGCGGTCGGCAGCCTTCCGGATCTGCTCCACATCCTTTCGGCGAACATGCTCCTCGGGGAGATCGCGAAGGAGTATGTCGCTGAAGCCGCGGATAGTGGTGAGCAAGTTGTTGAAGTCGTGGGCCACACCACCCGCCAGGCGGCCGGCGGCCTCCATCCGCTGGGCCTGGCGCAACTGCTCTTCGCTCTGGTGCAGCGCCGCGCGGGTTCGGGTGCGCTCGCTGATGTCAGTGCCGAGAACCAGGCGGGCCTGCCGCCCACCCAGCTCCATCTCGTGCGACACCAGCTCCATGTCCACGATGGTTCCATCCTTGCGCTGATGCTGAGAGAGAGCCACGTCTCCCCGCATGACACCGGTGCGCTCCAGTCCATGGTGGAGCCCTGGAGCATCATCCGGAGGGAGGATGTCCATGATCGTCATCGAGAGGAACTCATCCCGGGTATAGCCGTACTGGCGGATGGCGGCGTCGTTCACCTCGAGAAAGGCGAGGGTGTCGATCTCGAATACCCACATTGGCTGGGGGTTGCTCCGGAACAGCATGCCGTAGCGCTCGTTGGCCTCGTGGGCCGCCTGGTGCAGTCGTCCATTGTCCACCGCCAGCGCTGCCCGGCTCGCCAGCTCCTCCGCGAACGCCAGGTCGTTGGCATCGTAGCTGCGCCCCGAGTCGGTGCCCACCGCCAGGGTGATCGTCCCGGCGCTCTTTCCCCGAGCCGGCATGGGAACCCGTATAAAGGATGTGGGCGACAGGCCCCGAAACAGCTTGAGCTGTTCCTCATCCTCGGCGCGGCCACGAAGGAGCTCGTCCGTCACACTACCCATGTCGGGCCGCTGCGCCGCGCCGAACGGCGGGCGCCCCGAGCCGTATTCGCAGAGCGCCCGGACCAGGAGGTCCTTGGACGGATCCCGGTGCGCGCCAGAGATGAACTGCAGCTTCCCCTGCTCGGTGGCCACGTGGATCGCGCACCAGTCTCCCAGCGCCGGCACTGCGAGCCGGGAGAGATCCCGCAGCGTGAGCCGGTAATCCAGCGATGAGGCCAGCACGGCGCTGGCCTCGTCGATGAAGCCAAGCCGCCGTTCGACTCGCGCCATCTCGTCCCGGGAGAGCTCGATAGAGGCGGCTCGCTCTGCACGCTGCTTGAGGCGAGCAACCAGCATGATGATGCCGGTCATTGCCAGACCCAGGGCCAGCAGGCTGTACCCGTTGGAGGGGGTGTAGCGCAGGATGGAGCCAGGCTCGGAGAGAAAGTGGAGCCCGTACACCATGGTCACCAACGCGCTGATGACTCCGGGCCCGATCCCGCCGCTGTAAGTGGCGTAAACGGCAGCGAGGATCAGAAAGGGAAACGGGTGCGTGATGGGCAGGTTGTTCCGTCTGAGCTGGTCGAACAGAATGACCGTGGCCAGCGTGAGCAACGGTCCGCGCACATATGCGCCGACTCGGGCCCACTCGGTACCGGTTGCCACCCGCGCTATCGCCCGCGCAGCGAGTGCCGTCCTGGTCACCCGTTGCGCTGCTCCGCTTTGGCCCATGATTGCTCCGGGAATGGCCGCTGCCGACCGCCTGGCTACCAAGCTCAAAGGTAAGACCCCCTGGCGTCTGTGACAGGCCGCACACACCTTATCTTGTTCTCGCTTGCCGGGTTGCCCTCCATACCCGGCCGCAGACTCACGCCAAATCGGGAGACCGCCATGGCCGCGACCCGAAAGTCCGCCAAGCGCCGTGCCGCGAAGAAGAGCGCGTCAACCAAGCGTCCGTCCTCCAGGAAGAAGCCGGCCCGGAAGTCCACCCCCAAGCGCCACGCCAAGAAGACGACCGCATCGAAGGCGGCTGGCTTGAAGCGACAGGCAAAGAAAGGATTGAAGGTAGCGCGGGGCGGTATCGGTACCGTGCTGCACGCGGGAGAGAAGACCTGGAAGACCCTGAAGAACACCACTGCCAACGTGGTAGAAGGAGTGAAGGAGACCTTCGCGGGCGACCCGCCGCGGCGTTCGCGCTCGCGCTGAGGATCGGCCGGATCCTCCTTGCGACCCGGCCGGTCCGACGATATGCTATGCCCCGTCCCTCAGCAACAGCGTGATCTCTGCAGGCCTTTCGTCCGAAAGGATATCCGCTCCATGGCCCTGCCTCGTCTGCCGTTCCGATCCACCCGCGCGCTCCTGGTTGGTTTCGTTCTCGCCTGCCTCCCGGCGGCACTCCAAGCCCAGGCTCAGGCCAGTACCGGAGTCATCCGGGGACGGATCTCGGACTCCACGGGTGCCCCGTTGTCCGGCGCCACCGTGACCCTGCGTCAACGCGAGACCAACGCGCAAAGGACGTTGAATACCAACGCGAGCGGGGTGTTCGTCGCCACGCTGCTTCAGGTAGGTCACTACGATGTTCGCGCGCGAGCCCTGGGTTTCCGGGAATCCAGGCGGGACAGCGTTGCGCTCCGACTGGGTGAGACGGTCCAGACCGACTTTGCCCTGGCGCCGCAGGCGACGCAGCTCGAGGAGCTCACCGTGACGGCGGAACCGGCAATAGATGTAACCAGCTCGGAATCGGCCACCCGGTTGAGCGTTGAGGCGGTCGAGGGATTGCCCAACAACGGGCGAAACATCTTCAACTTCACCACGCTGACCCCGAACGTGGCCACGGTGCAGGGACCCGACGGGGACGAGCTGAGCATCGGGGGCCAGCGCGGGATTCACAACAATGTCTCGGTCGATGGGGCGGACTTCAACAACCCTTTCTTCGGCGAGCAGCGGGGAGGCCAGCGGCCGGCCTTTACCTTCAACCTCGACGCGGTGCAGGACTTCGTGGTGGTCTCGGATGGCGCCAATGCCGAGTTCGGCCGATCCGGCGGTGGCTTCGTCAACATCATCACCAAGTCCGGCACCAACCAGTTCCACGGCTCGGCCCACTACTTCGGCAAGTACGATGAGCTCTCTGCCGACTACAGCCACACCTCTCCGGGCGGTACCACCACCGGCTTTGCTCCTGATTTTCAGCAACACCAGTTCGGAGCCACCTTCGGTGGACCCCTGGTCCGCGACAAGGTGTTCTTCTTCCTGGCCTACGACCAGCAGGAGTACAACGACACCAAGCAGGCCGATCGTCTGGGCGCTATTGACCCGGCGCTGCTGGCCTTCGTGGATACGGCCTATGGCGGGTCGCTCCAGGGGGACTTTGGGTCGATTGGCCGTACCAACGACGCCAACGTCTTCCTGGGCAAGCTCGACTTCAAGCTGGGCCAGAATAACAATGCGTCCCTCAAGTACAACTACACCAACTCGTCGCAGGAGAACGGAACCTTCGATGTCGACTTCTGGAGCCGCAGCGCCAACGCCCTGGAGCGCGACTTCTCCCACGCGGTCAACGGCAGCCTGACGACCCTGTTCTCCTCCTCGCTCTCCAACGAGTTCCGGTTCCAGTGGGCCCGGGAGGACCGGCCCCGGCCTTACGAAGGGGCGATAAATCCGGGGGTCGGGCGACCCTTTCCCGACACGGACATCGGCTTCGTGGCGCCTGACGCCTCGTTCCAGGGCTATCGGGTCGGTATGCCGTTCTTCATTCCGGTGGATGCCCACGACTACCGCTTCCAGGTGCTGGACAACGTCTCGATCGTGAGCGGAAGCCACCTGTTCAAGATCGGTGGCGAGTGGAACCGCACCGGGGTCACTCAGACGTTCAGAGGATTCGGTAATGGCCGGATCGGCTTTACCTCGGTGAACGGCTTCCTGAACTACGCCGCCAACGGGAACGGATACGTCGAGTGCGCCCTGGACGTCGTCAACACGCCCACGCCCAGCCAGACCACAGGCGCGTGCCCCCTGGGCCAGCACATCACGGGGCCGGTGGCGCTCTACCTGCAGCAGGCCGGTCTCGGTGGACTCACGGTGGATGAGGCAGGCACCCAGACGATCATTCAGAACGAGCTGGCCTTGTTCCTCCAGGACAGCTGGAAACCCCGCTCGAACGTGACCCTCAACTATGGCCTGCGGTGGGAAGCACAGATCCAGCCGTCCCTGATCACCCCGATCCCGGATCTCTTCTATCAGCCCTTGATCGGCACCTCATCCACCACGCCGGTGGGCACCTTCGACTTCCCCGGCGACGGCACCATCCCGTCCGACTACAGCATGTTCCAGCCCCGGCTGGGCATCGCCTGGGACGTCAATGGCGATAACAAGAATCTGCTCCGGGCCAACGCCGGCATTTACTATGCACGGGTTCCCGGACTGAACCTGGCCAGCAGCCGCAGCACCGACGGCTCCCGGGGACAGAGCCTCTTCCGGAACAGTGAACTGACTCCGATTCTCGGGCCGCCGCCAGCCTACGGCGACCTGCTGCCGACTCCGCCCGGTGGACCCTTCGAGCCGGGGATTTTCGTCTTTGACAAGGATTTCCAGAACCCGCGCACCTTCACCGCTACCGTGGGCTACGAGCGGGAAATCGGATCCGGCCTGGTCGCCGGCCTCAGCGCCACTCACGCTCGAACCGATCACCTGACCCGCTTCTTCAACGCGAACGATCCGGTGTTCGGCAATGGGGCGGCCGGCCCGTGGGATACAGACTTCTCCCCGGTCGGCACCGCAGGATTGGGATCGCTCACCGTGGTCCAGAGCTCGGCAAAGTCCCGCTTCAACGGCATCACGGCAGAGCTGAGTCGGCTAATCAGCACCAAGCTCCAGTTCCAGTTGAACTACACGCTCTCTTGGGACAAGGCCGACGACGACAACGAGCGGGATCCGTTCACCTTCCGCTATGCCCGGGCCGACTCGCTGGAGAAGGAGTACAACTATAGCGACCGCGACCAGCGCCACCGCTTCAACGCTTGGGTGCTCGCCATTCTTCCCGGGGACATTTACATGAACAACCGGTTGAGCGCGTACTCGGCTCAACCCGCCTCGGAGGTCTGCGGACCGGCCAACGTGGGCACCGGGCAGCGCGCAGCCGTGCCGGCGCAGCGGATCTGTCCCGACGGCCACGTACTCCAACGGAATACCATCCGCCGGGAGAACAAGTACTTCTCCTGGGATATCCGGGTCTCCAAGCCATTCAATGTTGCGCAGGGGGCGGTGGAGCTGATCTTCGAAGCGTTCAACATTACCAATAACGACAACTTCAAGGACCCATCGTCGGGCGGCACCTTCCTCAACTTCGACGGAACCATTCGGAGCGGGTTAGGCGAGCCGCGCCAATTCCAGGCGGGGGTGCGATACCTCTTCTAAACCGACACCGCGTCAGCCTGCTGCCAGCGCCAGGACATCCCTGACCTTGGCAGCGAGCTGATCCGGTGCGAAGGGCTTCGGGAGGAAGTCGTCGATGTGGGCCCCGCTGAAGCGCTCCATCACCTCGATGTCTCCATAACCGCTCATGGCCACAATCGGGATGCCGGGTTGAATCCGGCGCAGCTCCCGAGCGGCTTCGGCTCCAGCTAACCTGGGCATGGTGAGGTCGAGCAAGATCAGGCTGACCCTTTCTCCCAGTTCCTGGAGCCGCTCCACCGCGTGGATGCCGTCCTCCGCGAGCTCCACCGTGTACCCCGCCTCCCCCAGCACGCTGGCCGCGAGCGCGCGGACGATGGGGTCATCATCCGCCACCAATACCGTTCCCACCCCCCGGAAATCACGCTCACCGTACACCTCAGGGGCGCTGTCATCGAGCTGATGCGCCGAGCGAAATACCGGCAACAGGATAGTAAAGGTGGTTCCTTGATCCGGCTCGCTCGTCACTCCAATCGCGCCCCTGTGGCCCCGGACAATTCCCAGAGCAGCCGAGAGGCCCAGCCCACGGCCAAGAAACTTGGTGGTGAAGAAGGGCTCGAAGATCCGGTCCCTGGTTTCGCTGTCCATCCCGGCACCGGTGTCGATGACATCCACCCGGACATAGTCGCCGGTAGCAATGGGAAATCCCTCGGTGCGGATGCGCCGGCGCCGCTCGGTGAAATGCTCGACCCGGATCCGCACGGTCAGGGTTCCCGCCGCGTCGCCGATCGCCTCGCCCCCATTGATGACCAGGTTCATCACCAGCTGCTGAAGCTGGGTCCGGTCTCCCTCGATGGGAGGACACTCGTCGGGAAGGTCCAGGACCAGCATGATCTGCTTGGAGAGCGAAGCACGGATAAGGGTGCTCACCTCCGTGACCAGCCGGCAGAGGTCCAGCGCCTGGATGACGAATCGGCCTTTCCCCGCGTAGGCCAGGAGCTGTCGGGTCAGATCGGCGGCGCGCTCGCTGGCCTTTAGCACGTCCTCGAGCAGATGGACCGCCCGCTCCTTCCGGTCCGCGACGATGGCGCGGCGCGCCAGCCCCGCGTTGCCCATGATGCCGGTCAGCAGATTGTTGAAGTCGTGAGCGATCCCACCCGCCAGCACGCCGATGCTCTCCAGCTTCTGGGCTTGCCGGAATGCTTCCTCCTGCTCCCGGTCGGCTTCCTCGGCTCGCCGTTCCTCCGTGATATCCCGGACCACCAGGACTGCCCCGGCTATCGCCCCGTCGCCCATGATCGGCGCGGTGGAACAGGTGACGGGAATCATTCGACCGTCCCGGTGAATGAAATAGTCGTTCTGACCGCGCAGCATTTGCCCCGAGGCCAACACCTGCATGTGGGGGCACTCCGAGATCGGGTACGGCGAGCCGTCGGGCCGGCGGTCGTGCAGCTTGGCATGGAAGAACTGGCCGGTCAGCTCCTCCAGGCTCCAGCCGAACATCTGCACCGCGCTGGGATTGGCAAAGGTGGTTCGTCCCTCGCTGTCCACCAGGAACAGGGCTTCCGCCGCATTGCTGGCGATGGCGTCCGCCAGGTTGAGCTGATACTGAAGCAGCTCCTCCGACTGCTTCCTGCCCGAATCGTCACGCACGATCTTGGCGAGGCCGAGCAGAGTGCCCGAGCGATCCCGGAGACCGACCATGACACCGTGGGCCCAGAACCGCGAGCCGTCCTTCCGCAGGTGCCACCTGGTGTCCTCCGCCCGTCCGGTTTCCGCGGCGAATTTAAGCTCCCGCTCGGGCTCTCCCCGGAACACGTCGTCCGGTACGAACAGGACCGAGCCGTGCCGCCCCACGATCTCGCCGGCGCCGAAGCCGAAAATGCGTTCCGCGCCGGGGTTCCAGCTCTCAATGATCCCGTCGAGCCCGAGGTGAAACATCGCGTAGTCCACGGAGGCTTCGACGATCAGCCGGTAACGCTCGTCTTCCATTCAATCCACTCGGTGGCTCGGGACCATGTTTGACTCTCAGAGGCGATGACCCTCCTCGATGAGGTGCTAAACTGGACGCCAGGGATCGTTTGGGATGTGACGTGGGTACCTAAGGAGCTGGGAGCTGGGAGCCTGGTGCTCGGTGGTGGTCTGGCTGCCGACTCCCAGCTCCCATCCCTCTGTAAGTGCCGTCACAGACGGCAGGCGGGGGGAACGCTATGATCCATCGTCCGCTGCTAACCGTTTACCTTCCCGGAGGGCGTCTCCATGTTGTGGCTCGCTATTGTCCTGCTGGTAGCCTGGGTTCTCGGGTGGGGAGTGTTCAAGGTGGCCGGCGGTCTTATTCACATTCTGCTCGTCATCGCCGTGGTGGTGTTCCTGTTTAACCTCTTTACCGGACGGCGCCGGGTCTAGCACCCAAACCCTTGGCGACCCCTGCCCTCCGGGGGTATGTTGCGGCATTGCTCGCAACTCTACAGGGGTGCAATGTCCGAAAAAATAACGAGCGCGGCGGCCTCCGCTTTGCAGGGGAGCCAGTCGCGTCGCGTGGTCCTGGTTGTAGACGACGAACAGGGTCTGCGGGACCTGGTCTGCCGAACTCTCCGCGCCGAGGGTTACCAGACGCTGGAGGCCACCCATGGGGGTGAGGCGCTGGAACTGGTGGAATCGGGGCCGCAGACGATCGATCTGGTCGTAACCGACGTGGTCATGCCTGGCATGGACGGGCGGGAGCTGGGGCGCAGGCTGGCGCGAAGCCGGCCGACTCTTCCCATACTCTATATGTCGGCGTACGACGTGAACGATATCTTCCAGCGCGGCTCCCCCAGCACGTCGGCCCCCTTCCTCCAAAAGCCGTTCCCCCGGGACGGACTCATCAACAGCGTCGAACAGCTGCTGCGACAAGGGTCAGCCGCTAGCGCGCCGCCTTTGTAAGCTGCCTTGTCGCGCCGGGGTTCGCACCGGAAACCACGTGCCCACCGATATCGCCGAATTGCTCAGCCGCGCCGGCCAGGCAGATCCACAGGCAGCCGATGAGCTGTTCGCGAGCCTCTACACTGAATTACACCGTCTCGCCGAGCGTCAGCTGGAACGGGGAGGTGGGAGCCTCACCCTGGGCACCACCACGCTGGTGCACGACGCCTACCTCAGCATGATGGGCAGGCGGGACGCGAAGTTCCCGGACCGAGCCCGGTTCTTCGCTTACGCGTCCCGTGCGATGCGCGGTTTGGTGATTGATTACGCGCGCCGCCGTCGGGCCAAGAAGCGCGGCCGTGATTACGAGATCACGCTGGTCGAGGAGGAGGTCGGTACCCCGGCCGCGCTCGAGGCCGGGCAGGATCTCGACGCGCTGGGCGACGCTCTGAGGCAGCTGGCCGAGCTGGACCCTGCACTCGCCGAGCTGGTTGACCTGCACTTCTTCGGAGGATTCTCCTTCGTGGAGATCGCCGAGCTCCGAGGCGTCTCTGAACGGACGGCGCAGCGGGATTGGCGGAAGGCGAGGATGCTGCTGCATCACGCTTTGCAACAGGACTGACACCCAGTAATTCGTGGGCCTCCCGGGTTCGGGGATGATCGGGGCCGTAGCCCTTTACCAGAGCAGGCAGGCTCTGGCGGAGCTCCGCAATCGCCCGGGCGGTATCCCCCCGCGAGCGTAGCGCCCGGGCCAGCGTCACCCTCGCGTAGCCCATCGTCCCGCTCCGAGTCTCGTCCTGGCCCTCCCCTCCAGCCAGCCTCAAGGCGTGCCGGGCCAGTGATTCGGCCGCCACCATATCGCCGTTCCCCAGGGCCATCAGCGATGCGTCAAGCACCATGCTGGAGAAATAGGGTGTGGCGAGACCGCGGTCCGGGAAGCCGCGGGAGGTGAGTACCTCCAGGTACCGCCGGCGTCCTTCGGATCTATTACCCTGTGCGTACAGGAGCTGAGCTTCCAAACCGGCTGCTCGCCAACTGAATTTCTCAGGCACCATGCCGCGGAGCTCGTCCAGGTACCTCCTCGCCTCGGCTAGCTCCCCCCGCCCAATGAGGCTGCCACTCAGGTCGCTCAGCGCCCGAACCTGGTAAGGCTGGTCTCCGCTCCCCCTGGTTTCGGTCAGGACCCGCCGGAACGTCGTCGCCGCCGAGTCCGGCCGGCCCAGGTCGCCCGCCAGCTCGCCTGCCAGCAGGGCCATGTAAACGGGGACCTGCTTCCTGGGATTGATGCCGCTGCCCAAACTCATCGCCCCGTCCAGCGCGAAGGCGGCGGCCCGCTTTTCGCCCAGCCGGGACAGCAGAGCAGCCTCGTTGTACCGCTCGACCATCATGGCCAGCGTCCGCCCCCGCCCAATCCGATCGAGCGTGCCGATCAGCTTGCGGGTCAGATCGAGCGCGCGGCGAATCTGTCCATCGTCGTGAAGGGCCCGAGCTACCTCATTGACGGCCCCAAGGTGGTAGTGGGAGACGCTGTCGCCGGCCGCTTCGCCCAGCCGCACGGCCTGCTCGGCATGGGATAGTGCTTCCCCAGTGCGGCCCAGAAGCCTGGCCAGCGCGGACCGGGCACGCAGACACTGCACCCGCGGACCTTCGACGGACAGGGGAAGCCGAGCCAGGTACCCGCTTGCCCGGTCCAGAATTCGGGTCGCTCCGCCGGCATCTCCGTCGTCGGCAGCGCTCTTGGCCAGCCTGCAACTGGCATATCCTGCCGTCTCCATGTCGTCGGACCCAGTTGCCAACGACTCGGCCCGGGCGAGGAGAGGCAGCTCCCGTTTGCGATCGTGCAGCTCGAAGTAGTGGTCAGCGAGCTCCACCATCATCCGGCCCATGAAGCGCGGATCCCCTCGGTAATCAGTTTCCAGCATCTCGCGCGCCCGGTCGAGAAGCTCCTGCATCGTGTAGGCTTGGCCGGTCGGGGCGATGCTCTGGAGCAGGAATTCCATGAAGCCACTCGAGGCGGCCGCTCGGCGCTCGTGGTACACGGCGTTGTCGCGCTGGGCACGTGCATCGTCGCGCTGCTGCTGGGCATACCGCATCTGGCCCAGTGAAAAGATTGTCGCGCCGATCAGACCCGCGCCCGTAATGGCCCCAGCGATGACGGCCGTG
>DATMDQ010000068.1:0-7595 GCA_035557715.1 Gemmatimonadales bacterium
GCATGACGTGACGATCACGCGAGAAGCTCCGAACTACAGCGCCTGAAAACCGATTCTTCCCTGCACCCTGCTCGACGCATCATCAACTCGAGGTGACCGTCGTATGAATTTATGGGCCACCAAGTCCATAGCTGAACTCCGCGCCGAAGCCGAACAAACGGGGGAGGGCTCGCTGCATCGCGCACTCGGAGCCCTCAACCTCACCATGCTGGGCATCGGTGCCATCATCGGGGCTGGAATCTTCGTGCTGACCGGCATCGCCGCCGCGCTGCACGCGGGCCCGGGGGTGATGATCTCGTTCATCGTCGCCGCGATCGCCTGCGGACTGGCCGGCCTCTGCTACGCCGAGATGGCCAGCACCGTCCCCGTGGCCGGGAGTGCCTACACCTATTCGTATGCCACTATGGGCGAGTTCATCGCATGGATCATCGGCTGGGATCTGGTCCTGGAATACGCGATGGGAGCTGCCACCGTGGGGGTGGGCTGGTCGGGCTATCTGGTGAGCCTGCTCGACTACTTCGGGCTGCACCTTCCCACCGCGATCACCTCGGCCCCGCTGCGCTGGTGCAGCGCCGCCGACGTGACCAACAGCGTCGCCACCTGTGTGCAGGAGGGCTGGAACAAGACCGGGTCCCTGTTCAATCTGCCGGCGGCGTTCATCGTGCTGGTTGCCACCACCATCCTGGTGGTCGGCATCAAGGAATCGGCCAAGGTCAATAACCTGATCGTGGTCCTGAAGCTGGCCGTGGTAGTGCTCTTCATCATTTTCGGGTTGCAGTACGTGAATCCTGATAACTGGAAGCCGTTCATCCCCCCTAACACCGGCGCCTTCGGCGAGTTCGGATGGAGCGGCGTGTTCCGGGGCGCGGGGCTGATCTTTTTCGCCTACATCGGTTTCGATGCGGTGAGCACCGCGGCGCAGGAGGCCAAGAACCCGCAGCGGGACATGCCGATCGGCATTCTGGGATCGCTGATTGTCTGCACAATTCTGTACGTGCTGGTGGCGCTCACGCTCACGGGCCTGGTTCACTACTCCGAGCTCAACGTGGCCCATCCAGTGGCCTATGCGGTCGAGCGCATCAGCCAACTTTCCTGGCTCCGGCCGCTCATAACCCTGGGCGCCGTGCTGGGCCTGGGCTCGGTGGTGCTGGTGATGCTCCTGGGGCAGTCCCGGGTGTTCTATGCCATGTCGCGGGATGGCCTGATCGGGCCCTGGGCGGGCAAGGTTCACCCCCGCTTTCGCACTCCCTATCTCTCGACCATCTGGGTCGGGGTCATCGTCGCGTTCATCACCGCTACGTTCCCGATCCAGATTCTGGGCGAGCTGGTCAACATCGGTACGCTGCTGGCGTTCGTACTGGTCTGTATCGGCGTCTGGGTGCTCCGC
This sequence comes from Gemmatimonadales bacterium, assembly GCA_035557715.1. Taxonomy (GTDB): domain Bacteria; phylum Gemmatimonadota; class Gemmatimonadetes; order Gemmatimonadales; family GWC2-71-9; genus CAVVWJ01. The sequence goes on from DATMDQ010000068.1 coordinate 1,388, forward strand.
CGCAAACGGCCTGACCTCGATCGGCCGTTCAAGACTCCCCTGGTGCCGCTGGTTCCGATCCTCGGCGTTCTCTCTTGCCTGGGGCTAATGGCGACGCTTCCAGGAGACACCTGGCTTCGGCTCCTGATATGGCTGGCCATCGGCTTCGCGATCTACTTCGGCTACGGAGCGAAGCACAGCCGGCTCCAGCGGGAGCGCGAAGGGGTCTCCTTCCGAGGGAAGACCGTGAAATGAGTAGTGTTGGGAACGTTCACCTCTGACCCCTACCCTGTGAGGGCCGCAGATGGATCTGTTCCGACGTAAGAGTGTCACGGCCCTGCAGGCCGAGGCGGCCGGAGACCACAGTCTCAAGCGAGCGCTCGGACCTCTAAATCTCACGACACTCGGTATCGGAGCCATCATCGGTACCGGCATTTTCGTGCTCACCGGAACCGTGGCGGCGCAGAACGCCGGGCCGGCCGTCATCCTGTCGTTCGTGCTCGCCGGAATCGCCTCAATCTTCGCCGCCCTCTGCTACAGCGAATTCGCCTCCCTGGTTCCCATGGCCGGCAGCGCGTATACCTACAGCTATGCCACGCTGGGCGAGTTCGTGGCCTGGATCATCGGCTGGGACCTGGTGCTCGAGTACGCTCTCGCCGCCACGACCGTTGCCATCGGGTGGTCGGGCTACGTGGTGTCGTTCCTGGCCGATCTCGGCATCCATATCCCGGCTCAGTGGCAGGCCGCCCGGGGAACGGTAGTAACGCTGGCCGACGGCACCCAGGTGACCGCGCTGCTTAATCTGCCGGCTGTCTTCATCATCGCGGTGATCACTACCCTCCTGGTAGTAGGGATCAAGGAGTCCGCCTCGGTCAACAATGTCATTGTTTTCATCAAGGTGGCTGTCATCCTCCTGTTCATCGCGCTGGCCGTGTCGCATGTGAACGCGGACAACTGGCACCCGTTTATCCCGGAGAATACCGGGGCGCGGGAGCACTTCGGGTTCAGTGGCGTCGTGGCGGGAGCGGCGATCGTGTTCTTCGCCTACATCGGATTCGATTCGGTCACTACTGCGGCCCAGGAGGCCAAAAACCCGCAGCGGGACATGCCCATCGCCATTATCGGGTCATTGATCGCCTGTACCGTGTTATACATAGTGGTGTCGGCGATTGCGACCGGCGTCGTGCCCTATGCTGAGTTGGACGTGCCCGCCCCTATCGCCAAAGTGGCGGATTACACCGGGCTCGGATTCTTTGGCAGCTTCATCAAGATCGGGGCGATCGCCGGCTTGACCTCGGTCATTCTGGTCCAACTCCTGGGCCAGTCCCGGGTGTTTTACAGCATGTCACGGGATGGGCTGCTCCCGCCCTTTGTGCAGAAGATCCATCCCCGGTTTCGCACTCCCTACATCACCTCGATCGTGACCGGGCTGGCCGTGTCCATTCCCGCCGCCATCCTGCCGGTACGCGACGCCGCCAAGCTGGTCTCGATCGGAACCCTACTGGCGTTCGTCATCGTCTGCGCTGGAGTGCTCGTGTTAAGGATTCGGGAGCCCAACCTGCCCCGCCCCTTCAAGACTCCATTCGTGTGGTTCGTGGCTCCCATGGGCGTTTTGTCGGCCGCATATCTCATGTTCTACCTCGACATAGAGACCTGGATCCGGCTGCTGGTCTGGCTGGCCATCGGTCTAGCCATCTATTTCTTGTATAGCCGGACCCATTCAAAGCTTGCATCCCCCGGGGGAGATTAGGGTTCTCACCATTGGGGGCTGCTCCGATTAGTTTTTGGAGATGCCCCTTTCCCTGTCCCCCGAGAAGGCCGCTCTGGCCCGTGAGTTCGCCGCAGCGCTCAAACCGGGGCAGCGGGTGTGCATCACCACCCACGTAAACCCTGACGGGGACGGGATCGGCAGCGAGGTCGGGTTGGTGCACCTGCTCCGAGCGCAGGGCCTAGACGCTGTCATCACCAATCCTAGTCCCACACCGCCCCGCTTCAACTTCCTCTTTGATGACCTGCCGGGTGTCGATCGATCGGGTGAGGCTGTGAAAGAGCTTCGCCGAGCCGATCTGATCGTGGTGCTCGACATCTCGGACCTCACCCGGCTCGGTATGCTCATCGAGACCGTGCGGCAGCGGGGCGTGCCGGTGGCCTGTGTGGACCACCACGTGAGCGTCGGGGTGTTGCCTTCTGGACCTCGCTATGTGGATCCCAACGCCGCCGCCACCGGCGAGCTGGTGTACGAGCTGGCCAAGGGAAACGATTGGTCAATCACGCAAGCCGCGGCCCGGGCGCTCTACGTCGCCATCCTGACCGACACCGGCGGCTTCCGGTTCAGCAATACTCGCCCCAATACCCTTCGAGTGGCCGCCGATCTGCTCGAGACTGGTGTCGACCCCGAGCAGATCTACCTCGAGGTATACGCCCGCGCCCCCGAGGGACGGCCCCGGCTCTTCGCCGAGGCGCTCCAGACTCTGGTGGTGGAGCACGAGTATGGACTGGCGTGGGTCACTGTGCCTCCAGGGGCCATTGAGAGACTCGGCGTGTCGTCCGATGATCTCGATGGCGTCGTCGAGTTTCCCCGCTCGATTGAAGGAGTCAGGATGGCGCTGCTGTTCCGGGAGATCTCCCAGGGCAGGGTGAAGGTGTCGCTCCGGTCGGTGGGCGACGTGGATGTTGCGGCCTTTGCCAAGCCCTACGGCGGGGGTGGGCATACCAAGGCGGCCGGGTTGTCACTCACCGGCTCGCTCGCGGAGGTTCAGGCGACGGTCCTGAAGGCTGCGCGGGAGTATCTGGGGGGGAATGGGGGAGCTAGGAGCTCCTGACTCATTATATTCCGACCAAGCTACTAGGAATTCCTCGACTGGCGGCACATGGATACCATCGACCGAATCGAACGCACCCTCGACACCCTGCGCCCCTACATCGCCTCCCATAAGGGGCACGTGGAGGTGGTGGATTTCGACGAGCAGGACGGCACTCTGCTTCTCCGCCTGGGGGGCACGTGTCACGGGTGCGCGGCTTCCTCGATTACCCTGAAACAGGGGATCGAGAGCAGGCTGCGGGAGATGGTTCCAGAAGTCAAACAGGTGCAGGCGGTCTAGTGCCCTTGACCGAATCACTCGAAGCACGTGTCACAGCCGCTCTGGCCCGGATTCAGAACCCGAGGCTGGAGAACGATCTTCTCTCCGCGGGCATGATCCGCGATCTCCAGGTCACTGAGGCCGGTAAGGTCAGCTTTACCTTCCTGCTCGCCCCCGAAGACCCGGCAACGCTGGTCCGGTCGGCTCGGGCGGCGGTGGCAGCGGTCGAAGGGGTGCGGAAGGAAGAGATTAAGATCAACGTCACCAACCCTGCCGGTCCCGCCAAAGCCACGCACGGCCCCCCCACTGGTCCAGGCGCCGCCACCCAGATGCCGCCCGCGCCGCAGCCCATGGATCAGCCGAACCTGGGAAAGATCCTCGCGGTCTCCTCGGGCAAGGGCGGTGTGGGCAAGTCGACCATCGCGGCCAACCTCGCCATTGCGCTGACCCAGGCGGGGTTCCGGGTGGGCGTGATGGATGCGGACGTGTACGGGCCCAATATCCCCCGCATGTTTGGCGTGAATGACCGCCCCGCGGTCATTGGTGGGAAGATCCAGCCGCTCGAGGCCTACGGCGTAAAGCTCATGTCACTCGGCCTGTTGATCGAGCGCGACGCCCCGGCCATCTGGCGCGGCCCGATCATCATGAAAATCATGAACCAGTTTCTCCGCGACGTGGACTGGGGCCAGCTGGACTATTTCATCGTGGATCTCCCGCCCGGGACGGGAGACGCTCAGCTTTCGCTGGTCCAGGGCACACATGTCGCCGGCGCGGTTATCGTGACCACGCCGCAGGAAGTGGCGGTGGGTGATGCTCTGCGCGGCGCCAAGATGTTCGAGCGGGTAGGGGTGCCGGTGCTGGGTGTGGTCGAGAACATGAGCGGGTTCACCGATCCCGAGACCGGCAGGAAGTTCGATCTCTTTTCCTCTGGGGGCGGTCAGCGCCTGGCGGACGAAATTGGCGTCCCGCTGCTCGGCAGCGTACCGCTCCAGCCCCAGCTCGCCGCGCTGGCCGATGTTGGTGAGCCGATTCTGATCGCACAGCCGGACAGCCCCGCTGCGGTGAGCCTGCGCCAGATCGCCGATATCCTGCAGCAGAAGACGACGGGCCGGAGTGCGTCGTTGCCGATTCTTCGAGGGTGAGAGGTGAGAAGTAAGAGGGAAGTGATGTCATCGGCCAAGTAGATCCTTCGCTAACGCTCAGGATGACAGCCCCGCCTTCTCACCTCTTACCTCTCACCTCTCACCTCTTACCTTTCCCGCATGTCCATCATCACGCTCCTGACGGACTTCGGAAGCGCAGATCATTACGTCGCCGAAGTGAAGGGCGTTCTGCTTACTCGCGCACCAGGAGTCACGCTGGTGGATGTCACCCACGGCATCGCGCCGGGTGACGTCCGCTCGGGCGCGTACGTAATCGGCCGAACCTGGCACCGCTTCCCGGCCGGCAGCATCCACCTGGCGGTGGTGGACCCTGGGGTTGGCACGCCGCGGCCAGCGCTGGCGTTCGGCGCTCACGGCCATTTCTTTGTCGGCCCCGATAACGGGGTGTTCACCCCGGTACTGCACGACGCCGAGGTCGAAGCGGTCGTGCTGCCCACGCCCGAAGCAGCGTCCCCGACGTTTCATGGCCGCGACGTCTTCGCTCCCGCGGCGGCAGGGCTGGCGAATGGTCTCCCATTGGACACTCTGGGGGAGCCGCTGGGCGAGATCCCCCAACGCCTGGCCTATACCGCTCCTCACTATGAGGGGAAGACCGTGGTGGGCGAGGTGGTCTATGTCGATCGATTCGGCAGCCTGGTGACGAACCTGACGTCGGAGCTGGTGCCGACATACGCCAGGCTCGAGGTGGAAGATCTCGATCTCGGGCCGCTCCGACGCACCTACAGCGATGTCACCGCGGGTGGGCTGCTCGCCTACGTGGGCTCCGGGGGTGCTATCGAGATCGCGGTCCGCAACGGCTCGGCCGCGCGACGGCTAGGAGTGGGCGTAGGGGGGAGAGTTCGGGCCAGGTTGGGCTGAAAGACTCATTTACGTTACCTCCGTGTCCTCTGTTCCTCTGTGGTTAGTCCCTGCTGATCGCCGGAACCGGTGCGCTAGCCGTAGCCCGAATCTCCACAGCTTCCGAATCAGCAGCACGGAGATGATCACCAGCAGCACTACGATTCCCGCCGTGATCAGCGGATGCTGGGCCGCCATCCACACCAGAAACACCGCCAGTCCATCTTCCAGAATGCTGAGCGCCCAGTTGCTCACCGGCTCCGGGCTGGTATTGGCCGCCGCGCGAGCGCTGGCTTTGGCGCCGTGGGAGGTCAGCGCGACGCTACCCGCCAGGAGCGCCGCGCCGATCTTGTACTCCTCGGGCACGTTGCCGAAGGCGCTGTAAGAGAGGACCGCCGCCGCCGGAGGGCGGATAAAGGTATGGAGCGCGTCCCATGCGCTGTCAACGTAAGGGATCTTGTCGGCGATAAACTCGACCAGGAAGAGCGTGATCGCCACGCCCAGGACGATCGGGTGGGACAAGACCTGGAGCGAGTCCGGCAGCTGAACCAGGCCAAGCCGCTGCATCAGACCGGCCGCGGCGACGGTGGCGTACAGGTTCAGCCCGGAGGCGAACGAAGTGCCGAGGGCAAAGCCGAGCGTCTCGAGCGGGGACATTCAGTTAAAGTAAGGCGTAAGCGGGAAAAGCAAACAGCGTAAGCGGGAAGCAGGCGACACAGCGAAGATCACTTTTTATCCCGAGCTCAGTCCACCCACTCCACGTTAACGCCCCCCATGGCCGTCGTAAGGTCGATATCCAGGCGCCGCTCGGCGCGGTCATAGTTGGGGGACACGAACGCATCGCCGCGCCGCAGCAAACCAGGGGACTCGAAGCTGGTTAAGAATTTATCCATCGCCAGCCGGACCCCCACCCGCTTTGGCAGTCGCAGCGTGATCTCGCCGACCGCCATCTTGACCTCCACGTGCGAGCTCGAGCTCCAGACGCCGCTGAAGTCGAGGAGCACTGTCCCCATGCCGCCCTCGAATGCGATCTCGTCGCACCGGCTGTTCCCCAGGCCCAGGACCGAGACCTCCGCCGCACCGGCGCTGAACGTTGCCTGCCGGCAACGCATGCCGTTGGGGCGGGAAAAGCGCACCGTGGCGCGACTG
>DATMDQ010000069.1:0-48381 GCA_035557715.1 Gemmatimonadales bacterium
GTTGCCGGAGACATCGCTGTTGGACCGCTGGGTCAGAAGCCAGGTCACCCCGGCGCCTACCGCGATCACCGGAAGTGGGTTCTCCCGGATCACGTCTACCAGACGGGAGCCGGTACGCCGCGCGCTTTCGCCGACGTTGGAGACGGCATCCTGTGCCACGTGCTTGATGGCGCTCTTGGCCTCGTGCTTCAGATTGTCGGGACTCAGCCGGTCGCCCAGCTCGTCGATGTCATTGCTCATCCGGGCACGGGTCTCTTCGATCTCGCGCTCGATATCTTCAGGGCTCTTCTCGGCGCGCGACGTGGCTTCGGATCCGAAATCCTGGCCTGTCGGCTCGTAAGCGAGCCCGGGATTCTGCCTCTCGTACTCACTCATGACCGTTGCTCCTTCGCCCACTGGACGTCGTCTTTAAGGGTTTCGACCGTTCGGCGGGGGGCGAGGTCCACCCGCTTCAGCTCCTTCAACCCGCGGTTCAACATCACGTAACCTGCTCCTGCGAAAAGGGCGCCCACGATCAGCGCCGAGACCCAGGGGGAAATGTCCGCCGCTTCATGGAGGCCCAGGATCAGCGCCGCGACGAGCGCGAGCGCGCCTACATATGCCACGAAGCCACCAGCTACCACGGAGACGAGATTACCGGTTACCTGCGAGATCTTCTCGCTCATCTCTGCCCGGGCCAGCTGGACCTCCTGCCGGAACAGGAGGGTCATGTCCTGGCTCAGCTGCCCGAACAGCTCGCCGATGCTGCGATCTTCTCTAAGAGCCGGCATAGCCGCCTCCCTGATACCCGCGCTCGGTTCCCGGCAGCGGGTTGTAGCCGCCATTGCCGAATCGGTCGCGGCCGGAGAACTCCGGGTTGCGGTTGAACCGCGCCCGCTGCGAGCTCTTCAGGAAGCGTGCACCGATCAGTCCCAGCACCAATGCGCCGCCGATCATGATGGCCGGCTGCCGCCGAGCCAGGTTCTCCAGATCGGCTCGCATCGCGCTGGCATCCTTATTCCGCAGGTAGTTGGATACCTGATCCACCTGTCGCGCAACGGTCTCGGTCAGCCCGGCGATCCTCTGCTGATCCTCTGACCTGAGGTGCTCGGTCGTGCGCCGCAGCGCCGCGGCGATAGTGCCGAACTGATCGGCGACCTGGCCCTTGCTCTCGCCCAGGCTGGAGCTGGCGCGTTCCCGGGCCTGCTGCAGGGTGTTCCTGGCCTGCCCGACCACCTGGTCCTTCACCTCGCGGATCTGTTCGCGGGCGGTGCCGCTGTCCCCTGCTCTCGTCTGGCCGGCGGTCCCGCCCCGGGCTTCAGTGTTTGGCATTGTCATCGTGTTGCTCCTTATTCAGACCACCCGTCGCCGACCTGGGTTCTGGGCGATTGGAGGGATCTTTGGATTTCGGTGAACTCACTTGGTTCGGCGCCCCAACAAAAGGCACTCGCCGCTCCGTGACCGCAGTGTCCCATATCACGAAAAAACACCCACATCCAGCCTCCCTAAGAAAAGCAAAAGCCCGGGATGTGAGGTCCCGGGCTTCGGCAGGCTTTACGCTTCAGCGATTCCCCTGTTGGCTAGAACCGCTTGGATGAAGACTCGCTCATTCTACTGGTGTCGAGGTCACGCTGGCCGGTAATGCGATGCCAGGCGTCCTTGACGGCATGCTTGACGTTCTCCCAGGTGTTCTGACCCCGGCCCTCGAACTTGTCCCAACCGGTCTGCAGGTCGGGCTCCACTTCGTCCCATTTGCGACCCATGTGGTGCTGACCGGCCTCGAAGCCGTAGAGATAGCCGGGCCGAAAATCTTCATACTTGCGGCCCGTGGCGTAGGGCCTCGTGCTGAAGTTGTCGCGCCACCAGCTGTCCTCGTCGTTCCAGCTTCTATTTGTGGCCATCATAGCCTCCGTTTTTTGGTATTGGGACTTCAACGGACGGACATGTTAGCCCCCGAGCGTCGGTCAGGTCGTGACCGGGGTCACTCTGGGAGGTTCTGGTCAGGATTTCACCCATCTCCCTGGCAGCCGCCGGGCCGGTGGGGCTTCCATCTTCATGCTTGAGAAACACATACGCGTCACTCCAGGGGTTTTCCCGGATGGCCGCAGACCAGCTCTCAAGGGCGGCCTGGTCGTAGGCGGACCGCCGTAATCGTAGGTAGCCCCACGAGGCAGTCGGCACCAGCGGGGACGAGCTACCTTCAGCCTCATCTGCGTCCACCGCCACCAGGGCCACGTCTCTCGCCCGCAGCAAATCGTAGACCTCCTCGGTTAACCACGAAGCGTGCCGGAACTCCATGGCGGTAGTCCATCGCCGGGGCAGTCGCTCCAGAAAGCTGCGGAGTCGGTCGAGGTCTCTCTTGAAGGTGGGTGGGAGCTGAAAGAGGGTGGGGCCCAGCCGGTCTCCAAGCGGGTTCACTGCCCGCAGGAAATAATCCAGCGAGCCATCATGGTCCGCCAGCCGGTGGTTGTGGGTGATCCGACGCGATGCCTTGAGAACGAACCGAAACGTTGGAGGGACTTGCTCGGCCCAGGTCGCCAGTACCCGCTCGGCCGGAATGCGGTAGAAGGAGTTGTTTACTTCAACGGTCGGGAAGTGGCCCGAATAGAAACGGAGCATCTCCTCCGCGGGCATCTTGGTGGGATAGAAGCTGCCCTTCCACTCCTTGTACGACCAGCCGCTGGTGCCGACGAGAATGTTCATGGAAACTCACCTCCGCCCACCCGCCTTCCGCTTTCTGGGTGCCGCCTCCCCTTCTTCGACCTCCTCCGAAGCCTGCTTCTTCTCGGCGCTCCCGCCCCGCTTGGCCAGGCTCGCCTTCAGCGCATCCATCAGGTCGATGATCTTGGTCTCGGCCGGGGCTTCCTCCGCCGTGATCTCCTGACCCTCGACCTTCTGCTGGATGGCATCGAGTACCCGCTCCCGCACGGTGTCCCGGTAGTTCTCCGGATGGAACTCGTCGGTGGACGACTGCTCAATCAGCTGCTTGGCCAGCGCCAGCTCGGCTTCCTTGACCGGGGTGTCGGGGTGCGGCACGTCCGCTGCCGACCGAAGATCCGGCTGATAGTGCAGCTGTTCCATGACGAGGACGCCGTCCAGGGGACGCACCAACACCAGGTACTGCTTACCTCGCGCCGAGTACTGCCCCAGCGCGGCCCGGCCGGTGGTCTTCAACGCCTCGCCCAGCAAACGGTAGGCGCGATCGCCGCCCTTGTCGGGCCCAAGGTAGTAGACCTTCTCGAGGTAGATGCGATCCACCGCGGAGAGCGGCACGAACTCGGCGATATCGATCGAATTGGTGGCCTTCTCGTCCAGCGCCTTGATCTCTTCGGGGGAGAAGGTCACGTACTGCCCCTTGGAGAACTCATACCCCTTGGCAACGTCATCTTTCTCGACCACGACGTCTTCCTTGGGACAGATATACTGTTGCTTGAGCCGGGTGCCGCACTTCTTATGCAGCATGTTGAAGCTGACGTTGGCGGAGGACTCGCTGGCCGAGTAAAGACTGACCGGGACGGAGACCAGCCCGAACGAGATATTCGCGGAGGCGATGGGTCTTGGAGGCATAAGGTGACAATATCGCACCGAAACTGAGCCCGCAAGGAGAAAACCGGAAAGGGATTGTAAATTCCTAGCCTCAATGCCTCCATCCAAGCCTGATCCGCTCGCCCCCTACCGAGCGAAGCGGTCCCTCGAGCGCACCCCAGAGCCTGCCGGCTCCCGGGTCCCGACCCCATTAGAAGAGCAGGGCGGGCTGTTCGTGGTTCACAAACACGCTGCCCGGCGTTTACACTTTGATCTCCGGCTGGAAATGGATGGCGTACTTCGGTCCTGGGCGGTGCCCAAGGGGCCGTCGTACGACATGGCGGACAAGCGGCTTGCCGTCATGGTCGAGGATCATCCCCTGGAGTATGGTGACTTCGAAGGCCTGATCCCGGAAGGCAACTACGGCGCTGGCGCCGTGATCGTCTGGGACCGGGGCCGTTGGGTGCCGGTCGAAGACCCGGTCGCGGGGCTGGCCAAGGGCAAGCTCCTGTTCGAGCTTCGGGGCCTCAAGCTCCACGGGTTGTGGACTCTGGTGAAGCTCAAGAAGGGCGACAAGGAATGGCTGCTGATCAAAGAGCGCGATGCGTATGAATCGGCCGAGGGCCCCCCGCCACCCGAGCAGTCGGTATTGTCAGGACTCACGGTGGAGGACCTCAAAGCCGGCCGGACACCGGCGGACCATATCAGGGCCGAGTTGGAGCGACTCGGAGCCCCGAAGAGGGAGGTCCGCGGCGATACTGCGCCGCTGATGCTGGCAGAGACCAGGGACGAGCCCTTCTCCGATCCCGCGTGGCTCTTCGAGCTGAAGCTCGATGGATACCGATTGCTTGCGTCGCGCGGCAGCGGACCGCCGCGTCTCTTCTCCCGGAATGGCAACGACCTGGCATCATCCTTTCCCGAGGTGACTCGCGCCGTTGGCGCGTTACCCATGGGCCGGGTGTTGCTGGATGGGGAAGTGGTTGCGCTCGACGAGTCTGGGCGGCCCAGCTTTCAGCGGCTGCAGCAGCGGGCCAAGCTCACCCGGCCAATCGACATTCGTCGGGCGGCGGTGGAGAACCCGGTGACGTTCTTTGCCTTCGACCTGCTGGCCGCCGAGGAGTTCGACGTGCGCGCGCTGCCGCTGGTGACCAGGAAGGAGCTTCTCCGAATGCTGCTGCCGCCGGCGGGTCTCATCCGTTACCTGGATCACTTCGAGGGTGAGGGCGAGGTCCTCTACGAGCAGGTTCAGAAACTGGGGCTCGAAGGCATCCTGGCCAAGCGCGCCGACTCCACGTATCGGGCGGGCCGCTCGGCATCATGGATCAAGATCCGGACCCGCCGCGCGGACGATTTCGTGGTGGTGGGATTCTCGGCCCCGAAGGGTGGGCGCACCGGTTTCGGGGGCTTGCAATTAGCCCAGTATGTAGACGGCGAACTCACCTATTCCGGCAGAGCAGGGAGTGGCTTCAGCGGAGCCCAGCTCGCGGAGGTACGGGCAACACTCGACCAGATGCGGCGCCCTGATCCGCCGTGCGGCGGGCCGATTCCCCAGGAGAAGGGAATCACCTGGACCGAGCCTCGGCTGGTGTGTGAGGTGGAGTTCACCGAGTTGACTGAGGAGGGATTGCTGCGGCAGCCGGTGTTCCTGCGGTTTCGAGATGACAAGCGGCCGGAGGAGTGCGTTCGGGGAGGGGAAGTGGGAAAGCGGGGAAGCGGGGAAGTCAGCGGGGAAGCGGGTCAGCGGGTCAGTCGGGAATCAGAGGAAGAAACCGCTGTCACCCTGAGCGCAGCGAAGGGACAAAAGCCCGATGGTGATCTACGCAAGGTCGTCTTCAGCAACCTGGACAAAATCTTCTGGCCCGACCAGGGCTACACCAAGGGCGACCTGATCGAGTACTACCGGGCCATCGGTCCCTGGATCCTGCCCTATCTGGCCGACCGGCCCGTGGTCCTCACCCGATATCCCGATGGAGTCAATGGAAAGTCATTCTTCCAGAAGGACGCACCCGGCTTCGTGCCCGAGTGGATCCGGACCGAGCGGATGTGGAGTGAGCAGGCGCAGCGGGACATCGACTATTTCGTCTGCGATGACGAAGCGGGGCTGGTCTACCTGGCCAACCTGGGAACCATTCCTCTCCATATATGGGGGAGTAGGACCTCGGTCATCGACCGTCCCGACTGGTGTGTGCTGGATCTGGATCCCAAGGACGCGCCGTTCAGCGATGTGGTCCGCGTTGCGGAGGTCGCTCACGCGCTTTGCGACGAGATCGGCCTCCCCAACTTCGTGAAGACCAGTGGTTCATCCGGCCTCCACGTCATGGTGCCACTCGGTGGTTTGTGCAGCTATGAGGAGACCCGCAGTCTCGGTGAGCTCCTCGCCCGGGTGATCGTGGCGGAGCTGACCGACATCACCACCCTTACTCGACAGGTCTCCCGTCGGGGGGGTAAGGTGTACATCGACTACCTGCAGAATGGTGCCGGGCGGCTTCTGGTATCGCCATTCAGCGTGCGGGCGCTACCAGGCGCGCCGGTGTCGATGCCGCTTCTGTGGAGCGAGGTGAACTCGAAGCTGGACATCCGGAGTCACACTATTCAGAACGCTGTGGCCCGGATGAAGAAGTTGAAGGAGGATCCGTTGAGGGCGGTGCTGACGACCACCCCGGACCTGGCGGACGTCCTGGAGCGGCTGACCCAGCGAGGATAGAACTGAATCTACTCTACCCTGGTGGCCAGTCGTTTAGATTCCTCAGGTGGTCAACCGGCCTCGATTAACCGAATCTTCTTCTCCCGCGACCATCCCTTTATCTCAGTCTCCCGCTCGATGGTGGCGCGACATTGGGGGTCTGCGCGAAGTGAACCAGCCGATCGATCCGACAGAGCTTAGCCTCGATCTGGGCGATCTCGGCATTGTCTCCGCCCTGCTCGAGCGTCCCCCCGACGCGTGGCTGCTCTACGTCCTGGCCCACGGTGCCGGCGCCGGCATGCGGCACAGTTTTCTCGAGTCCATCTCGGCAACTCTCGCCGCCCGCGGTGTGGCTACCATGCGGTACCAGTTTCCGTATATGGAAGCCGGGGGCAGACGTCCCGATTCTCCAGCGGTGGCCGAAGCTACTGTCCGCGCCGCGGTGGCCCAGGCCGCCGCCGCGGCACCCGAGCTTCCGATGATCGCGGGTGGTAAGTCGTTCGGCGGGCGGATGACGTCCGGTGCAGCGGCGAGCTCGCTCCCTGGGGTGCGGGGGCTGGCCTTCCTGGGATTTCCGCTCCATCCGCCCGGCCGGCCCGGCACCCGTCGAGCCGATCACCTCGTCCGGGTGGAGCTGCCCATGCTCTTTCTCCAGGGGACCCGTGACCAGTTTGCTCAGGCCGATCTGATCACCGGGGTGTGCCAACGCTTGGGCAACCGTGCGACGCTGCATCCGGTGGAGGGAGGGGATCACTCGTTCGGGGTGCCCAAAAGCTCCGGACGCACTCCAGTGCAGATACTCGACGAGCTGGCCGACACGCTGGTCCAATGGGCCCGATCCCGGGTCCTCGGCCAGAGCCGTCAGTGACATACGAGCCGACGCGGGCGCAACGAAGGGCCATTGAGGCCCCTCTCGGCCCCACGCTGGTCATCGCCGGCCCCGGGGCAGGGAAGACCTTCTGTTTGATCCATCGCATCCAGCATCTGATCGAGACGCTGAGCATCGCTCCGCGGCGGATCCTCGCGGTCACCTTTACCAACAAGGCCGCCGAAGAGATTGCCACCCGCCTGCACGAAACCCGCGGCGTCACCGCGGCGGATGTCACGCGCGGCACCCTGCACTCGATCTGTCTCATGATCCTCCGGGACCATGCCGAACGCTGCGGCCTTCGCCCGGGCTTTGGGGTGGCGGACCGCGAGTACCAGGAACGGGTGCTGCGGCGGCTCCGGATCCCTGCCAGGCGATGCTCCCAAGCACTGGCGCAATTCAGCCTCCACCAGCTTCAGGGCAAGGTCTTGAGCGACCGCGGCATGATGTTCTTCGGCCAGTACCAGGAGGCCCTGCGGTCGCGTAATCTGGCTGACTTCGACGATCTCATTACCCTGACTGAGCGGCTTCTGCGCACCGATGAGGGCGCAGCCAGGGAGCTGCGCTCGCGCTGGGACTATGTGCTGGTGGATGAGTTCCAGGACCTGAGCCCACCGCAGTACGGCATCGTCCGCCGGCTGGCGGAGCAGCATCGTTGTCTCTTCGGGGTGGGAGACGACGAGCAATCGATCTTCTCCTGGACCGGTGCGGACCCCGGCATCATGGGCCGGTTCCGTGAGGACTTCGATCTGCGCGAGCCGATCGTCCTCGACGAAAACCGGAGATGCTCGGTTCAGATCCTGGAGTCCGCCCGGCGGCTGATTGCCTGCAATCCGGTGCTATTCGAAAAGCAGATCGACACCACACTGGAGTCGCCCTTCGAGGTCGTGGCGTGGGGGTTCGAGAACGAGGAGATCGAGGCCGATTGGCTGATCCGGGACATCCTCAGCGACCGCGCTACGGCCGAGACAGGGTGGGGCGACTATGCCATCCTCTACCGGTACCGGTGGATGGGCCGGGATCTCGAGAAGCGGCTGATTTGCGCGGGGATTCCGTGTCGAATGGCGCGAGGTCAGGCCCTGGTCGACGACAAGGTAGTCGGCTGGGTCATCGCATCGTTGCGGGTCATCCGCTCCCCGGATGACCCAATCCTGCTCGGGGCGCTGTCCGCGCTCGCCCTCAATCCCGCCTTGCGGCAGGAGATTCGCAAAGATTCATCGAAGGACAAGGATTTCCTCGCTAACCTTCGAGCCTTTGCCAGTCAACGACCCAAGGGAGACGCCGACCGCAAGCGAGTGTGGCGGTTGATCTACCACCTGGAGAACCTGAGGGGGCTGGGCCGGTCCCACCAGTCGCTATCCGGGCTGGTGGACGAGCTCCTGGCGCGGCCGATCGGCGCCGGACGTAATCCGCTGGAGGAATACCACCACGACCTGAGAGAACCCTCCCTCTATCCGGGCGCCGCCGCGCTGGCGAAGCGGCTGACGCAGGCCGTGTCCTCGGGAAAACGGGTCCTGGTCGAGCCCGGCGGTGGTATCGAGATCCCGCTGGTGGCCATGCTCCGAGGGGCCGGGATAACGAACGCCCACCGCCTCAGGCCGGGTGAGGTGCCCGCCACCGATGATGTCGTCTTGCGATCCGGACTGGGCCCGGACGGTGGATTGCCGCTCCGATTGTTCAAGGCGCTTCAACTGGTGCATACCCGGAACCTGAAGGCCGATTTCGACGATTTCGTCGCCTTTGATATCGAGACCAGCGATTTCGACTTCGAGTCATCCCAGATCGTGGACATCGCTGCAGTCCGGGTTCGCGGCAACGTCGTGGTCGATCAGTTCCATTCCCTGGTGTCGTGCACTCGCTCCATCTCAGCCCAGGCTACGGACGTGCACGGCTACACCGATAGGGACCTGGTCGGCGCGCCTCCGATATCCGAAGTCTGGCAGCGGTTCCGCCAATTCGTGGGATCCGATCTCGTCGTGGCGCACAATGGACAGGAATTCGATGTCCCGGTGCTGCGCCGCGCCTGCGGGGCCTTCGGGGGGTTCGATGAGCTGGTGTTCTACGACACCCTTCCGCTCGCCCGCGCCCTGGTGGACGGCAGCGTCAAGCTCAAGTATCTGGCGCAGAAGTACAACATCGCATCCGGGAGGGAGCATCACGCGTTCGATGATGCCCTGGTCCTCGCCGCCGTCGTGCCCAAGCTGAACGAGCTGAGGGTACGTCGAGCCCGGACGATCGCTCTGGTCCATCTCCTGGATCAACTCGGCCTGGCCCTGGCGTTCGATCAGCAGGCGACTCCTTCCAAGGAGGAGACTCTGTTCCGCGAGATCACCCGGCCCTTCACGCTCGGCCGCTACAGCGACTGCCTCGACATCTATGGCGCTGAGCTGGCTGCCGGGGCGGAAGGAGCGCTCGGGCTCGAGGAGGTAATCGAGCGATTGGGTGGCCACGCGTTGATGGAGCGCATGCGCGCGGAGCGGACCGTGGACGAGCGCTACCCTGACTCCGTTGAGCGTCTCCGAACGCTGATACAGGCGAGCGCTGGAGAAACTCTCGCCGAGCACATCGACGACATGTTGTGCCGGGTTGCGCTCTCCAGCAGCGAAGGGGTCGAGACCGATCCCAACCGGTTGAATCTGCTGACACTGCACTCGACCAAGGGTCTGGAATTCTCCCGGGTGTACGTCGTTGGGGTCGAGAATCAGCTGCTCCCTGGCTGGAAAGCGATTCAAGGGGATCGAGACGACGAAATCCAGGAGGCCCGTCGCCTGCTGTATGTGGGAATGACGCGGGCCAAGGCCCGATTGGTGCTGACTCACGCGGAGCAGAGAGGCGGCTACTGGGCTCAGGGCCATCTGTTTATCACCGAGGCGGGCCTGGTGCTCGAGGGTTTTGGCATACCTCCTGCATTGGGTGCCTCGGTCATCAGTGAGTGAGGTTACAATGAAGCTCATCGCTTGCGCCCTGCCGCTCCTGGCGGGAATCCCGAGTGTGCTGGCTGCGCAGGTCAATCTCTCCCTTCCCCGGCTCAGTCGTCCTGCTGTCCGAGCGAGCCTGGGTCCAATCGCACTAGTTGCCACCGTCGGTGGACATGGTGTCACCGTTCGCGCCGGGTCCAGAACACCGAGCCGTACTCCCACCACGCGCCTGCCGCGCACCACGAAAAGCGCCAGCGCTGCCCGGGTGCTTGCCACCGGAGATCGGTATCTCGGGAAGCGGTATGTCTATGGAGGTGCCAAGCCCGCCGTCGGCTTCGACTGCTCCGGATTCGTGCAGTATGTCTTTGGGCAGCACGGCGTCGCCCTCCCCCGCACTTCCCGCCAGCAGGCCGGTGCCGGCCGAGCTCTGCCTCGAACACCCAACGCTCTCCAGCCGGGCGACCTGATGCTGTTCTCCAGCAAGGGCCGCGGGGTGGACCACGTGGCTATCTACGCCGGTGACAACCGCATCATCCACTCGAGTGCAGGGGCCGGTGGCGTAGTCTACGACGACCTGTCGACTCCGCGGGGCAAGTGGTACCTGGCCCGCCACGTGGCGTCCCGGCGCGTCCTCTGACACACAAGGCATTCCCGATCTAGATTGCCGGATCGCCCCTAAGCACGGAGCCATCCCGCATGCCCCGTATTCCGCCCCTGGACACCGAAACCGCGCCGCCCGATGCCCGGGCGGCAGCGGACGCTCATGTGCGCGGCCACGCTCGCATGACCAACATGAAGCGGACCCTGCTCCACTCCCTTCCGGCGTTTCACGCCCTGATGGAGTGGTACCCTCTCCGCGACACGGTGCAGCCATTTCTGGGGGAGCGGCTTACCACTCTGTTCGCCCACGCCATCTCGGCGGAAACCGACTGTCTCATTTGCTCCACGTTTTTCCGGCGGATGCTGATTCAAACCGGCGAGAACCCTGAACGGCTGAAGCTCGACGAGCGGGAAACGGCAGTGGTGGAGTTCGGTCGCGCGCTGGCCGCCTCGCCCTTTCAGGTGCCGGACGATGTGTACCAGCGGCTGGCCGCCCACTTCCAGCCTCCTCAACTGGTCGCGTTGACCGCCTTCGGGGCGCTCATGGTGGCCACGAACGTGTTCAACAACGCGCTCGACGTGGATCTGGACGAGTACCTCCAGCCCTACAGGAAGGGTGTGCGAGAGGCCGCCTCGGCAAGCAGGCCGGCATGAAAGGGGAGTTCGCGGGCAAAGTCGCGTTCATCACCGGGGCTGCGCACGGCCAGGGCAGGGCCACCGCCCTGGCACTCGCCGCGGAGGGGGCCCGGATCACGGCCTTCGACGTGGCCCGGCCGCTGAGCTACCCCGGCTACGAGATGGGGTCGAGCGATGAGCTGGCCTCCCTCGCGGCGGCGTGCAGCCAGGTCGGGACCCAGTGCCTGACCTTTGCCGGGGACGTACGGGACGACTCGGCCGTTACCAGTGCGGTTGCAACCACGCTGGATCGTTTCGGCCGGATCGACATCCTCTTCAACAACGCGGGGATCTGCGGGTACGGGCTGGCCCATGAGCTGACCGAAGATGCCTGGGACGCCATGCTCGATATCAACCTCAAGGGTGCCTGGCTGGTGGCACGGCGGGTGATTCCGGTGATGATCCGGCAGCGCTCCGGGGTCATTATCAATAACTCCTCCGTCGCCGGACTGCGGGGGATGGGACGGCTGAGCCATTACGCAGCCTCGAAGTGGGGCCTGACCGGCCTGACCAGGTCCTGGGCGATCGAGCTGGCGCAATACGGAATCCGGGTGAACTCGATTCACCCCACCGGCGTCAATACCCCGATGAACGATGGCCTGGCGGCCCTGGAGGGGCTCACACCGAGGGAGATCGCTGAACGGTCGGCCGGTAACCTGCTGCCGGTGCCCTGGATCGAGCCGGAAGACGTGGCGAACGCGGTGGTCTATCTGGCATCGGACCGCGCCCGCTATGTCACCGGCTCTCCGTTCGTGATCGACGCCGGGCTGCTCAGCCGGTAGGAGGGCGCCCGTCCGCCCGTCCACCCGATTATGTTGACCTAGGGTCATGCAGTCGATCTCGTGAATGTGCAGGGCATCAGAGGAATACATGTTCGTCACGATCCGCAGATATAGTCCAAAGAACGGGGCAGTGAACAAGGCCTCGTTGCAGCTTCTCCGCCGACAGCTCAATGAAGAGTTTCTCCCGGTAGCCCAGCAGATCCCGGGCTTCGTCGGCTACTACCTCCTGAGCATCGCCGACCGCGAGCTCGTCACGCTGAGTTTTTGCGCGTCGAAGGAGGCTTCGGCGGAGTCCAGCCGTTGCGCGGCGGAGTACACCCTCAGGAACCCCTTGGTCTTCGAGCTCGGCCGTCCCGAGGTAACCGAAGGGGAAGTACTTACCTTCGCCGAGGGTGCCCGCCAGACAACGTCTCAGCCCTCCGATGGTGGGGGGGCGGCCGCCACGGCGCTCGCCTTGTGGTTCGAGGAATCCCGGGGTATGCTTCTCTCGGCATCGGAGCGGTGACGCGTTCGATATCCGACCGATTCCAAGGGGGCTGGCACAGGCGCCGGCCCCCTCTTTTCATCTCAACAGCAAGGACAGACGGGATGACCGAAGTCAGGTTAAGCGACGAAGACAGCCTGGAGCGCGCGCTTAAGCTGTTCAAGCGCAAGCTGCAGAAGTCGGGACTCTTTGGCGAGCTCCGGCGCCGCAGACACTACGTCAAACCCAGCGAGGCGCGCGCCATCAAGACCGCCGCCGCCCTTCGCCGGAAGCGGAAGAAGAAGGTCACGGGGGACTCCTGGTAGACCAGAGATCGGTGGGACCTAGGTGATTCTCCTCACATTGGCGTTGGCCGCCTCGCTCGATAGCACCGTGGTTCGCGAGATCCAGGTTGCCCCGGGTGAAATCCTCCGCACAACCGTCACTGGATCAGGCGAGCCGGTGGTCCTCATCCCCGGAATTTTTGGGGGATCCTACGGCTACCGGAAAATCGTCGGTCCCTTGGTGAAGCAGGGCTACCGCTGCATCGTGATCGAGCCGCTGGGTTATGGCCGGTCCTCGTATCCCGACGGCGCCGACTACTCGTTCACGGCCCAGGCCGAACGGGTGAGCAAGGTGCTGGACAGCCTCGGCGTGCGTCAGGCTCTCTTCATCGCCAACTCCACCGGCGCCGCGATCACTCTCCGTCTGACGCTGGCTCACCCCGATCTGGTGCGCGGGATCCTGTCGATCGACGGCGGCCCGGCCGAGAGTGCGGCCACGCCCGGCATGAAGAAGGCATTCCGCTTCGGCGGGTTTCTCACCAAGCTCGCAGTCGACGAAGCCAAGCTGAGGAACGATGTCCGGCAGGAGATGATGAAGAACTCGGGGGACACTACCTGGGTGACCCAGAAGGTGGTCCGGGAGTACACCGCAGGGCAGGCGGCCGACGTGGACGGCGCCATCGACGCGTACCGCAGCATGTCCAAGTCGAAAGAGTCCGAGTCGTTGCGCGAGCAGCTGGACGAGATTCGCGTGCCGGTCCGTCTGCTGGTGGGCGGGGTTCCCCACCCGAGCGGCGTCAAGACCGATGAACGGGAGCTGCTCGCCGAGAAGCTCCCCGACTTTGCGCTTGAAAGCGTCGCCGGATCGGGGCAATTCGTACACGAGGAACAGCCCGACGCCGTGCTCAAGGCGCTGGGAGATCTGGACCAGGCCGCCCAGTAGAACGGCGGCCCTCCCTGAAATGCAATCCGGAGCCCACCACGGGCTCCGGATTTTTGTATCGTTCAGCTGACGGCTGGCTACGCCGCCCGTTTCCGGCCACCGATACTGCCCGCCAGCATTTCTGAGACGTAGCCGAGCACGGCTCCCGCCACCAGCGCCACGATCGTCTTGACCCAGGGGTGCGGGAACGTGGTGCCCGCTCCCACTACGACACTGACTGCCGTCGCTGCGCCGAGGAAGGCGCCTGGGATGAACGACAGGACGGGAATCTTGGCTTGGAGCACCATGAAGAAGGCCGCCACCCCAACCATGACCGACAGGATGGGTAAGCCCCCGCCGAACCGACGCGAAGCCTCCAGGGCGAGAAACGCCCACACCACGCCGGAGAGGTTCGAGGCGATCGTCTTGGTGAGTCCGGTCGTCTTTCCACCCGCGGCGAAGAAGCAGCCCCACGCCACGATTCCCGCCCACACTGGAAGCGCCGCGACCCCCAATGCAACGTAGGTCCAGCCCGCGATCAGGATTCCAATGCTAAGAGCAAGCGCGACGAGCACGTCCATGTGCACCTCCGGCGGAAGAGGACTGCATACGCCTTTCCGCGCCGGTGGGAGCGCGACGGAAAAGGCTGAGGAGGTTCGTCACAAGGGGATAGAGGTGAGTATCGCCATGCTAGGCTACTACTTAGGCCGCTTGCCGTCAAGAGCGTCCGGCGGCTTTTATCGCTTCTCGATGTCGGCTCTCAGCCGGAGCAGTGCATCCTCGGTGGTCACCAGCTCGCTCCGGGCCTCATCGAGCTGCTGCTGCTGGGTCTGCACGAACCGGCGGTATGGGGCTATGGCCTCATTGATCCGGGCGGTGGATTGCTCCAGCTCCAGGTGCACCTGGCGGGTGAGGACGTCCTTGAGATGAGTGCGGAGCTGGTTGATGCGCCGCTCGAAGTCGAGCTTGGCCTGCCGCCGGCGCCGAGGAATCACGTAGAACCCCCCGATCGCCAGTGCGGTGGCCAGGAGGATGCCGGTGACATCTGCGGCGGCACTGCTGACCAACGTCACCACCAGGGTGCCCAGTCCAATGGCTCCAGCCTGGGCCAGCGCGGTGGTGGCGAAGGTCCCCTGGATCTCGTTGGCGATCGTCCGCGACTCTTCCTCCCGGTTGTAGCTCCCGACCACCTCGCGAGAGACCCGGCCAATCGAATCCAGAAGAGCCTGGCGGTTGTAATTGAAGCTCGAGCCCACGTCACCGATCATCCCTTCCCGGTGGCGGGTCAGCTGACGCCGCTCGATATAGCCGCTGATGTCCTGCCAGAGCTTGAGATTTCGCTCGACGATCCAGTCGATGACCCGGTTGACCTCATCCTCGATCTGCCGGGGTGTCTCCCCGATCACCTCGCGCTCGAATGTGCGCTTCACTCCCTCGCTGTCCATCAGGCTCTTGATCCGGCCGATCCGGATAGTTTCCTCGAAGAACCGCATCCCCCGGCGCTCCATGTCGCCGAGCAGGACATCCAGCCGGGCCAGGCGGGGCTCGAAGTCGCGCAGCATCTCCTGATGGAAGAGCGCAAGCTGCTGGTCGATGTTCTGGATCGCTTCCACATCGTGCGTCAGGAGCTTGAGCCGCTCAAACGCGGCGTCCTTGTACTTGGAGGCGAGCCGCAGCCCGACATTGAGCGGGTTGAGCAGCTTGAGCCGGACCCGCTCCTGCTGGTCGAGGGTATTCAGCAGGTAGTCTTCCACCGCCCCGAATCCGCTCTGCTTCCACAGCTCTTCACTGGCCGTGTCCGGCTGTCCGCCGGTTCCATCTTCCTGACCTTGCTCACGTGCCTCCAGAGCCTGCCGGGCCGACACGGCGAAGATCTCGGGGGCCTCGCCCAGGAGCGCGGTCGCATTGTCGCGAACGTAGCGGATGACCTCGTCTCGCTCCTCCGGCCGGATGAGGATGTCGATCTTGTTGACGATGAAGACGATCTTCTTACCCCATTCCCGGATCTGCTCCAGGAACCCGCGCTCGCTCTCGGTGAAGGGGCGGTCGGCTGAGGTGACGAACAGCACCAGATCGGACCGGGGGACGAAATCGCGGGTCAGCTCCTCGTGACGCCGAATGATTGCATTGGTTCCCGGCGTGTCGACGATGTTCAACTCGCGAAGCACTTCGGCCGGGTGGGTTCGCTCGAGGAGGTAGGCTTCCCGGAGCTGTTCGGACACCTCGGGACCGTGTCGAAGCACGTTGATCCGGTCGGTGGTGGGCGTGACGCCTTCGGGGAGGACGCGCTCTCCCAGCAGCGCGTTGATGAAGCTGGACTTTCCGGAGTTGAACTCGCCGGCGATGACGAGGAGAAAAAGGCCGTTGAGCTGCTCCCGGGCCTCCTGAAAGCGGCGCAGATCCTCGGCCGCCACGTCGGACCCGAACCGCTCCAGCGCGGTTGCCAGACGCTGGAGCAGCTCCTGCTCGCGGACCCGGATTTCCTGCTCCCGCTTCGACAGGATTCCCCGTCGCGCCAGCAGCTTACCGATCACGTTGAGCCCCCTGGGTGGAGTTCATCCGAGCCGGGGTTGCTGTTCCGGCGCTACCAAGGTACCTTCTTGCCAGCATCGGGGCCTACCCGGGCTGCCGAAGCTCAATCTGACATCAGGAGGGCCGGCGCTGTTGGCTGGACCTCTTTTTCATTGCTGCCGCTCTATTACAGACGTGCCATGGCAGCGGTACCCTGCGTGAAGGGTGATTTCACGCGCAACTGTAGTCGGCCGGTGTGGCATGTCCGGACTCCGATTACTCATTTTTCAAGGAGTAGGAACAATGCGCACCACTGGCACGGTCAAGTGGTTCAACGACGCCAAGGGGTTTGGTTTCATCACCCCCGAGGATGGTCAGAAGGACTGCTTTGTCCATCATTCCGCGATCCAGGCTGAAGGATTCAAGAGCCTGGCCGAGGGTGAGCGCGTGGAGTTCGACGTCGTGCAGGGTCAGAAGGGCCCCGCCGCGGAGAACGTTCGAAAGCTCGCATAGTAATCCGCTAACCCGGATTAGAGCTGCACTGGTGGCCGGTTCGCTTAACGCGAGCCGGCCACTTTTGCTTCCAGTCGCCGCAGGTATTCCCCCACCCGCTTCAGGTCGGCCACAAACTCCCGCCGCGCTCGCTCTCGTTCAGCATCAGGGGCTCGCAACACCGAGGATGGATGAACGGTCGCTATGATGGCCTCCGCGATCTCCGTTGGCATCGCCTTACCCCGCTGCTGAGTGACCCGGAACTGCTTACCGAGCAGCACCTGCGCTGCGGTGGCGCCGAGGGCGACAATTACCCTGGGCTTGACCACCCGGATCTCTTCCCGGAGCCACGGATAGCAGGCGCGGATCTCCCCGGCATTGGGCTTCTTGTGTAATCGGCGGCCTCGCTCGATCACGACAAACTTGAAGTGCTTAACCGAGTTGGTCACATACACGCGGGTACGGTCGATTCCGGCCTCGAGCATCGCCGTCTCGAGCAGCTTCCCCGCCGGACCTACAAAGGGATGTCCGGCGCGATCCTCCAGATCGCCGGGAACCTCGCCCACGAACATGACCTCAGCCCGCCTGGGTCCCTCCCCAAAGACAGTTTGAGTGGCGTTCACCCAGAGGTCACAGCCTCGGCAGGTCCGAGCCGCCTCCCGCAGCTTTGGCAACGTGGGGTTGGATGGAACGAAGGGCTCCGCCGATCCGGTCGAGACCGGCTCCGCCTCACGAAGCTTGTTCATGGCACTCATGGTAAACCTTCAGATCATTCGGAGACGTGGCGCCGATCACCTAGCGGTCTCCGAAAAGCGGGGATATAGTAAGAACTACGGCGGCCGCCCATCCGACCGCCATCCCAGTAAAATTGAGTTGCCTCGTCGAGGTACGCTCCTTGCGAAACCTCATCGGACACAGCGCAACAACATGCGCAACGTCCGTCGTTGTCGCCGAGCACGCCTTGCGTGCTTGGCGGAAAAGCTCTCGTAGGATCAAGAAGACCGGCGGTTTCAATGAGTCAATCGTTCCGTAGAGCTTTCTGCCCCCTCGCTGCGCCAATGTGCGTAGCGCTGGGCCTCCAGGGTTGTGGTGGCATCTCCACATCGACGGTCAACCTCACCCCCGGTCCCGAACCGGTCGAGCTGACCATGACACCGGCCGTCGCCCTGTCGGGGGGGTCGGTGGAGCTGACGGTCACCAGCCCTGAATCCGATAGCATCGCCATCGAATCGCCGGGTGGGCTGGATCGCTACTGGAGCAAGGGATCCACTCTCAGTGCAAGATTGAGCAGCGACTTCGGCGATTCTGTAGCTGGTATGCGCTTCGCGCCGCGGGAGAAGGGTCGCTTGTTCGATGTTCTGAAGAAGCCGATGAAGGTGGTTGTCTGTCAGAAGGGAAGCTGCCGTGATTTCTATCACGAGCTGTCGGTGAAGCTCCCGGAGCGCAACGAGCGCTCGGTTGCCATAACCGGTGGGTGGAACACGGCCTTCACCAAGCGCTCGGTCACCGGGCGGGACCGCCTGGTTCTCCTGAAGGAGGCGCTGAGCCATACCGTCTGGAACGTCCAGGCCGAGGTTGCCACCGGGCGGCTGAGCGGGCGCCTCCACGGCTTCTATGGTGCCGACGAGCGAGGTGGCTCGTTAGACCTCTCTCATGAGATCAAGCGGATGGGAGACGGGATGAGCTACGGCCTGGCCATGCGGGTGGCCGCGCTTCATGCCGAGTGGCTTCCCACCGACCGCAACCCGATCCTGACCCATGGTACGGCCTACCGGGCGAGCATCGGGCCGAGCATCATGATCAAGGGTCTCACGGCCAGCTCACAACTGGGGATCTATACCGATGGGCGTTCGACACTTCAGGAGGTAAGCACGTTCGTCTCCCTGAATGGGGGGCTCACCGAGGTCCGGACCCCGGTGACGGTGACCCTGGAAAAGACCTTTGCCTTCGGGGGTGAACCGCTCATTCCCCGCCGGCGGGATGCCCTCGAACGGCTCACTTTGGGCCTGGAGCTGGTGCGTAACTTCGCGCTGCGACTGGGTATAACCACTCATCGGAGCGCTTGGCCGACCGAGGACATGGCCAGTGACCTCAGGGCCAACGAGACGTATTACATGGTAGGGGGTCAGTATACTCTGAGTTGGTAGGACCACGGGGTTTCCCGCCACGAGGGCCGACCCGTCAGGGGTCGGCCCTCGTGGCGTTAGAGTGTCGGTCTGCGACCCCTCGTCGTCCTCAGGCAGTATGTATGTCTAGACACTGGTCAGCCAACCAACCGGTGAATCCGGGGGAACCGGCGGGGCTGCTGAACTGTTGGTTGTGAGCCTACAATAGCTTTCCGGCCCCGCGCTCGGGGGCCTTACCGAGGGAGAAGTGACGTGGCTGTTACCAAGACTAAGGGTCGGCGCCGGGCGAAGCCGGCCACTATGGCGAAGGCGGCCGACGAGGGACGCGAGAGCCTCGATTTCTATCTGAAGGACATCAGCCGCATCCCCCTGCTCACCGTGCAGGAGGAGACAGCGCTGGCGAAGCGTGCAATCAAGGGCGATGTCGAAGCCCAGGAAAAGCTTGCCCGGCACAACGTGCGTTTCGTGGTCTCGGTGGCCAAGAAATTCCAGAACCGGGGAGTGCCCCTCATGGACCTGATCGGTGAGGGGAATGTGGGGCTGATGACCGCGGCTCGGAAGTTCGATCCGGACCGGGGGGTGAAGTTCATCTCCTATGCGGTCTGGTGGATTCGTCAGGCCATTCAGGCGGCCATCGCGCGGCATGGCCGGCCGGTTCGCCTCCCGCTCAACCGCACTGCCGATCTGAGCCGGCTGGGACGGGTGACTACCCTGCTCACTGAGCAGCTGGGGCGCGTCCCCACGACCGAAGAGCTGGTGAAGGCCACCGGTCTCACGCCCGAGGCGGTACGCTCGCTTGGCGCTCTTCATGTGGAGGCATTGCGCCTCGACCAGCCCATGCGGGACGGGGAAGACCGTGGCCGGCTGGACCGGTTCGTTCCGTTGACCCAGGAAGGGACCGATGCCTCGACCTTGGCCAGCAGCCGAACCAGCGACCTGGAAGCTGCGCTCGCGGCGCTGCCGCCCAGGGATGCCAAGGTGCTCCGGCTCTACTTTGGGTTGGACGACGGCACCAGTCGGACGCTGGAGGAGATCGGCCGCATGATGGGAGTGACGCGGGAGCGGATTCGTCAGCTCCGGGACCGGGCGCTCCGCCAGCTCAAGGAAGAGCACGGGGATAAGCTTCGAGAACTTGCGGCCTAATTCTGCTGTCCAGGGTCTAGAGTCGAGGGTCTAGGATGCACTAGGCCCTCGATTTTTTTGACTCCTAGACCTTAGACCCTAGACTCTCAACCACCGTCTGCAGCTGGACCTGACCCGGCACGATCCCCTGCGCCAAACGGGGAGAACCGCCGCCTCTCCCTCCCACGGTGGTGAGCAGGCTCTTGAGCAGGCCGGCGGCGTCGATGCCGGTATCCTCCGAGGCCGCCAGCACCACGGCTGGAGGATTGAGTACCGCTCCAACAAAAACCGCTCGCGGCATCGAGCTGAACGCCAGGGCCACTCCCCGGAGGGTATCTGTCGATGGCCCCTCCTCCCGGACTGTCACTCGCCGGATCCCGGTGCTCTCCGGTATGGCCGCGTCATACAGCTCTCGAGCTCGAAAGATGTCCAGCTTCCCTTGCAGCTCTCGGTTGGTCGCATTGGCGTCCTTGATCTCATCTCGTTGGCTCGCGACCAGCCGAGGCAGCTCATCGGCGGCGGCGGAGAACTCCGCGGCAAGGAGGGAGAGCAGTCCGTAGTCGGCACGAGCCCGCCGGATGGCTCGACTGCCGCAGAGAAACTCGATTCGCACCCCTTTCCTGACCCGTTCCAGCTTCCGGATCAGGATCGGGCCGATCTCCCCAGATGCTCGTACGTGGGTCCCCCCGCAAGCGCTCCGGTCGAGGCCCTCGATTGTGACGATCCTCAGCGTCCCCTCCCGCTCGGCGGATTTCCTGAGTCCTGCGGCTGAGGAGGCGGCTTCAAAGCTTACTGCGACGGGTCGGTTCTGAACTACAATCTCATTTGCTCGCTCCTCGGCCCTGGCTACCTGATCCGGCGTCAGGGCTGCTGCATCCAGATCCAGTGTCGAGCTCTCCCGACCAAAATGGACCCCAACGGTAGCATGCCCCGCGAGCTCGGCCAGGACGGCTGAGAGAAGATGTTGGCCGGTGTGCTGTTGCATATGGTCAAACCGCCGATCCCAATCGATCTGGCCCCGAACGCGTGGTCCAGGGAGGGGAGCCGCAAGCAGGTGGGCAACCCGCTCGCCTTCGTCCACCACGTCGGTGACTTCGATTCCGCCCAACTGGCCGACATCGAATGGCTGACCTCCGGAAGTGGGGTAGAAGGCGGTCTGGTCGAGGTAGATGCGGCAGGAATCGTCGGAGCGGTCTATGACCGCCGCCTCGAAATCGCGGAGGTATGAGTCGGTGTAATAGAGTCGGTGGGTCATCCGGAACCCGGGCCGCCGACGGCTCAGCTCGCGCGAATCGGGGTCGGCGGCGGCGTGATCAGCTCGGTCAGAGCCCGCC
Organism: Gemmatimonadales bacterium; assembly: GCA_035557715.1. Taxonomy (GTDB): domain Bacteria; phylum Gemmatimonadota; class Gemmatimonadetes; order Gemmatimonadales; family GWC2-71-9; genus CAVVWJ01. The sequence goes on from DATMDQ010000069.1 coordinate 21,285, forward strand.
GCTGGATCTCCGCTGCAACATCCAGAACTACCGAGAGCTGGTAGGCGAGGTCGTGAAGCTCGGACGGGTCGAGATAGGGATCAAGGCCAAGAGATGACGCCCGCTCCAGGAGAAGGGCAAACCCCGCGTGGGCGAATACCATGCGCTCCCAGAGCGGGAGGATCTGCTCCAGCTGGGCGGTTGAAAGGGACGCGGTTGTCTTCTCAAAATCCTTTTCCAGCGGTCCCATCACCCGGGCCAACTGGTCTGCCAGGGCACGGGCCCGCTCGCTGCTCTCCAGAGTATCGGAGGCCTCCACGATCGCGGTCGCCCACTGCTGCAGTGCCCAATACTCCTGGCCAAGGCTGACCAGGGCGGCCTGGCTGGTGTCTGTCCGTGCTGGCATGGTACCGATACCAAAGCTGGCCATGTTGAGAGCCAGTGTCGTCAACCCCGCCAATGCCAGAGTGCGCCGCACAAATACCTCGCCGGAAACGGGTGCGCCGCGTTGAGCCGCGGCGCGTAGCGCCCGCAAGGCGTTGCGGGCCTGCCAATAATCTGCCTCCAATTTGGGAGGTCGGATAGAGTCCCGTCTGTGATGTCGGCTACGACTTCAGCTTGCGGTTGGCGACCTCCTCCCCTGCTACCAGTTTTCCATCCTGGACCAGCGGCTTGCCATCCACGGTCAGGGTGCTGCCCGGCGAATACACCGGAAGGGCAAAGCTCACCTGGTTATCACCCCCCGCCCACGTGTTGCCACCGACCGCCACGGTGACGGTCCCCGCCTTGCCCCAGACGTGCATTGGACTGCGCTCGGGCGACTTGATTCCAGGATTGATTCCGATGTCGATCACGCCAACCACGTCCTTACCCGGACCGGCCGCATCGTAGGCTGCCTGTAAGGGCTCGAGCCCGTCCTTGGCCGTCATTGAAGTCACCTTCCCGGCCTTGAACACCAGCCGCAGGCCCTCGATCGGCTTGCCCTGGAAGAAGAACTGATCTGCCACCACCGTTCCCTCTCCCGTTCCCGGTACCGGGGTGAGATAAACCTCGCCCGCCGGCAGCCAGACCGAGGTTGCCGCGCCGCCCTTCTTCTGGTCTTCAGCCGAGATGACGCCATCGTTCACCGTGATGGGACGGCCGGCAATCCCGACCTTGAAGTCGGTCCCGTTCGGGTTGGTAATGCGCACTTCCTTGCCCGCTGCCAGCTGCTTGCGCAGCTGCTCTCCCGAGGACTGCAGCGCCTCGTAGTCCGCGCCGATGCCCCCGTACATCATGTCCGCCAGCTCTTCGCGCGAGATGCCGAACAGCTCCGCGCGTTCCGCGCTGGGATAGAGGCCATTGCCCAGTGCGACGGTACGAACCCCGCGCTTCCGCATCAGGCTGGCCACCGGCGCGAAGGCCTTGCCCTGAGCCGCGAGCCGCTTCGGGTCGACGCCCTGCAATGTGCGTCCCTCCCCGGCCTCGGTGTTGATGATGACGTCCACGACTCCGGCCAGCTGCATCATGATCGCGGGGGTCTGACTGTCGAACTTCGCGGGGACCTCGTCATACATCCGCCGTGACAGCCGGTTGCTTCCCACCGAGACGAGGGGACTCGCGCCCTGCTTGCGAACCTCGACCGCGATGTCCTCCATAAGGGGAAGATCTTCGTCGCTGCCGAAGATGAGGACCAGGTCACCCTGCTTCACTCCGGCGCTCCGGGTAACGACCTTCTCCGCCACCGAGCGGTGGTCCCTCTTTGGCGACGAGGCGGAACTGTCGCCCGGCAAGGTCACAACCGCCGACTCAGTACCCGCGCCGTCTTTGTTCTTGCAGCCAAGCGTCAGGGTAAGTCCGAGCGCCGCGATGACGAGTGAACCCACCGAAGGAAGTCTGAGCATGGAGGTCTCCTGACCCGAGGGGGAATGCAAAAGCCGAGCTACCGTGGCAGCTCGGCCATCGTTACTTCGGGGCGTCAGGAAGCGGCGCCTCGGAGAGGCTAATGCCGGGTTATCCTTGCACGGAATTGTTTTCCACGGTACGGCGCGAAATATGAAGTGTCAAGCGGAACTGCTGCCCCAGCCGCGGAGGGCACGGACAAAATCGTGAAGTACCAGAAATTTCTCGTAGAGGATGACGCCTTTTCGCTTCCGGCCGAACTCGCCAAACAGATCGCGCAGGCGCCCGCGTCGAGTGACGTAGAAGCGGAAGGTCTCGGCAAAGTCCTCCTGCGGGTGCTTGGCAGCGTAGGCACTGACGAAGTTGGTCGGTGCGATGGCTATCCGGCGGCGCTGGAAGTACACCCAGGTGTTATCCATCCCGCGGTAGGCCTTGTCCACTTCTCCAAACGCGCGGCGGAACTGTCGGGTACGGGTCCAGTCCCAGTGATGATACAGGAAGCTGTGTCCCAGCTCGTGGGTGAGGAGGCCCACCAGCATGGTCCAGGAGATCTCGTCCCGACGGCGCCGGCCCACCACGTAGCGCTGCTCGATCTCGACGATCGAGGGATACAACGGGTCCACGCCGGAAACCCCGGGGCGGAGGAGCACCCGATAGCCCCAGTCCTTAATCCTTGAAACCAGCAGGAGCCGCCGCACGCGAGTCAGCGCGCGGGGGATAAGGTCCCGACCGGTTGGGTCGGCCCCGCACCAGGGGCAGGCATTCATCCGGTCGTCCACCCCCCGGCTGCAATGGGGGCATTCGCCCTCGAAGTATCGGTCCTCATTCCAGCTCTGCGGCCGGCTGCACCAGGGACAGTACCGCATCGGGTACTGCACGCCGCCGCCACACCCGTAGTCGCAGCGGGCGTCCATGCGGAATCCGCGGGGGGCCTTAAGCGGCTCCACGCTGGAGTACCCCTCCTCGTGGATGTTGGCGCCACACCAGGGGCAGTGGGCAAACCTTTCCGATACGGCCCAGCCGCACTTGTAACAGTCGGCACCGGTGACCCCACCGACGTCGTTCCATCGCTGAGCCCGGCCGCAGGCAGAGCAGTAGTCCCGATAGCGCTGGACGATGTTGCCGCAGACGCACCGCTGGTCGCGGGGCCAGGCTGACGGCCGCCGCCTACGTGCGCTCATATCTCGCGATCGCCGCATCGACGATGCGTTGGATGAAATCGTAGTATTCCATCCCCGCCTTTGCGGCCGCATTGGCCATGTCGTGACCGTAGCTGATGAAGGGATTTGCGTTGGCTTCGATAACCCAGACCTGCCCATCGGGCGCGAGCCGGAGATCGAGCCGGGCGTAGTCCCGGAGCCACAGGGCCCGGTAGGCGGTCCGGCAGGTCTCCTCGATCCGTGCCCGCACCGCCTTGGAGATTGGACGAGCCACCACGTTCCGGATCCCCCTGCGCTCCCGGTAGGCCTCGTCCCACTTGGCGGACTGGGTGGCAATTCGCTCCTCGGGTCGGCTCTTTCGCTTGTCGAACACCATCTCGATTATCGGCAGGATCTCGAGCGAATCGTCATTACCGAGGACCCCGACATACAGCTCCCGTCCGTCCACGAACTCCTCGGCGATGGCCGCCTGCCCGAATCGGTCCTGAATGAAGGCCACCCGGTCGGCCAGGGACGCCACGTCCTGCACCACGGAGGCCTGAGCGATCCCGGCCGAGCCATCGGCCTGCAGCGGCTTCACGAAGAGGGGAAACCTCAGGTCGGGAGTGGACTCGACCTTCTCCTGCAGGCGATAGGAGGTGAAGCCGGGGACCTGGATTCCTAAATAGGCCAGGACCTTCTTGCTGATGGCCTTGTTGCGGGTGAGCTGAAGTGCCAGAGGTGGGGCGCCGGTGTAGCGGTACCCCTCTGCTTCCAGCAGCCCGGGAAGCAGGTATTCCAGCGCCTCATTGCCCTTGAAGGCCTCGGCGCCGTTGAATACCAGATCGGGCTTCCAGTCGGCAAGACACCGGACCAGGTACTGGAGATCGTCACGCACCCCGATCAGGTGGACCTCGTGGCCGCGCTCTCGGAGCGCATGGGCGATCTGATACTCCATGTCAGGCTCGTCCGTCTTCCAGGCGGCGATGTCCTTGTCCATCTGGATCTCGTGCTCGGCGTGCTCCCAGCCCGTGTACGGGGTATCAAAAACGACCGCAATGCGCATAGGGCAGCAAGATCCACGGATCGAGCGTGTAACGCTAGTCCGGCTTTACTCTTGCGTGACTTCACCCACCCCCGCGAAATGCCCGTCATTCAGCCGATCGAAACTCACTAACCCCTTAAACCTCAGCTACTTGGGCGGTGGCTCAGCGATTGCTCTCAATTCTGCTGTTCCGGCTGACATAAAACGGTCAAACCGTCCCTTCGAATCGAGCCGCCCATGTACCAACGTCGGTTCATGACGCTGGTCATCGCTATTTCCCTGAGCGGTTTCAAACCCGCCGGGATTCTTGCTGCCCAGACACTGAGCCCGGCAGAACTGGCCCGAGTGGAGGACTGGTTCCGCCGCACCTCTGCTCGGACTGGGGATGGGCAGTGGGGAATCGCCATTGGATCAATGGATGGCAGGGTCCTCTGGAGCCTCAATCCTCATCAGGAGCTGATTCCGGCCTCCACCGCTAAGGTGTTCACCGTGGGCTTCACCCGGGCCCGGGCGGGCGGTGGAGCACGCATTGCCACCCGGGTGATCGGCCGCGGCCGGCTCGATTCGGCGACTGGGCGCTGGCAGGGTGGCTGGCAGCTGGAACTGGGCGGCGACCCGACATTGGAACGCTCGGGCCGGGCTGGCCCAAATCTGCGTGCGCTCGCGCGCCAGCTGCGTGAACGCGGAATCACCTCTCTCGAGGGTCCCCTCCTGCTGACCAGCCGCACCGGGCCCGCGGCATCGAGCTATCCGACGGTCTGGTCGACTGATTTCGCCGGCCAGCTCTATGCGCCTCCGGTCGGGCCGGTCACCCTGCACGAGAACACGATCTCCCTGAACCTCAGGCCTGGCCGGGACGTCGGCTCGCCCCCCAGCTTCATCTGGGCCTACCCGGCGGGTGTTGACCGGCTGGTGCGCATGAGCGCGACAACTGTAGGTGGCAGCCGTCGCCGGCTGGCTTTGATCGCCAACAGCGAGGGCGGTTGGACCCTGGCCGGCAGCATCGGTATTGACTCGAGAGTGGCTGGAATCTCCGCGGTGGCGCACGACCCGGTGAGCGTACTGGGCTACGCCTGGTCCGCGGCGCTGGAGCATGCCGGCATCCGCTGGATCAACCGGACAGCTCCGCCAACCATTTGGCCGGCGCTGCCTTCGGTGCTCGCCAAGGTCGAGTCTGCCCCCTTCGACAGTGTGGCGGTGGAGATCAATCGCCGCAGCCTGAACATCGGGGCCGAGCTGGTGCTCCAGTGGGCCGCGGCCAGCCAGACACTGGGTCCCGCATTGCTTACCCAGCACGTCCGCGACGTCGTCGGGCCTCAGGCCAGGGTGCACCTCGTGGATGGCAGCGGCCTTAGCGAGCTAGACCGGGTCAGTCCTCTAACCACCATGCTTTATCTGGCCCGCTATCCCCAGCTACGGGGTGCAGAGCGCTTCCCGCTCCTGCTTCCGGCCAACGGGGTCGGTACCCTGCGCACCCTGCGCCATGGCATGGGACGAGGGGTGGTGCACGCCAAGACGGGCACCCTGGATCGGGTTGCTACCCTGGCCGGCTACCTCGGTCGCCGCGACGGCGTATTGGTAATCTCCCTGATGTACAACGGCCGGCGGATCCACCACGCCCGGCAGGCAGAATGGGAGCTCTTCCGGCTGCTCGGGGCCGAGGGGGTTGATCTGACTGGCGCCCTGGAGACTCAGATGGGAGGCGGGACCGACCAACTGAACGATGTGGAGTAGGCGCGCCTGCGTCCCCGCGGCCCAGGGGTTGCGGTGGGATTCGGCGGGGGTCCACAGCTCGCAGCCACTGGTGGAGAGACGCTTAACCGCGCATTATCTCTGCCTCCCAACCCGCGGATCCCCGCCGCGTCTAACCTGATTACCCCCGGAGGGGGCATGGATTCAACAGCCCGGCAGGCCCGACTGAAGCCGGAGTTTGCGGAGCTGTACCCGCCCCTGACGCCTGACGTCTGGGAGCCGGCTGCCGAAATGGGCGCTCGGGTGCTTCTCTGGCAGGTTCAGCAGCGGGGGACGGACGCCCTTGGTACGCGCCTTCTGGACGCGCGGCATTTCGAGTTCCGGGGGGGCTGGTACCGGGGACAGGAGACCGACCTCCGTACCCGGGTCTGCGACCCGGCGTTCAACGGGCCGGTCTGAGTCCCTAATACTGCTCGATCAGGATCTTACAAACCCACTCCATGCTGCGGCGGAGGATCGAGCGCTTCCGCCACTCCACCAGCAGAATCTCCTTCGACCGCGCAAAGTCCTCCGTCAGTCCCCGTTCGATGGCCTGGGCAAAGGCTTTGTCCCCCACCCCCAGCACGTTCTCTTCGTTGAGCTCCATGCTGCGCTCGTCCATGTTGGCCGACCCTACGATAGACCAGGCGCTATCCACCACCGCGGTCTTGGCGTGCATCATCGCCGGTTGAAACTCGAAGATCCGCACGCCGGCTGACAGCAGCTCCTCGTAATAAGTCCTCCCGGCCGCTTGCACCGGCAGCGCATCGGTATTGTTGCCGGGCACCAGAATCCGCACGTCCACGCCGCTTTTAGCCCGGTCGATGGCGGCGCCTCGCAGGCGGGTGTCCGGAATGAAATACGAGTTGCTGATCCACAGGCGTTTCTGGGCGTTGATGAAGCTGACCCAGAACAGCAGGCGAATGGGCTGCATCGAGTCGGATGGAGAGCTTACCACCGAGAGGCCGCAGGGTCCGGGGCCGAGTTTCGGGGTGGGGAAGAAGCGCGGCCCTGCGAGTACCTCGCCGCAGCAGTAGACCCAGTTGGTGGCAAACGCGGATTGAATGCCGGCCACAATGGGGCCGGTAACCTGGGTCATGCTGTCGCGCCACTCATGCGGGTTTGTGACGTTGCCCTTCCACTTCTTCGATACCGCAGCGCCCCCGGTGAAGGCTATCTCACCATCAATGACAATCGCGCGCTGGTGAGTCCGCTTGTAGAATCGCACCAGGCTACGCGGCCCAAAGGGGCGGAAGCGGGTGACCTTCACCCCGGCCGCGGTGAGCTCGTCCCGGTAGCGCTTCCTCATCTTGAGGCCACCGAACCCGTCGAGCAGCAGTCGGACCTCCACGCCGGCGCGAGCCCGGTCCTTGAACGCCTCCATGAACTGGCGCCCGATCTCGTCAGGCTCGAATATGTACACCTCGAAATTGACCGAATCCTTGGCTTTCCGGATCGCCTCCAGCATCGCGGGGTAGAACGCGTCGCCATTCTGCAAGATGGTGACCTCACCCCCCTGGAAAATCGGGCTGTTCAGGTAGCCCGACGTCCACTCCATGAATTTCTCCGAGCCCGGATCGGCCTTGAACCCCACCGTGAAATCGTCGCTGGGCCAGTCGGGCAGAAACAGGGCGCCCATGACCCCGATGATCGCCATGACGCCGATGGTCATCAGGGTCCAGGCCCACCAGGGCAGATCGGATCCAAACCCCAGCAAATCGCTCATTGAGACTCTCGGCTGGAGGGTTGGAGATCGATCCGCCCCAGCAGCGGATGATGATCGGAACCGAAAACCCGGGCACCGCGGTCCTGCGGGTGCTCGTCGAGCCGGTGCACCCGGGCCTCGGCGATGACGCCCAGCCGGTCGCGAACCAGAAGATAGTCCAGCACCAGGCGTGGCAGGGCGTGATAGGTGTGCCGCCAGCGGGGAAGGGCAGGCGGGACGCCGAAGGTGAAGCCGGCCTCGCCCAGCAGGCGCCAGGCGCGCTCGTACCGACCCCGACCCAGGTTGAGGTCGGCGCCGAGGACGGCGGTGTCGTCCTCGATCGATGCAATGAGATGCTGGGCCTGCAGCGCCCTACCCGCGGCCCCAAGCCACCTATACCCCGGCGGGCCGCGCGGATCGAGGTGAGCGCTGACCAGCCGGAGTTTCGCGTCGCCCAGGGTCAGGTTCGCCGTGACCGCAACCCGCCGTTGCAGTACCAGCGGAAGCTCGACCGCGTGCGAACCATCGAGCGGCACGTCCGAGAGGATGGCATTGCCCCGGTCGCTCTGGTCCGTGCCATTCCGCATCGATGGAGCGTAGCGCAGGTTCATGCCCAGAGCGTGCGCGGTTTCCACCACGTCCTCCTGCTGCCCCAGCTGCGCAATCAGGACCCGTCCCGCCTGCCCCTCCGGATGTGGCGGGATGGATGAGTCGCGCCGGAAGGCCTCCTGCGCGAGTACCACCAGTGGCACGTCGGGGTCAGCACCGAGGTCGAAGAAGTCTCCGTTTCGAATGCGGGAGATTACTTCGCGCAAACGACCCCGCCCGATCCAGACGTTCCAGCTCAACACCACCAGACTGCGAGGGCTGGGAGTCCGAGCGTCGGTCAGGTCGAGAGCCACCTGAACCCCGACGTTGCGGCGCCATGCGTCCAGGCGAAGCCGCGGGTCGTCAGCGTGGAGCGTCAGGCCGAAGTCAGCAGGGTTGGCCAAGGGCGATACGACCGGTGTGGCAGCCGCTGAAGTGGGCGGCAAGTGTGGAATGCAGCTGCGTCGAGCGTGAAGGTGGAAACAACACGCCAGCGGCTGATGTGACTAGGGTCACCCGCTCAAAACCTTCGATGCCGTGTATTTTCCAGGCACGGGGCCAGAGCCCCGCCTACCGACACTACGGGAGCTCAGACGCGATGAAGGCCACCGATATTCGCCGGGGTCATGTGATCTTTTTCCAGGGCCAGCCCTGCCGGGTGATGGAGTTCACCCACCGGACGCCGGGGAACCTGCGGGCGTTCGTCCAGGCCCGGATGAGAAACCTGAACACCGGCTCGACCTTCGAGCACCGATTCAGCGCCACCGAGTTCGTGGACGAGGCCCGGCTGGACACCAAGCAACTGCAGGTCATGTATCGGGACGCGAACGGGGTCCACGTGATGGACGCGGAAACCTACGAGCAATACACCCTCGATCTGGAGATGGCGGGAGACCATGCCCAGTGGCTTGAATCCGGAGTCAACTTCCAGGCCGATTGGCTGAATGGGCGACCGATCTCGATCGAGCTGCCGTCGGTAGCAGAGCTGGAGGTGGTCGAGACCGCACCGGTCATGAAGACCGCCACTAAGACGGCCAGCACCAAGCCAGCCAAGTTGAGCAATGGCGTCACGATTCAGGTTCCCGAGTTCATCAGCGAGGGCGAGCGGGTGCGGGTGAATCCACGCGATGGTGTATATCTCGAGCGGGCCAAGTAGAGACTCCTCACGAAGGCTCGTCCCTCTCCGAGGGTCAGCGCTTTCTTCGGCTGGCTCTTGCCGGAGAGGCGGGACTGCTCCTGCTGGCATGGGCGGTGAGCTCTTGGCTGGGCATCTCCCTATGGGAGCAGCTTCGGCCCACCCTCGGCTCGGTGGGTATCGGGATTCTTGCCGCGGTGCCGCTGCTGTTGGGGCTTCGCTGGACCCTCACCACCGGCACGAAAGCCATGCGCCGCCTCGTGGCCCTCGTGGTGGAGCAGCTCGGGCCGTTACTCGCCCGGCGCTCTCAGCTCGACCTGATCGTCCTGGCGGCTCTTGCCGGGATAGCCGAGGAGATGCTCTTCCGCGGCGTGGTGCAGGTCGGGCTCGCCCGGCTGCTACCCGAGGGAGTGGCGCTGGTGGTTGCAAGCACTGCGTTCGGATTGGCTCACTTCATCACACCGGCGTATGCCCTTCTAGCCGGTCTGGCGGGCTTGTATCTCGGCGGTGTGCTCCTCCTTCAAGGGAACCTCATCGCGCCGATCGTGGCCCATGCGGTCTACGATGTCGTGGCATTGAACTGCGTGGCACGGCTGTATCGAAGAATTCACCCCAGAGGGAGGGAGGACACCGGCTAAACCGGTAGTAGATTCAATCGTATGGATGCCATCAGCGCGATAAACCAGCGGACCTCGGTTCGCCGCTTTCGAGCCGACCCGGTCTCCCGAGAGACTATCGAGCGGCTGCTCGACTGCGCGGTGCGCGCCCCGAACCACAAGCTCACCGAGCCCTGGCGCTTCACCGTGCTCACCGGGCCGGCCAAGGATCGGTTCGCGGAGATCCGGGCGAAGCACCGGCTCAAGCGGTATTCCGATCCGGCCACGCCGGAAGCGCTCGCCGGCGCCGACAAGGTGCGGCGGGAGTCGAGGGAGACCCCAGTCTACATCGTGGCGTTGGCGGCTGTGAATTCGGATGAGATTACCCGGGAGGAGGACTATGCCGCGGCCATGATGGCTATTGCCAATCTCATGATCGCGGCGGAATCGCTGGGTCTCGGTACCTTCCTTAAGTCCGGCGGCGTCATGCAGGACCCGGAGCTGCTGGAGCTGGCGGAAGTACCCGACCAATTCCGGGTGGTCGGACTCATCTCGCTGGGCTATCCGGCCGAACGGGATCCGCCGCGTCGTCGCAAGCCCGCGGCCGAGTTGACCCGCTGGGTTGATGGCGGGGAGGCGGAGAAGCGGGGAGGCAGGTAAGCAACTCTTTCAGCTTGATCGCGTCTCGTATCGCGTACCCTTCCCAGTCGTTGTTGAAGTACATGTAGACCTCCTTGCCCGCGCCTCGCAATGCGCGGATTTGCCCAGCCCACGCTTTCAGCTCCTGATCGGTAAAGCCGCCACCCGGTTGCTGCCCGCGGTGCATCCGGATGTAGGTAAACGGCGCCGTGGTGATCCGGTCGGGGTGGAGGCCGCCTCCTACCGGAATGCAGAGCGCCACCCCGTGATCGCTCAACCGCTGGTAGACCTCGCTCGTATGCCAGCTCGGGTGCCGGAACTCGATCACCCAGCGGCGTGGCCGAGTGAGCATGGCCAGGAAGTCGTCGAGCCGGGCCAGCTCCAATTGCTGCGTGGGGGGAAGCTGGAACAAAATGGGGCCGAGCTTGGGGCCCAGGTGATCCGCCCGCTCCAGCAATCCGGACAAGGCATCCGCCACATCTCCTAGCCGTTTGACGTGGGTGATGTACCGGCTGGCCTTTACGGCAAACTGGAAATCCGGCGGCGTACTGTCCCGCCAGCGCTGGAACATCTCGGCAGTGGGCAGACGATAGAACGGATTGTTGAGCTCCACCGTGCGAAATCTGCTCGCGTAGTAGGTCAGCTCTTCGCGGGCGGGAAGCCCAACTGGATAGAAAACTCCTTTGCGCCAATGGCGATACACATACCCCGAGGTGCCGATCCAGACTTCAGCCGGGACGGTCATCGGGGAGCATGCTGTTGCAGCGAGGCTGTTTCCGGGCTAAACTTGCGGGCCCCTCGGGTACCGGCCAATTGGAAACATCGGTGAGACAAATCACTGCGGCGGTTGCCCGCTAGGTTGCAGCATCTAACTCCGGTCCGACAGGGCGGACTCGGGAACCATGACCCAAGTCTGGGCAGGAGCACACTCATCGAGAGGGGCAAATGAAGATTCTATTGGCGGGATTAGCGGTGGCTATGGGGTTGAGCGCGTGCGACAGCCGGCGCGGCGAGGATACCGGGCGTACCGAATCGGTCGACACCACGGTCACTACCCGGTCCACCCAGGACACCACGATCATCAGCAGCGACACCACGATCCACGCGGACACCGTCCACAAGGAAGGCGAGCTGAAGAGGGACACTGCAAAAAGTCACTAGTTCCCTTCCGGGCGCGTTGCACGCTTCATCCGCCCGCCGGCGCCGGCCGAATCCGGCGCCGGGCAGTAGGGGCGGGCAAGACCACTTCTGAAAGGCAGACCTCTCTCCGTGCCCGCACAGCGAACCTCACGTTCGGCCCAGATCCTGCTCTTCAGCCGCAACTTCATCAAGCATCCGAAGATGCTTGGTAGCCTGATCCCCAGCTCGCGCTTTCTGGTCAACAAGGTACTGAGTGAAGTGGACTGGGCCCGGGCTCGGGTGTTTCTGGAGTACGGCCCGGGAGTCGGAACCTTCACCACCGAGATCCTCCGCCGTATGCGGCCAGACGCGGTGTTGATTGCGTTGGAGACCAACGCCGACTTCGTGCGGTTTCTTCGGGGCAGGGTGCGAGACGAGCGGCTGCACGTCGTTCACGGGTCGGCGGCCGACGCCGATGCGGCATTGGCGCGGCTGGACCTGCGTCAAGCGGACTACGTGATCTCCGGCATCCCATACACCACCATGCCGGCTCAGGTACGGGAAACCATCCTGCGCAAGACCCATGCGGTCCTGCATCCCACCGGGGCGTTTCTGGTCTACCAGTTCACCCGCACGGTGTTGCCCTATCTCCAGCAGGTCTTTCCCTTGGTACGCCAGGACTTCGAGCCGCTGAATGTGATGCCGGCCAGGCTGTTCTTCTGCCGGCATCACGCCGAACGCGCGAATGGAGATCGGAACGGACAACGCACTAACGGCGCGGCGCGACCGGCGTCTCTTCGGCCCGTGGCGCCTGATCCGACTGCGAGTGCCACACCTCCTCTATCGTCCGGCTGATCTCAGGCAGTACGTCCTCCCTCACTGGTAAGCCGTCCTCCTTGAGGAACTGAATTACCGCCGCCGGTACGATGTTGTGGAGCCGGGTGACGGCTTCGGCGTAGTCGGTAAAGTTCTGTTGGGCGAGGCCAGCCACCTCCCGGTCATCGAGCCCCAGGCCTGTCGTGTACAGCATCACATACCCGATTGACGCCAGGCTGAAGGCCGTGTAGTCGTCCCGCAGATTCTTCGGCAGCCCCTCGCGCCGTACCAGGTCGATGGCCGCGGCCCCGAGTCCCAGCACCGCCGAGCCTGCCCGCTTGATGACATCCGCCGGACCACCCGCCGCCCGCCGCTCACTCAGATTCCTGAGATCGGAAATATGGTGCTCGACCGTGCGGTGGATCTGTTTCAGCTCGCGGATCACCTCGGGGTATTTCTCCAGATCCTCCAGCTGCCCCCGGAGGGCCTTCTCGATGTGATCCTCGAGCGCGAGCATGTCCGTGATGTAGCTGTTGATCGCTTCGTTCTTATCCCTGGCCACATTAACCTCCTCTAGGGTAGCGTCTGATAGGTGGTGCACGATTACGAGTTCGCACCCGCTCGTCTGTGCCGACCGTCACCGAAACGGGAAAGGAGAGACTGGTGGACCATCTTATTGGGGCTCACACGGTGGCGAATGGCGGCATCCACATGGCGGCCCTCCGGGCGGGAAACGCCGGGATGCGCGCCCTGCAGATCTTCACTGCCCCGCCGCAATACTATGGCGACAAGGCGACCATCAAGCCGGAGCGCATCCAGCGCTTTCGTGCGGCGCTGACCCAGGTGAAAATCAGCCTCGAACACGTGGTAGTGCATGGGGCTTATGTGCTGAATACGGCCACGGAGGACGAAACCAAGCTGGCCCGCGCCCGCGCCGGCCTACGGAAGGAGCTGGAGCGCTCGACCGCACTCGGCGTGGGGAGCGTCTGCTTTCACCCGGGCGCCGCGACCTCCGGCGACCGGGCAACCGCAGCGGAGCGGGTAGCCAGCGCCATCGCCGATGCACTCGAGGCGGTCGAGGGAGATACTCGGCTTCTGGTCGAGAACACCGCGGGTGCCGGCATGACGCTGGGCCGGACCGCGGCGGAAGTGGGAGCGATCCTTCATTCCGTGCCCGCCAGGCTGCGCCACCGGACCGGTTATGGTCTCGACACCTGCCACCTCCTCGCGTCGGGACATGACCTCACCCGCTCGGAGCGAGACCTCACCCGCGTGCTCGACGAGTTCGAGGAAGCCACCGGCGTGGCCCCTTCCTTCTTTCACCTCAACGACAGCGAGGGCGCGCTCGGATCGAACAAGGACCGGCACCTGCTGATTGGAGACGGCAGGATCGGCCGCCAGCCATTCGAGTGGCTGCTCCGGGATAGGCGAACCGCCGGAATTCCCCTCATCCTGGAAACGCCGCAGGAGAACTACGACATTGCGGAAGACGATCCTTCGCCCGATCCGTACGACCTCGCCATGATGAGATTCCTGCTGGACATTCAGGCCGGTTGACTCTGCAGCCCCGCCGCCGCGGCCTGCCCCACCTCTGGCAGATCCGCCTATCCGGCCCCCCTCCTGCTCCCCCGTTTAGCCAGGTAACCCGCCGGGAGCGTTACCCGCTGCATCTGCTAAGTCATTTTACTCACTGCAGATGAGCTGGCGGGTCATGGTCCCATTGGTCTGGTGTGCCCGGATTTTGCATACCTGGGCCGCACCATGAACAGACCCAGCTCCGCATTCATTCGTCCACTCCGTACACCCAGCCGGGCGTTTGTGACCTTCCTGGCCGCCGCCGGGTTTGCCGGCGCGTTGCTGTTGACGCCCACGGCGCAGCTCGATTCGTCACCGTTGGCGGTTATCCTCGCGCCCCGCGCAACCACGCTGCCGGTGGTTCCGGCCGACAGCGCTACGCTGGAGCGCGAGGTGGTCAGCCGTTATGACCACCTTCCGCTCGCCCAGATCTTCCGGCGCCGTGCCGAGCCCGAGATCGCGAACCGTGTCGCCCGAGCCATCGTGAAGGAAGCCCGCGAGCTCCAGATCGCACCGAGTCTGCTGGCGGGCGTGCTTATTACCGAGAACGCTCGGCTCGAGCCGGAGACCGTGAGCACCCGGGGAGCGGTCGGACTCATGCAGGTGATGCGGTTTCATGCCGGTGTGTTCGACTGCGACTCCGACGACCTGCTCCAGGTGGAAGCCAACATCTGTCACGGATCCCGGGTGTTCGCCGGCTATCTCAAGCGAACCAGGGATGTGCGATCGGCGCTCTTGCGCTACAACGGCTGCATCCGCAGCAGGGCGACGCCGAGCTGCCGCCGGTACCCCAGCAAGGTGCTTCGCGAAGCGGAGGCCGTTCGGCAGCAGTTGCTGCACTACCTGCCTCCCCGGGAGCTCAAGGCTCTGTCCACACGGGTGACCCCCACGCTGTAGCGCCGCACGATCAAAGCCCATCGAAAATTCGCTCTAATACCCTACCGACCTTGCGGCCGAGCTCCTCGAGCTGGTCGAGGAGCGGAGCATCGTGCGTCCGGCAGAGCGTGGTCGGCTCGGTGCCGCGCTTGAACCATTCTCGCTGGGTGTCGGGGCACCATTCGTTGGCCAGCTCACCGTTGGAAGCATCGATGGTGCGCTCCAGCATGCCGGACGGCGGACGCCAGGATCCGGCCGGCGAGCGCTCGTGCCATCCGTCGAGATAGAACGTTGCCCACGCGGGAGCGGCCAGGCGGCCTCCCGAGGCATTGGAGGAGATCGGCCGGGGCGAGTCGTAACCGAACCAGAACCCGGCTACCAACGTGGGGGTGTAGCCGATAAACCAGACGTCGGTGCCATTGTTGGTAGTACCCGTCTTGCCCGCCACCAGTCCGCGAACGCCCATCTGGCGCAGCACACGACCGGTACCACCATCCACCACTGACTGAAGCATAGACGTGATCTGGAACGCCTCCTCGCGGCCGAGCACTTGCTCTGCCTGGGAAGGCGGTGCTTGCCACAAGACGGTGCCGTCAGCGGCCTCGATCCGGCTCACGATGGAGGGCTGGACTCTGATCCCTCCGTTGGCGAAGGGGGCGTAGGCCGCCACCAACTCCAGCGGCGTTACCTCGAGCGCACCGAGCGCCAGAGAGGGGACCCCGTCCATGCGGCTCTGAATGCCTGACCGGTGCGCCATGGCCACCACGCGGTTCTCACCGACTGCCTGGCTCAGACGAACCGTCGCGGCATTGGCCGAGCGCATCAGCGCCCGTCGCAGGGTGAGTGGTCCCCCGTATTCACCGCCGAAGTTTTCCGGGCGCCAGATCCTCCCTGCATCCTCAATCTCGACCCGCGAGTCATCGAGGATAGTGGCGGGACTGTAGCCGGCGGCGAGGGCGGCGGCATAAACGAACGGTTTGAAGGCTGATCCTGGCTGCCGCCGGGCTGCCAGCGCTCGATTGAAGCCGCTGCGAACCGACCGGCGTCCTCCTACCAGAGCCCGGATCTCACCGGTGCGGGGGTCCAGGGCAACCACCGCGCCCTCGATCTCCGCCCTGGAAGCCGAGCGTGCAGCCTGGCGCTGTATGGCCGCCCCCTGGATCCGAAGCGCCCGCTCAGCCGCCTGCTGAGCTTCGGCATCGAGCGTCGAATGAACGACGAGGTCTCCCGCGGTGGCGGCGGCCTTGCCAAGCACCGAGTCGACTGCCTCGCGAATGGGGTCGAGCGCGAATGACCGACTACGGGTTGGGCGCCATTCCGCCGGCGCTAGACGGAGCGGCTCTTGCTTCGCGCGCGCGGCAACCTCGGGCGTGATGTAGCCCTCCTGCGCCATGAGCGACAGGACCAGGTCCCGCCGTGCCCGAGCTCGGTCGGGGTGTCGACGAGGGGCGTACAGCGATGGACCCTTCGCCAGGCCGGCCAGCGTCGCCGCTTCCGCCAGCGAGAGCCGGCGAACGCTCTTGCCGAACAAATCACGGCTGGCGGCCTCGACGCCGTAGGTGCCGTTACCGAGATAGATGATGTTGAGATAGGTCTCGAGAATCTGTTGCTTGGTGAGAGTCCGTTCCAGACGCCGTGCCAGCTCCAGCTCGATCAGCTTGCGTCGGAGGCTGCGCTCGTTGGAGAGATGGGGCAGGAAGGCGTTACGCACCACCTGCATGGTGATAGTGCTGAAGCCCTCGCGGACGCCGATCTCCGACACGTTGCGAACCAGCGCGCGTCCCGCGCTCCGCCAATCGACGCCGCCGTGATAGTAGAAGCGCCGGTCCTCGGTGGCGATAAAGGCCGCGCGAACCGACCGGGGTACCGTGTTGACCGGCACGTTGATGCGGCGCACGTAGCTGAGCCGCCCGATCAACTTGCCCGAGCGGTCGAGCACCCGGCTGCCTTCGCTTGGCTGGAACGCCTGAATCTGCGCGGTCGAGGGGCAACCGTAGAAGCCGCAGCTGCCCACCCACGCGACCAGCACCAGTCCGAAGGTCAGGCCGAACGCCAGCAGCAGAAGCCCCATGCGGTGCCAGCGCCGCTCGCCTTGCGTCAGCCACTCGATCGGTCTTCGCCAGTCGATCATTGCCCTCGGCTAGGGATAGAGAAACGGCCCCGTATCCCGGGGCCGTTCACTGATGGGCCGCTGGATTGCCGGCTCAGCTTGCCTGGGGGGCCTCATCAGACGGAGAGGTGCCCGCGCGGGTTTCGGACCGGCCCTCGTTCCCCTCTCGCCGGCCGCGCGTTCCGCCACGCTGAAACCGATCCCACTGATCGGTGGCGCGACGTCCGACATCCGCGGCTACGTCCTGCACCCGGTCCCGAGCGATGGCGGTGCGCTCGCTCGTCAGGAAATAGGTTGCGGCCAGCCCGGCGGCCAGCGCAAGCAACTTACCGAACGAGCCCGAGTCCTCCTCTTCTCTGAATTCCAGGTCGCGGATCCGGTGTTTCGCCTTCTTCCACCGATCCTCGACATCCTCCCATTCGTCTCCCGCGTCCTCGCGCAACTTCTCGAGCCGTTGCTTGACCCGCTTGCGTGCTTTGGCGCTCACGTCCTGTACCTCTTCCAGGCCCTCACCCATGCCCTCACCGAGCGCGGCGAGCCGCTTCAGGAGAAGCTGGCGAGTCTTGGTTCCGGGCTGTGGGGCGGCGAGCAGGCCAACACCTACTCCCAGAAGCGCTGCCATGAACAGCGATCCTGCGCCGGCACCTCTCCGGTTGCTCTCTTCCGACCAGGCGTTCGTAGGATCGTTGCCTTTGCTGTGCGGTGTGATCATGACCCCTCCCATCGCCACCCGGCAGGGGGCGAGTTCTCGCTGAAATCGGTCAAAACGGCGTTCGGGACCTGCCGGTCCGAAACGGGGCGTTTCGGACTCTAATCGAATGAGCCAAGGAAGGAAATATCTTGCATTACACCACCGACGGTCGAAAAACGCACCGCGGGCCCCAGGGACCCCGGGCTCAGCGGGAGTGCCGCGAGGCCCCGATGCGGGCCGTGGCTCGGCGCCGCCTGCGTTGATAATGCCTTACCAGGGCGGACGTTAGGAGATTCCGGCATGGCTCAACCTCGCCCGGATCCATGATCCGACTCGAATAAGCACGGATCTGGCTCATCAGGATCGCGACACCTGTCGCCCAGACCACGCTCCAGCGTTGCCTCATTACCAAGAGCTCCGTCGACTCCCCCGTCACGGCTCCAGAACCAAGTCGAGTGTGTCCCATGTATCTCGTCGAACTCAGGCCCGGCAAGGAAGAGCTTTACCGCACCGGAGACGATCTGGCGCTAGCCATTCGCGCTGGTGATGTGGACGCGCGCTCGCGCATCTACCATCGGGTCACCGCAAAGTGGATCTCGATCACGCTTCACCCCCAGTACAAAGCGATTGTCGCGGGACAAACGGACGAGCCGATGGCGCGGCCCGCTCGCAAGGCGTGGGGACTCTTTCCCCCAGGTCTCACGGGCCAGGGAGCCGAGATGTCCTCGAATGCCGAGGCCGCCGGCGGGAGCGTTCGTCATCGCTGGAAGCGGCCTATGGGTCTGGGCCTCGCGGGCCTGTTGCTGGTCATGGGCATCCAGCTCGCTTCCTCGGGTCCGCGTCCGCCATGGGCCGGGCATACCAAGACTGCGGCGGTGGTCACCCGGCATCAGACGCCCGCGGCCGTCGTGAACTTGAAGGAAGGCACCGAGCTCATCTCCCTTGCGAGCAGCACGACGGTCTGGCCGGCGACGGCGGAACCAGCTTCCAACACGATTGTCTTGCCCGATCCAGTTGAAGTGGCACCCGCCGCGGCGCTGCCGCGGGCGCCAAGGCTACGTGCCAGGGCTCTGCGTTCGGCGTTGCTGCCCAGTGGCCTCGCTGGCAAGCCAACGAAGGTAAAGGCCAACTCGGTGGAGGCCCTGCTCCGCGGGTATGAAGCGGCCAGCGACAAGGTGGGTGCCAGGCTCGAGGGCGGGATGCGCGTGGCCCGGCTCAATCAACTATTCGCGCGCGGCCGGCTCAGCCCCGGTGGCGGCGTGACCGACACCAGACTCAGCCTGGCAGGAGCGGTGAACTTCATTCGGGTCTACCGGCAGCAGCAGGCGACCGTCGAGAAGGCGTATCAGGATTCAGTGGATCAGCTGGCTAGACTCCGTCGCTGGAATGCGAAAGATCTGCGTGAGTGGCACTCCCGGCCGCTTCGGAAGGAGGCGCCGACGCTGGAGCTTGTCAGCCAGTCACTGGTCTCCGGGATCGATAGTATGCTGGGGGTGCTGGATGCCAACGCGGGCGCGTACAAGGTGAGAGGCACTGCCATCGCCTTCGAAGATCCGGCCGCCAGTCAGGTATACGGTGCGCTCAGACGCTGGATCAAGGAGCAGATCGATGCCGCCGTCGCCGCTGGTGCCGCCACCTCATCCGGCCCGACGAATCTGCTGCTTCAGGCGATTGGAACGAGCACGCTACCGCGGGAGACGTGAGACGACGGCTTCATTCCGCGCGATCAACCCTGGAGTCTCCGCCATCGCCCGTTCGGCGAGCGCCAGCTCGCCGCGGGCGATCAGCGCATCCAGGGCCTCGCGAGGAGAGACACCTGAGCGCCGGGGACCGTGGTGATCGGTAGCGAGGAGGTCCACCAGGCCCTGGTCGATCATCTGCCAGGCCAGACCCTCCGAACCGGGACTCGAGCGGTTGTAATGCCCGGTGAGGCTTCCCACATTGACCTGGAGCAGGGCGCCGAGCTCTTGCCAGGTCTGCATTACTTCGAGAGGGTAGTGGCCGTCGAGGTAGTGGTAGCGCTCCGGATGGGCGATGACGATCTGCCGTCCTGCGCCGCGAACCTCACGGATGACGTCGTTGTGGTTGCCCACGAGCTCGAACCCAAACTCCACCAGCAGAAACCGCCCGCCCCCCAAGCCGACGTCGCTCCGTCCCACGACTCGCCGCACGGCGGCCGCATCAGGTGCCAGGATCTCCTGGCCGAGGGCTATGGAGGGGAGATCGTCCTGCCCATGCGAGGCGGCTGAGAGCTCGTCGAACGCCCGCCGATGCCGGTCCAGCTCCCGGTCAATGGCTGCCTCACCGTCAAGGTACGGCACCAGGAGATGCGGCGTGGTCACAACCACCCGGACTCCTTCGCGATAGAGGCCAGCCAGTGCGGCAACCGACTCTGCCACGTTGACGGTGCCGTCGTCCACACCGGGCACGAGATGGCTGTGGAGGTCTACGATAGACAGGGGTAGGTAACTTGAGTCAGTCATGACGCGTATCTAAGGCAACGATCGGGCCACCTGCCCGGTTCCACCGACCCCGGCCCTGATTACCTCCGGACACGAGCCACTGTACTCTTCACCATCCACTGTTGCCGGTCATTCACCAGCGGAGCCGCCGTTGCAGACAGCCCGCCGTACTCATGGTTTCCGCGAGTCAGTCATTCGGGGCATGACCCGCCTGGCACGCGAGTATCACTCAATCAACCTCGCCCAGGGATTCCCCAACTTTCCCGCACCCGACATGCTGAAGGAGGCCGCCGGCCGGGCCATTCACGACGACATCAACCAGTACGCCATCACCTGGGGCGCGCAGCGACTCCGCGATGCGCTGGCCAGGAAGTACCATGAGTGGTATGGGCTCGAAGCGGACCCCGAGCGGGAGATCACGGTCACCTGCGGAGCCACCGAGGCGATGATCGCCACGCTGCTGGCCGTGGTGAATTCGGGTGACGAAGTGATCGTCTTCGAGCCGTTCTACGAGAACTACGGCCCGGACACGATTCTGGCCGACGCCAAGCCGGTATACGTGCCGCTCGAGCCCGGCCGCCCGCTCGATCTCGAGCGACTCGCTGCGGCGTTTTCCCCCAGGACCCGTGCTATCATCGTCAACACGCCGAGCAATCCTGCGGGACGGGTGCTCTCTCGGGGGGAGCTGGAGGCGATTCGCGATCTTTGCGTCCGGCACGACGTCCTGGCCGTCACCGACGAGATCTACGAGCATATCCGGTTCGAGGGAGAGCACGTGCCACTGGCCACGCTACCCGGCATGCGAGAGCGCACCGTTACCATCAGCGGTGCCTCGAAGACGTTCAGCGTCACCGGCTGGCGCATCGGCTGGATCCTGGCGCCGGCACAACTCACCGACGCGATCCGAAAGGTCCACGACTTCCTGACGGTTGGTGCCCCGGCCCCGCTGCAGGAGGGGGTGGCTGCCGCCCTCGATGGGCTGGATCGCCGGTTCTATGACGGTCTCGCCACCGCCTACCGTGCCCGGCGAGACCTGCTGTACGGGGCATTGGTTGAATCCGGATTTTCCTGCACTGCTCCGGAGGGGGCTTACTACATCCTTACGGACTTCTCCAACCTTGCGACGCCGCCCGGTTCCGCTGGTGCGCTCTCCGATACCGAGTTCGCGGTCTGGCTATCGCGCGAAATCGGAGTAACGCCGGTGCCGGGCTCGAGCTTTTTCCGCGAGGGTGGTGGCGGGCGGTCGTTGGTTCGGTTCGTCTTCTGCAAGACGGACGACATCCTGCTCGAGGCGGCGCGGAGACTGCGCTCACTGCGTTCGATGTCGTCGGGGGTCGCGCCGACACGGCCCTTCGAGCCGGCAGCTCGCAGCGGTCTCCAGCAGTGAACGACGTTCGTCCCCTCGCGGTGGTCACGGGCGCCTCGGCCGGGATCGGCAGGGTGTTCTGCGAGCAGCTCGCCGCCCGGGGGCATGATCTTCTGTTAGTGGCCCGAGATGGCAATCGGCTCCAGGCGCTGAAGCATGACCTCGAACAGCGATACCAGGTCGGGGTCGAGGTCTTTCCGGCCGACCTCACGATCGAAACCGACGTAAGCCTCCTGGCGGAAACGTTGGCCCGGTCTCCCAACCTTCACCTCCTGGTGAATAACGCCGGCTTCGGTACCCGCGGGACGCTCGCCGATGCCAGTCCCGCGCGCCAGGAGGCCATGCTCGCGCTTCACGTCATGGCACCGATGCGTCTGACCCAGGCCGCGCTCCCGGTGTTACTCAAGAACAATCGGGGGGCGATCGTCAACGTTTCCTCGGTGGCCGCGTTCATTTTCTCCGCCCAGAACGTGAACTACTGCGCCACGAAGGCGTACTTGAGAGTCTTCAGCGAGGGTCTCGCCTCGGAGCTGGCAGGTAGCGGGGTCAAGGTGCAGGCGCTATGTCCCGGCTTTACCCGCTCCGAATTCCACCAGCGCATGGGACTGGACGTCGGCGATATCCAGGGCTGGATGTGGTTGTCCGCCACGAGAGTGGTAAAAGCATCCCTGGCGGCACTAGACCGGGGCTGGCCAGTGGTATGCGTGCCGGGCCTTCGCTATAAGCTTCTTGTGCAGCTGCTTCGCTTCACTCCCCGTTGGCTGATCGCCTGGGTGACTTCCCGTAAAACGCGTAGCGTGTGAGCCAGATCCTTTCGAGCCTCGAGCCGGCGCCGTATCTTTTCGGGCGTACGGGCTGTGATGCAAAGTTTTGCACGAGAAAGGGTTGACTATGCGCACCTCACATCGGCTCATCCCTGTCTTGCTCGGCAGCGCGCTCATCGCTTGCGGCGGCGATCTGACTCTTCCCGATAACACCTCGCCGGCGGCGCTCGAGGTGTGGTCCGGCAACGGCCAGGAGGGAACTGTCCGTACCAAGCTGGACGATCCCCTGGTCGTGAGGCTGACCGACGGGAGCGCTCGGCCCCTCGAGGGACTTGCGATCGTCTTTGAGTTCACCAGCGACGTTCCCGGCGCCGAAGTCAGCCCGGAACAGGCGACCACCGATACCTCTGGTCGGGCATCCGCCGAGGTTCGTCTCGGCACCAGCACCGGTGACCTTCAGGTGCGGGCGCGACTCGCGACGGCGGCATCAGTTAATGCCACCTTCATAGTGACCGCCGTCGAGCGGGACAAGGAGAGAGACAAGAGGGGCAAGGGCGGCGGTGACGACGACGAGGACGACGACTGAGCCCTGGCTCCACCCCAAAGCAACAGTTTTGGGACCCACCATCCGATACTCCTCCTGAAGGGGACTGAACGTCCTTGACGGGACGCCCTCCCCAATGGCTTCAAGCCTCGTAAGTCACTAATAATCAAGCAGATGCGAAAGGACCCAGATGAGGTACGCTGGCGTGATCCTATTGATCGCCATGGCCGCCACGGGCTGCGATCGGAACCAGGCGGAGCTGGCCAAGGCCCTGGCCGAGTCGCGGGCGGCTGAGGCGCAGAAGGACAGCCTGCTCACCGAGGTGCTGGAGACGACCCAGTTCGTGAGCGACCTGAACAGCGAGTTGGCCAAGGCCAAGAGTCTGGCCGTTACCGCCGAGAATGGCGACCCGGGCCTTCCGGGGGCCCTCCAGGACCGCGAGGAGCGGAAGGCCACGCTGGAGCGGATTCAGCAGGTCATCGCACGTCTGAACGAGAGCGAAGCCAAGCTGACGGCCACCGAGACCCGCGCCAAGAACGCACGAATCCGGAACGCCAGGCTGCTGGCCCAGATCGCCACCTACAAGAAGACCATCGAGGACCTCAAGACCGCCGCCGAACAGCAGCGGCAGGAAAATGAGGCGATCATCGCCGACCAGAGGTCTCAGATCGCGTTTCTCGCCGGGGAAGTCGATACCCTGGGCAAGGAGCGAAACACTCTGCGGGGGCACGTCGCCAGCCTGATCAGCTACAAGAACACGGTGTACTACGCGATAGGCACCAAGGATGAGCTGATCAAAAGTGGGGTGGTCACCAAGGAAGGCTCCAAGTTCCTCGTGTTCGGCGGCACCAGGCTAGAGCCGGCCCGGAATCTCAATCCGGCGGCGTTCACAGCGATCGACAAGACCCAGACGCTATCGATCGCGCTGCCCCGAATCGACAAGAAGTACAAGATTGTGTCGCGTCAGAGCCCCGAGTACCTGTCGGGAGACGTGAACCCCAACAAGGGCGAAGTAAAGGGCGTCGTAGAGATCGTCGCGCCGGAGGAGTTCTGGTCACCGTCGAAGTACCTGATTTTGGTGCAGAACTAAGCGGGACAGCGGGACAGCGGGACAGTTTTGTCCCGAGAACGAGCAACCCTCCGACTACCAAGCCGGAGGGTTTTTGCTGTCCCGCTGTCCTGCTGTCCTGCTGTCTCCCTTCACCCTCCCGCCTTCTGCTTGGCTTCGTTCCGCTGCTTCTCGCTGGCATAGATGGCCACTTCGACCCGGCGGTTCTGGCTCCGGCCGGCGTCGGTGTCATTGGGCGCCACCGGCTCTTCCTCACCCAGTCCGCCGGTGCCCACCCGGGCACGGCGTACACCCTGAGAGATGAGATACTCCGCTGCCGCGTCGGCCCGCTTCACCGACAGGGTCTTGTTGTACTCCCCCGTTCCTACGCTGTCAGTGTGACCCAGGATGAGCAGATCGGAATCAGGGTACTTGTCCAGGCTCTTCGCCAGCTCGCGCAGGTTCGTTTTCGACTCGGGCTTCACCGCGTCGGAGTCGAAGTCATAGAGCAGGCCGGATGCGAAGGTGACCTGAATGCCTTCTCCCACGCGCTCGACCTTGGCCCCCTTCACATTCTGCTTCAACTCCGCAGCCTGACGATCCATTTGATCGCCGATTATGGCGCCAGCCGCGCCACCGACGGCGGCACCGATGATAACCCCCTTGGCGGTCGAGCCGGCCACTTTGCCGATGACCCCACCCACCACCGCACCTCCCGCGGCACCGATCACCAGTCCACGCTGCGCGTTGCGGGCGCACCCGGCCACGCCGGAGGCAGCACTGGCGATCAGGAGCACGAGCGCAACAGATCGGAGCGAATCCCTCACGAGCACCTCGCAGTCAGAGGTTTGTGTAACGCGGGTCCCTGCATCCTAGTAGGCAGCCTGGGGGGCGGCAGTGACCCGAGTCGCTATCAAGTTTCTTGGCATATACAAGCATGTGATACTATTCTTACACAATGAGTTACAAACAAACCTGTCAACATCATCTACATTTTATGAGGATAACTTCGCCGCTGACCGCCTCACCGTAAGCGCGTGATGCGCAACACGGCCCCGCAAGAGGAAGTTCGCGAGATTGCAGCACGGAATTCCATTACTGTGCAGGTCTCTCCTCCGGAGGTCTCGTGAACAAGTTTACGCTGGTTGTCGCTCTCGCTGCGCTTACAACGCTCAGCGCCTGCAAGAAGACGGGTGAAGGGCAGTATGAGGTCCAGAAGCCTGTGATCGGCACCGAGTCGGACACCGTGAACACGCCCAGCGTGGAAACCGGCACCGTCAAGGACACCATCAACGTCCCCACCGTCGAAACCGAGAAGAAGGAAGTGACCTTGCCCAAGGTCGATGTTAAGAAGCCGAAGGAGTAGTTCGCCCTCCTAGAAGTCCAGCGATATATTTGCGCACACCCGCGGGTCAGCTCCTCCCCGCGGGGCTTTACCTTCTTTGGACCAATCCCTGGAGTTCCAATGCCGCGGTTCACCTCACGGCTCGCCGTGATGGCGCTCGCGACCAGCGCGCCCCTCTCGGCGGTTGGCGCCCAGAGTCTGACGGCCATCCGCGCCGGCCGGCTGGTGGACGTGGAACGCGGCGAGGTGCGCCGGGACCAGGTCGTGCTCGTGCGGGGCACCCGGATCGAGGCAGTTCTGCCGGCCTCAGCCAAGCTTCCCACCGACGCTCGCCTGGTGGACCTGTCGCGATATACCGTGCTTCCCGGACTCATCGACTGTCACGCGCATCTGGTAGGTGACGCCGCCGGTGCCGATGTGCTCCTGCCGTTGGAGCGCTCTGAGGCGCAAGAGGCCTTCAGCGGCGTTCGGAATGCGCGCGCTACGCTGCTCGCAGGGTTCACCACTGTCCGCGACGTCGGGACGTACCGGGCCTTCGTGGACGTAGCCCTCCGAGAGGCCATTAACGACGGCAGTGTGATCGGTCCCCGGATGAAGGTCGCCGGCGCCTACGTGACGGTGTCCACCGGCGCTGGTGAGCTGGTGGGAGCTGCACCAGACGTGACCATTCCGGGATCCTTCCGCTATGGTGTCGCCAACTCCGCGGATCAGGTGCGCGAGCGGGTGCGCGCGATCCTGAATGGCGGGGCGGACTTCATCAAGATTCTGGCGACCGGCGCGGTGTTCACCCGGGGCACCAAGCCCGGTGTGTCCGAGTATACCGAAGATCAGATCCGCGCAGCCGTGGAGCAGGCGGCAGAGTACGGCACCTTCGTGGCTGCACATGCGCACGGCGCCGAGGGGATCAAGCGCGCGGTGCGGGCCGGGGTCCGTTCGATCGAGCATGGCTCGCTCATGGACGATGAGTCGATCGCGTTGATGAAAGAGCGGGGCACCTGGCTGGTGGCCGATATCTGGAACGGCGATTACACCGACAGCGTTGGACGGGAGCAGAAATGGCCTGAGGACATCCTCCGGAAGAACACCGAGACCACCGAGATTCAGCGCGTCGGCTTCCGCAAAGCGGTTGCCCGTGGCGTCAAAGTGGCGTACGGGACCGACAGCGGGATCTACCCCCATGGGCTCAACGCGATGCAGCTTCCGTACATGGTCAAGTACGGCATGTCCCCCATGCAGGCGATCCAGTCCGCGACGATTTCAGCCGCCAATCTCATGCAGTGGACGGATAGCATTGGCTCGCTCAAGCCAGGCAAGTATGCCGACATCATTGCGGTCGAAGGCGATGCGCTGGCGGATCTCAGAAGCTTCAGAAAAGTCGGGTTCGTGATGAAGGGCGGGGTGGTCTACAAGCATCCCTGAGCGTTAGAAAGGAGCCTCGACGTGGTTTTCACTGGACTCTATCGCATTGCGTTCCTGAGCGTCGTTATCGCGCCGGCACTCACCGGGCAGGCGACACCCAAGCGGAACCTGCGGCTGGACGACCTGTACCGCCTTCGGGAAGTCAGCGATCCCCAGGTCTCGCCCGATGGAGGCTGGGTTGCCTACACGGTCTCCCTCCCCGACACGGCCGAGGACCAGGCCAACAGTGACGTGTGGATGACGAGCTGGGACGGAGCCCGGAGTGTGCGGCTCACGTCTAACAAGTCGAGCGAAGCCACCCCGCGCTGGAGCCCCGATGGACGTTACCTCACGTTCCTGTCCGATCGGGGTGATCCCCGCGAGGTTGATCAGGTCTGGTTATTGGACCGCTCGGGTGGGGAAGCCGAGCGGATCACCGAACTGCCGGGCGGCGTGTCGGACTATGCCTGGTCCCCGGACAGCAAGCGGCTGGCCCTGATCGTCAGCGACCCCGATCCCGACTCCACCGACGTTCGTGCGGACAC
>DATMDQ010000070.1:0-6203 GCA_035557715.1 Gemmatimonadales bacterium
GGTGCAGCACGATCAGCGCCGGCTCGCCTCGGCCTACTTGCAGGGGAGCGGGCTGATAGCTCTCATGACCCTTCCGACCGGCGTCGTGGCGGCGCTACTGGCGCCCGAGCTGGTGGCGGTGGCGTTCGGCCCCCGGTGGGCGGGGCTGGTCCCACCGTTTCAGGTGCTGGCCCTGGGGATGATGTTTCGCACCAGCAGCCGGATGAGCGACTCGCTGTCCCGCGCCACTGGCAAGGTGTACCGCCGCGCGTGGCGACAGGCGGCCTACGCCGGGCTCGTCTTCCTCGGAGCGCTGATAGGGCAGCAGTGGGGCGTTACCGGCGTTGCCATCGGGGTGCTTTGCGCCCTCTGCGCCAACTATCTATCAATGGCACATTTGAGCATGACCGTGATCGGTCTCCCCTGGACTCGGTACGCGCAGGCACAACTACCTGCGGTTCGGCTGGCTATCTTGCTGGCCGCCGTGACCGTCGGGGTCTCTGCGGTGACCAGGCGCCTCGAGGTGGGGGCGTTGCCGGGGCTGCTCGTCGGCGCCGCCGCGGCCGCCGGTGCCGCCCTGCTGGCGGCTTGGCTGTTTCCGAAGGTGGTTCTCGGGGAAAACGGCATCCGGATGCGCGACATTCTGCGGACGTTTGTCATGACCCGCCTGCGCCCGGTGCGGGTGCGGGGGTCGGCATGACCACGCACCCACCAGGCGGGCGAATGTGCGGTGCCCATTGCACAAGTGTTGGACGTACTCGACATGGTAAGCGGTCTGCTCTCCTGGAGACGGCCCAGGTCGCAGAAGAGCGGCCCGGGGGTGGCCTGGATCGTGCTAGATGCGCCGCTTCAGTCTCTTGGAGTCATGGATCTGCATGCGGGACACGATGATGCCGGTTAGCACACAATGAAGCCGGCCGGTCCGGTAGCCCTCTTCGTGCCCTCGCTGCGGGGGGGCGGGGCCGAGCGAGTGGCCCTCAATCTGGCCCGGGGCTTTGCCAACCTGGGTGTGCCGACCGACCTGGTTGCGGCCAGCGGCCGCGGCGATTTTGCCGAGCACATTCCGGCGGGCGTACGGCTGGTCGATCTCGAGTCTTCCCGCGTCATCCTGGGCTTGCCGGCGCTGGTGGCATACCTCCGGCGCGAGCGGCCCGTCGCGGTTATCGCCTTCATGGACCACGCTAGCATCATCGCGCTCTGGGCCCGGCGGTTGAGCGGAGTCTCAACGCGAGTCATCTGCACCGTGCACAACACCGTCACCACGGCCGCTCCCAGCTCATCCAGCTTTCGCAGCCGGTTGATGCCCCGGTTCCTCCGCGCCTTCTATCCCTCGGCGGATGCGATCGTGGCGGTGTCGCACGGCGTTGCCAGGGGGCTCAGTGACGCAACCGGGCTGCCGCTGGGACAGATCCAGGTGATCTACAATCCGGTGATCACCACCGATATGGTGGCGGCGGCGGGGCGCAAGCCGGCGCATCCCTGGCTGCTGGATGGAGGCCCACCGGTTGTGCTCGGAGTCGGCCGGCTCACCCGGCAGAAGGATTTCGATAGCCTGATCCGCGCCTTTGCCCGGGTAAGGCAACAGCGGCCGGCTCGGCTGCTGATCCTGGGCGAAGGCGAAGATCGTTCCGCGCTCGAGGGGCTGGTGCGCGAGCTTGGACTCGACTCGGACGTCGCACTGCCGGGGTTCGTGCCCGGGGCTCACGCCTGCATGGCCCGGGCTGCGGTGTTCGTACTATCGTCCGCATGGGAGGGTCTGCCCACCGTCTTGATCGAAGCTCTGGCGGTGGGCGCGCAGGTGGTGGCGACCGACTGCCCCAGCGGTCCGCGAGAGATCCTTCGGGGTGGCGAGTTGGGCCGGCTGGTGCCTCCGGGTGATGTCCCCGCGCTGGCCCAGAGCATCGTGGCTGCGCTGGCCAGCTCGTCGTCGCGGGTGCCGCTGAGTGAGCTCCGCGAGTACACCCAGGAGATCGCGACCGAGGCGTATCTTCACCTCACGCACAACGGGAGCCGCTGACAGTGGTCGCTTACCTCTGCACCTGGCTCCTCGTCTTTGCGATTCCCTGGGAGAATGTCGTAACCGTTCCCGGGATCGGCACCATCAGCAAGCTCTTCGGGATCGGCGCGTTCGGCGTAACCCTCCTGCGTGTGCTCCTGCAGAAGAAGATTCGACGCCTGGCCCCGTTCCACTGGGCAGCCTTCGCCTATCTCTGCTGGATCCTCCTGTCGGTGCTGTGGTCAGTCAACGAAACCTGTCATGAGGGGAAACTGTGCGACGTCCCTCAGACGATCAACACCTACGTCCAGCTCTTCCTGATGCTCTGGGTCCTCTGGGAGGCAACCCCCACTGCCTCCCGGATCACCAACCTCCTCCAGGCGTATGTCCTGGGCGCCTTTGTCGCGGCGGCAAGCACCATCCATAACTACTCCATTGGTGCCTCAGCCGGTCATGCCGCCACCCGGTTCACGGCCACCGGGTTCGATGCCAACGACCTGGGGATGATGCTGGCGCTCGCGCTGCCCATGGCCTGGTACCTCGCCTCGGTCTCACGATATTCGCTTCAGCGATGGCTGAATCGGGCCTACTTCGCCTTTGGAGGAGTGGCGATTCTCCTCACCGGTTCTCGCGGCGCCATGCTGGCGACAATCGTTGCGCTGTCCGTGGTCCCATGGACCCTGACCCACCTGCGTCGGGGCGTAAGAATCGCGGCTATCGTATTTATCGCTGGTGCCGGGGTCGCCGCGCTGACATTCGTGCCGGCCACGACGTTCGAGCGTTTGGGCACGACCGGGACGGAGATCTCCGAGGGCAACCTGAACAGCCGCGTCCAGATCTGGAAGACGGGTCTCACCGTGGTGCCGGAGCGTCCTCTGCACGGGTTTGGACCAGCGGGCTGGCGCACCGCCGTGACCGCCAGGCTCGGCGTCAAGGGCGCGCACAACACCTTTCTCGCCATCCTGGTGGACGCGGGACTCATCGGGCTCCTGCTGTACCTCAGCATGTTCGTCCTGGTGCTGAGGGGAATCCTGGTACTCTCGACCTTCCAACGTCGGATTGGCCTGATCCTGCTGGCGACGCTGATCGTGGCTC
Organism: Gemmatimonadales bacterium; assembly: GCA_035557715.1. GTDB lineage: Bacteria > Gemmatimonadota > Gemmatimonadetes > Gemmatimonadales > GWC2-71-9 > CAVVWJ01. The sequence goes on from DATMDQ010000070.1 coordinate 3,071, forward strand.
TTACGCCGCTGGATTGGGACACCAGGAAGCCGGCCTGGGTGATGCTCGGCCTGCTGGTGGCCTACTCCGAGGCGCTCGCGCATGCGCAATGGGGCCGTGGCCCCCGTGCAGCCATGAGGCCGGAGGGGAACCGCCCCGGTTCACCTCAGCCGGCGCGGATGCCACGCCGGGTGATCGCCCGATGACGGCGCAGGCGGCGGTGGCCGGGAAGATCCCGAGAGTGAGTGTCATCACCACCGTGTACAACGGCGAGGCGTACGCCGACCGCGCCATCCCCGGCATCCTGGCGCAGAGCTTCGACGACCTTGAATTCATTCTGGTTGACGATGGGTCGACCGACAGCACCCCCGAGATCCTCCGCGACCTGGCCCGGCGGGATCCCCGGGTTCGGATCTTTGCACCCGGGCGGCTCGGTTTCGCGGCGGCGGTCAATTACGGGATCAAACAGGCGAGAGGGGAATACATCGCGCGGCAGGACTTTGATGACTGCAGCTATCCCGACCGGTTGCGGCTCCAGGTGGCCTTTCTCGACGCTCACCCCGAGGTAGGTGTAGTCGGCAGTTATTACGTGCTGGTGGACGAGCACCGGAACGAGCGCTATGTCCGGATGCCGCCTACCGAGCATTCCGACATGATCTCCGCCATGGCGAAGTCCATCCCGATCGCGCACACCATGGCCACCTTTCGGCGCCGAGCCTGGGAGGAGGCAGGTGGCTATCCCGAGGTCAACAATATCGTCGACCTGCGATTCTGGCATGAGGTGGCCAAACGAAAGTGGCGCTTCGCAACGATCCCTGAAGTGCTGGGAGAGCATTTCGTCCATCAGACCAGCTTCTTTCATCAGTCCTTCCGCTACGCGCAGCGTCAGCGGGAGCTGGCCGGCGTTCAGGCCGCGATCGTTCGCGATCTGGGTCTTCCACCCTGGATGTACGCCTACTCGTTGGGCCGGTTGGTGTATCCATACTGCCCCCCAGTGTTGAAGCGCGTGGTGCGCCGCACCCTGGGAGGATCGAGAGAGCGCGATCTATGAAAGTGCTGTTGCTCTCGACCAGCATGGGGATGGGCGGCGCGGACAAGCAGATCCTTTCCGCCGCCGGAGAAATGCAGGCCCGGGGGCACGAGGTCCTCATAGTATCCCTGACTCGCCTGGGCCCGATGGGGCTGGAGGCTCAGGGCGCCGGCATCCCGATCCGATCCCTCGAAATGCGGCGTGGCTTTCCCGATCCGCGCGGGCTGGCGCGGCTGGTCCGGATCGTCCGGACCTGGCGGCCTGATGTCCTGCACAGCCACATGCTACACGCCAACCTGATGGCCCGGGTGGTTCGCCTCCTCGCCCCGGTCCCGGCCCTGGTCTCCACCATCCACAGCATCAACGAGGGCGGCTCCCTCCAGCGAGCCTCGTACCGGTGGACCAATCGCCTGGCCGACCATATGACCATCGTCAGCGAGGCAGCCGCCGACCGCTTCATCACCAGGGGCGTCATCCCCAGGGAACTTCTCACCGTGGTGCCCAATGGGGTGGACACGGACCATTTCCGACACGTCCCCGCCGGTGCTCGGGAATCCATTCGTCGGCCGCTGGGGCTCGACCACGAGTTCGTGTGGTTGGCAGTCGGCCGCTTCGAGACCGCCAAGGACTATCCCAACATGCTCCGGGGATTTGCCAAGGTTCGCAACGCGCAGCCACGCGCGGTTCTTCTGCTGGCCGGCCGGGGATCACTTCAGGAGGAGACCGAGACGCTGGCTCGGGAGCTGGGCCTGGGCGATGGGGTGCGGTTTCTCGGCGTACGGCAAGACGTGGCCGAGCTCATGAGCGCGGCCGACGGATACGTGATGTCGTCTGCCTGGGAAGGCATGCCGATCGTGCTGCTCGAGGCCGCCGCCGCGGGCCTGCCTATCGTGGCAACTCGCGTAGGCGGGAATGCCGAAGTCGTGCGCGAGAATGAGAGCGGCTTCCTGGTGCCGGCTCGAGACCCTGGCGCACTGGCAGCGGCAATGTTGCGGTTGATCGCGTTACCCGATGCGGAACGTCGGTCGTTGGGAGAGCGGGGACGCGAGCACGTGCGGGCTTCCTACGGGCTGAGCCGTGTGGTAGACCGATGGTTGGAGGTCTATCGCAGGGTGCTGGAGCGGAAGGGGATCAGCCTGGCGTCACCGAACAGTTATAGATCTGCAGCTCGTTCTGCCTGAAATCCAGCCGGGCAACGCCGATGGCGTTGCGAAGCTGGCAGTTCTGGTAAATCCACGCCTTGAAAGGGCCGATCCTCGCGTTGGTCCGTAGGCCCCCACGAGCGGAGTACGGCGCTACGACCCACACGGCTCCACTGCGTTGGGTCTCCTGGAGGCTGCGGAGCGCCTCCCTGAGTATCTCAGGATCCCCGCTCAACGGCTGTACCTCGGTTCCCCTCAGGTAGTGATCCATCGTGCGCCATTGATCCGAGAACACGACATCACCTGGCTGGAGGCGCTCGTCCAGCCACCGCGCCACACCCCGGAAATCGTGGCGACGGCCGTCGCGATACTGAGAGATGAGGGTTGGTGCTCCCGCCGCGATAACGATGGCGGTCACTGCCGCCGACAGAAGCCATCTGGGGCGCAGCTCCCAATTCACTGCAGCAAGACGATCGAGAAAGACGCCCGCTCCAAGGAAGAACACTGGTGCGGTGGAGAGGATGTAGGTCACCGAGACCGGTGTGCGGAGTGAGAGAAGGACGATGACCCCCGCCGGGACGACGAACAGGCACGTCAGCAGCTGCGCCAGCGGGCGGTCGCGTCCCTGCCACAGCAAGTAGATGCCCAGCGCACCGATCAGAACTACCGGAAGGGTCAGGCCCTCCGCATAGGCCGCCAGCAGTCCAATCTGTTTTATCCCCAGACCGCGCGGTGCGAACAGCAGGTGGTCGGGAAGCCTCGTCCCGGCATCGTGACCGGCAATCCAGGCGTGGAGCATGGGAACATACCGCCAGGCCGCCACCCCGATGGTCACGAGGATCAGCCACAAAGCCCACCGAACGCCTCGTCGGCCCCAGGCCTGCCTCAGGTGTTCCGGCCTCAGCTGGGTGAGGAGCCAAACCATTACGCCGCCGGTAAGGAACAGGGAGACAGGGTGCGCCAGCACCGCCAGCGCCGCGAC
>DATMDQ010000071.1:0-26170 GCA_035557715.1 Gemmatimonadales bacterium
CTAGTGCCTAAACCCACTCGACAGTGGCAGCACATCCCGCGGGTTCTTCTCGTCGCCGAAGAGGAGCCGCCCTTCCCGGAAAGTTGCGCCCCGGAGGGTCAGGGCGAGTACCTCGCCCAGCTCCTGCACCACGAAGACCTCGATCTTGTCCCGAACTTCCTTGGGCAGGTCCTCGAGATCCGGCTCGTTCTCCTTCGGCAGGATGATCTTCGAGATTCCGGCCCGAACGGCACCGAGAACCTTTTCCTTCACGCCGCCGATGGGCAACACCCGGCCACGGAGGGTGATCTCTCCGGTCATCGCGATATCGTGCCGGACCGCCCGGCCTGACAGGGCGGAAACCACCGCCGACGCCATGGTCACGCCGGCCGACGGACCGTCCTTCGGGATCGCTCCCGCGGGAACGTGAATGTGAATGTCCCGGTCGAACATCTCGTCCGCGATCTGAAGCGCCGCGGCGTGCGAACGGGCATAGGTCCACGCGGCACGGGCGGACTCCTTCATGACGTCGCCGAGCTGCCCGGTCAGGACCAGCTCGCCTTTGCCCCGCATGGTGGAAGCCTCGACGAACATGATGTCCCCACCGGTCGGCGTGTAGTACATGCCGGTAGCGACGCCGGCCTCATCCTCCCGGGCCATCTTCTCGGGGTGCACTTTCGGCCGTCCCAGAAGATCATCCACCATCTCACGGTCGATCGAGATGCTCTCAACCTCCCTAGCGGCGATCTTACGGGCCACCTTCCGGGCTAGCCGGCCGATCTCCCGCTCCAGCTGACGGACGCCCGACTCTCGGGTGTAGCTGGTGATCACTTCGGACAGCGCTTCATCGCTGATCTCGAGTTGCTCCGTGCTCACCCCGTTCTCGATGAACTGGCGGGGGATGAGATACTTCCGGGCAATCTCCTGCTTCTCCCGCTCGGTGTATCCGGCGAACTCGACCACTTCCATCCGGTCCAGCAACGGCCCTGGAATGTTCTGGATGAAGTTGGCTGTGGCGATGAACAACACCTCGCTCAGGTCGAAAGGCATACCGAGGTAGTGGTCTACAAAGCTGTCGTTCTGCGCCGGGTCGAGCACCTCCAGCAGCGCGCTGGCGGGGTCGCCCTGAAAGGAGACACCCAGCTTGTCCACTTCATCCAGCAGGAAGACCGGGTTCCTGGTCCCCGCCTGCTTCATACCCTGGATGATGCGGCCGGGCATGGCCCCGACGTAGGTGCGTCGGTGACCTCGAATGTCAGCCTCGTCCCGCGCGCCACCGAGCGAGATCCGGACGTACTTACGGCCCATCGCCCGCGCAATTGACTTGGCAACTGAGGTCTTACCCACCCCCGGGGGGCCGACGAACAGCAGAATTGGGCCCTTGGCGATGCGATCGTCCTCATTGCCCTTTATCGGAGCATTGGGCGTGGGAACGGTCGCAGTGGCCTGCGGAACGTCGGTGGACTCGCCGGCGGCCACCTCCTCCGCCTTCGGGTCTTCCTGGTCTAGGGTTCCCTCCTTCCCTCCTTCTGCTGTTCCCTCCTTCTGCCTTTCCGCCTCTTCCTGTTGCAGCCGGAGCTGACGCACGGCCAGGAACTCCAGCACCCGGTCCTTGACGTCACCCAGCGCGTAGTGGTCCTCATCGAGGATGGTCTGCGCCTGAGGCAGCTCCAGGTGCTCCCTGCTCCGCTCATTCCAGGGGAGCTCGGCGACGTTTTCCAGGAAGGTGCGAATCACCTGCGACTCCATTGACTCGCGGCCGATCCGGGTGAGCCGGCCGAATTCACGGTCGACCTCTTTCCGGGCCTCGGGAGGCAGGTCGAGTGCGGCCAGTGTCTCCTTCAGCTCCTGGAGGTCATCCCGCTCGTCCCCTTCGCCCAGCTCACGCTGAATCGTCTTCATCTGCTCGCGAAGGAACATCTCGCGCTGCCGCTCGCCCAGCTCTTCCTGGACCTGCGACTTGATGTCCTCCTGCGCGTCGACCACCCCGATCTGACGCTGCACGTGGACCAGCACCTTCCGAAGCCGCTCCTCGACTCCCAGGGTCTCGAGCAGCACCTGCCGGTGCGCCGGCGCGATGTCGATGTAGCCGGCCACCAGGTCGGCAAACTTGCCGGCTTCGTTCACGCCGGCGAGCACCTGCTGCACGACCTCGTCCGGCAGACCGGACTTCTGGCCCAGCTCGGCTGCGCGCGCCCGAGCCTCCCGGTGAAGGGCGACGAACGCCGGGTCTTCAAGATTGAGTGGAAGCATCTCTTCGGCCTCGCGCACGATCGCCTGGAGATACCCCTCTTTGTCGGTGTAGTGGATGGCGATGCCGCGCCGCTCACCGTGGAGCAGCAGCTGCATGCCGGAAAGCCCGCGCTGAAGCTGTCCGATGCGGGCGATGGTCCCGATGGTGTAGAGCACGTCCGAGCTCACGCTCTCGACGTTCTGCCGCTGCGAGACCGCAAAGACGAGGCGCTCGGGACCCGCCAGTGCCGCTTCGATGGCCCGCAGCGTTGCGGGCCGGCCGGCACCGATCGGCGCGGTCACGCCGGGGAACAGGACAACCTCCCTCAGAGGAAGGACCGGCAAGGTCAGTCGTTCAGCCATTCAAGGTACTCCTTACGAAGCCCCACTACGGGGCGAAATGACAGTCCCACAGAGAATCTGGGGCCTACTTGCACCGACCATGCCACGGCCAGGGCCTGTCATTGCAACAAATATCGAGTTGGGTAGCACAATCAAACCAATTGGCGCGGCTAATGGTTCCCCGTCGGCGACGGTTCCGAGGGCCCCGAGCATTCCTGTCAGGTGCCCAGCAGCCCAGCTCTGCCAATATGGCCCGGACTGCTTCCCGCTTGCTGCCCCTAGCGTCGCCAGTGCAGATTGGTGCCATGCCGGACACATCGAATTCAATAGACCCGGGGCACCGGAGCGGATGACGGATTCAGGCCTCAAGCCGCTCCCTGCCCGTCTCGCCGAGGCCCTGGGAGACGCGTACACGATCGAGGGCGAGATCGGGCGGGGCGGCATGGGCGTAGTGTACCGCGCCCGGGACGAGCGGCTCCAGCGCCGGGTAGCTATCAAGGTGCTCCCTCCCGAGCTCGCCTTTCAGCAGGACATCCGCGAGCGTTTCACCCGAGAAGCGCAGACCGCCGCCCGGCTCTCCCATCCCCATATAGTCCCGATTCACAGCGTCGGCGAGGGCCAGGGCCTGGTGTACTTCGTCATGGGTTACGTGGATGGCGAGTCGGTGGCGGCCCGGATCAGGCGCCGGGGCAGTCTCCCGGTCGAGGAAGTCCGCCGCATCATGATGGAGACGGCCGATGCACTCAGCGCCGCCCACGCGATGTCCGTCATCCACCGCGACATCAAACCTGACAACATCCTCCTGGAGGGTACCAGGGGCCGGGTGATGGTCACCGACTTCGGGATTGCCAAGGCGCTCTCCGCCACCTCGGGAGCCACGCTCACTGGCATCGGCGTGGCAATCGGAACGCCGGCGTTCATGAGTCCGGAACAGGCGGCGGGCGAGCGCGACATCGACGGCCGGTCCGACCTGTACAGCCTCGGGGTCGTAACCTACCAGATGCTCACCGGCGCCCTCCCCTTCAACGCTCCCTCGGTGGCCGGGATCCTGATGAAGCAGATCACCGAGCCTGCTCCCGACCTGCGCATCAAGCGGCCCGACACACCCGAGGATCTGGCGCAGGCGGTCGGTCGCTGTCTGGAGAAGGACCCGGAGAGCCGCTGGGCCACCGCCGACGCACTCCGCCGTGCGCTCGAGAGCCGGACGTCGGTCAGTCAGCGGGGCAGCGGGGCAGCGGGGCAGCGGACCGGGACAGCGGGGCAGCGGGGCAGCGGGACAGAGCGGCAATCGCCCCGGCCCGGATCGACGGTTCCCCCGTTCGACCGGAAGCGCTCGCCAGCAATAGCCACCCGAGAGTCAGGGGTGCGGGCGCGTGGGGCAGTAGCACCCTCTACGAGCCGCCCCCCGGCCCCGCTGTCCCGCCGAGATCGACACGGCCGCCGTGACCGATCCAAGGAGCTCGTGCCGGACACCGGTGAGCCGAGAATCATTCAGAAGGTCCGTGGGCAGTTCGCCAGTTGGGCGGCGGTCTCCGCGGGATGCGCCGGGATCAACATCGCGACCGGGATTGACCAGCCCTGGTTCCTTTTTCCCATGTTCGGCATGGGGATCGGACTGCTTCGGAGCTATGCCACCCTCTGGCAGACCGGCTACAGCTGGCGGGATGTGCTAAGCCGGCCACCGGCGCCCGACGCAGTAGAGACGACGAGGGTGAAGGGACCCAAGGGCGCCCGCGCGATCCAGATGCCCACTGCCGAGGACTACGGCGCCCACCTGCCGGCGGTAATGCAGGTGCACGGCGACCGGCTGGCGATTCTCAAGCTGATGTCCAGGCTGCCGCCGTCAGAACGCAATCTGCTTCCCGACGTCCAGCAGACCGCGGACGGACTCTACGCCCGGGCCACCGACGTTGCCCGGACGCTCCACGCCATGGACACGAATCTGGACTCGGAGGGTCTGACACAGATCGACGACCGCATCGCGGGACTCTCGCGGGAACCGGACGATCCGGAGCGGGCCCGTCGCCTGAACCTGCTGCAACGCCAACGGCAGACGATCTCGGACTTGCGTGGCCGGCGGAGCCAGGTGGCGAATCACCTGGAATCGTGCGTCCTCGCCATGCAGAACGTCAGGTTCGATCTGCTCCGGCTGCGCTCGGCCGGCGTTGCCGCCGTGCTGGGCGACCTCACCCAGGCGACCCAGCAGGCCAAGGCATTATCCCGCGACGTGGACAACGCCATTGCCGCCGCGGGCGAGGTTCGGGATGCCATGAGGTGAATGACGCCGCAGCGTCTGACCATCAGGCTCCTCCCGATCAGGCGCATTCCGATTGACCCCGACGGTGCCAGCCCTTAACGATGAGATGCACTCGTGAAGGAGAGGAGGAAGGGGCGCCACTCGCCGAGCTCAGGGTACCCACAAAGCGAGCGCGCGCGTATGAACCTACAGTATCTCCCACCAAGGCTCTACCCAGTGGGGCCCCGAACAGAATTGGGGCCCCAGCTTTTTTAATGGGGAGAGAGTTTCAGAAGGCGACCAGCTCCAGCATGGCTCGTTTGAGGCTCTCCACCTGCGGCAGGATGACCTCCTCCAGCTCCGGAGCGTAGGCCACGAAGGTGTCGGTAGCGGCAACCCGCTTCACCGGGGCGTCGAGATAGGCGAAGGTCTCATCCGCGATGCGCGCCGCGATCTCGGACCCATAGCCCCAGGAGAGCGAGTCCTCGTAGGCCACGATCACCCGGTTCGTTTTCCGCACCGATGCGTAGATGGTGTCCCAGTCGACTGGCGCCAGCGACCTCAGATCGATGACCTCCACGCTTACCCCATGCTGGTCCTCCATGGCCTTTGCGGCCAGGAGCGTCCGCTGCACCACCGCCCCGTAGGTCACGACGGTCAGATCGGTACCCGGCCGCACCACCTTGGCCTTTCCGAACGGAATCATGAAGTTGGGCCCGGGATTGGGCGCCTTGTTGTACGTCTGACGGTAGAGGTGCTTGTGCTCCAGGAAGAGCACCGGGTCCTCACAGCGGATGGCGGTGCGGAGAAGTCCGTTCGCGTCGAGCGACGTCGAGGGACACACCACCCGCAACCCGGGGACACCGGTAAAGATCGCGGCACCGGTCTGCGAGTGGTACACCGAGCCGCCCTTCAGGTAGCCGCCATAGGTGACCCGGACGACCACTGGTGACGAGAAGGCGTTGTTCGAGCGCCAGCGCATCAGCGCCAGCTCGTTCCGGAGCTGCATATACGCCGGCCAGATGTAGTCGAAGAACTGGATCTCGACCACCGGCTTGAGCCCGCGAGTCGCCAGCCCGATGGCCCGGCCGATGATATTGGCCTCGGCCAGCGGCGAGTTGTACACCCGGTCGCTGCCGAAGGCGCGCTGCAATCCCCAGGTGACCTTGAAGACCCCACCCTTGCCTTTGACGTCGCCCAGATTCTTCTCCCGGCTACAGTCGGCGACGTCCTCTCCGAACATGACGATCCGGGGATCTCGCGTCATCTCGTCCCGCAGGCAGATGTTCAGCAGATCCACCATGGTGGTTGGATCGCCGGCGAACCTTGGATCGTCCTCGGTGTCGAACTGCTCCGAGGTGGGATCTACGTCGGGGGAGTAAACGTAGTTGTAGATCGTATCGGTTCCCGGCTGCGGCGAAGCCAGTGCCACCTCGGCCGCCACCTGCACCTCTTCTTCCACCTCCCGCCCGATCTGGTCGAGCTCGGCCTGGGTGGCAATGCCCTGCTCCAGGAGGCGCTTGGGAAAGCGGATCAGAGGATCGCGGTCGGCGTCCAGCTGGCGTTCGGCCGATGGGCGGTAATGGACCTCGTCATCGGAGAGGGAGTGGCTATAGGGACGAATCACGTGCGCGTGAACCAGAGCCGGCCCCTTCCTGGCGCGGGCGTACTCCGCGGCCTTCGACACCACGTCGAAGGACGCGAGCACATCGCAGCCATCCACTTCCTGAATGAAGAGACCTGGAAAGCCGGTGAGCAGCTTGGATATGGACCCGCCGGGGGTGTTGACCTCCACCGGCACCGAGATGGCGTAGCCGTTGTCCTCTACCAGGAAGACCACCGGCAGCTTCAGGTTGGTGGCGGTGTTGAGCGCCTCCCAGAACTCTCCCTCACTGGTGGTCCCGTCGCCCGTGGTACAGAGAACAACCTCGTCGCTCTGGGCCAGCTTATCCCGGTCCGGAATGCCATCGATCTGCGAGTACCGCAGCCAGGCTTCGGCGCATCCCACAGCCTGGAGGAACTGGGTTCCGGTGGGGCTCGAGGCGCTGACGATGTTGAGGTCTTTGTGCCCCCAATGGGACGGCATCTGCCGGCCACCGGAGTTAGGGTCATCGGCCGCGCCGACGGCCGACAGGAGCTGCTCGGTGGCCGTCATGCCCAGGCCCAGGCACAGTGCCCGGTCGCGATAGTAGGTGTAGAACCAGTCGTAGGCGGGGCGGAAGACTTTGGCCGCCGCGGCAAGGACGGCTTCGTGACCCGCCCCTGATATCTGGAAGAAAATCTTGTTCTGGCGTTTGAGCTGGATCTCCTTGTCGTCGATCCGGCGCGCCAGGAGCATCACGCGATATAGCTCCACCAGGTCCGCCTTTTCCAGCTTGGCGGAGCTCTTGGGGCGGCCCGAAGTGCGTGTGGCCATGGAACTCGGGGTCAGGGGTCAACGGTCACCTGCAGCGGGACGGCTTCAAAAGATACTCCTCCTCAATCCCCCCAGTCCACCATCTTGACCTCCGCCAGAACGCCATCGAGATCGTTGAAGCGGACCGCCTTCGGTTTCGAGGGCATCAAAGGCAGGTCGATCTCCGATACCGCGCCGCGCACCTTGACCCGCACGCGCGCCATCCGGTTGTCGCCCAGGTCCAGGGTGACCGGCACGTACATCTGGAAGTCCTCGCTGACATTTTCCTGACGCACCTTGAGCTTTACCCGGTACTGGCCGTTCTCGGCAGGATCGCTGCGGTAGGCCACCCGGTACGTCGGGATCTCCGTCCCGTAGATCCACTGATCGAAGAACCAGCCCAGGTCGATACCGACATGCTTCTCGGCTACCCGGCGAAAATCCTCGGTTGAGGCACGTTTCCCCTGGTAAGTGACGTAGAAATCACGCATCATCGCCGTAAATCGCTCTTCATCCATGGTCTTGAGATCGAGCATCATGATCCGCAGCATGTGGAGCACCCAAGCTCCCTTCTTGTACACCGCGACGCCGTAGCCGTCCCCATCCTTCGAGGTGCTGTTACGGTAGCCCAGCCACACCGGTCCCGGCTCCTCATGCCGCTCCAGGATGCGGGTCCGCCAGCGCCGCAGAATACCGAAATACTTATCGTTGTCTTTCCGCACGGTCTGCAGGTACCAAAGCCCTGAAAAATCGGAGAATCCTTCACTGAGCCACTGGTCATGGTAGCTGGTAAAGTCCACCCCAACTCCCCACCACTGGTGGGCGACCTCGTGAGCCCTGAATACCTCGTCCTCGCCGGCGTGATCGGTCTGCTGAAAGGTCCACATGGACAGGTGAACCAATCCTGCAAAGGCCTCACCATGTGAGCCGGGGATCTCGGTGGCGAAGAACTGCTTGGCCGGCAGCAGCCCATAGACGTGCTGGAAGAAGCGAAGGCTCTTGGCGATGTCGGCCCCGACCACCTCCTTCATGTTTTTCTGCTGCAGGCCGCCCAGCAGGCGGTGGGCGTCCTCCGAGATCAGCACCGTCACCGGCGGAATGCCCTCCTCCTGGATCCGATAGTCCTTGAAAATTCCCAGATTGAATGAGGCGTTGCGGATCGGATAGGGGGTGACCCATCGTGAGGTCGTCATCCGGCCGGCGGTGGTCGTCTCGATCTGATCGCCCACGCTCGCCAGCAGCTTCCCCTTGGGAGAATGGTACGTCAGGTCAAAGGTCGCGAGACTCCGGCCCTCCAATGACCGGGGGTACCATTCGGCCGACGACTTGATGAAGAAGAAGTCGCCATATCGATCGATCAGGTCTCCGTGATACGCCAGGTTCAGGGTACGCGTCTCCCCCGCCTGGAGCGGGCGGGCGAGCCGTACCCACAGGAGGTTTCCTTCCTTGCCCTTGAAGACCGTCGCCGGCTCACCGGTTTCCCACCGGGCGGAGTCGACCTTGAGCTTCTCGAACAAGCTGAAGGCCACCCAGGGGCCGACCGGTGACTCCGTGGTGATATCGAGCTTGGCGTTCGCGGCGAAGCTCAGGTCTCCGCTTCCGCTCTCCCTGAGGGTGGTGGCGATGGTGTAGCGGCGGATAGCGGCCTGGTCCACCCGCTCGCCGGTAGCCGGAGTACGGGCCTTCCCCGCCACCGCGAACCTGGAGATGACCTCGGAGCGCCGGGTCCAGCCGATGTCCCGGACGCGGTGCGACAGCGTCACACCCTCGACCTCGTGGGGGTTCAACATGAACATGAGCGGACCGCCGCTCCGCCGGTCGATGTGGGCGTAGAACAGGTCGCTGGACTCGCCGTTGAGGAACCCGGCCATGAGGTCCGGGTCGAACGATTTGCTGTCGTCGTCGGCGAGGTAGTCGAGGCCGTCCTTGAACCGTGACCGGGGATCGGACGGTGGCTGGCCCGGCCCGAAAGTGAGCTTCGATTCCAGCTCGGCTATCGTGCTATCCGCGAACAACAGCACCACGCTCGAGAAGGCAACCTCCAGCGTCTTGGTTTTCTGAAAGATGGCCAGCCGTTGCTGCTCTAGACGGCTCGGCGGGGAGAAGGAAAAGATTCCATGGCCTACAAACACCGCGCCCATCGTGCGGCCGCCGATGGGCGTGAGCTGATAGAAGGTCCCCTCCCCGAAGGTGAACTGTCCCGCGTCTCGCTTCAGGACCAGTTGAGTGACCGGCGCAACCCGGTTGGGCGCCGCCTGGAGCTCTCTCAGCTCACCATATCGCTGCTCATAGGAAACCTGGGGAGTATTGGCTGCCTCGGGGCTCAACTGGGCGCAGAGTGTGCCAAATGGGAGGATGCCCGCGAGCATCAGGGCCAGCGTGACGCCGGCATGCCGAACCGGTAAGCGCAGACCCCGGACCTCCGCCATGGATTCCTCCCGACAGTTAGTGTTCTGCGCGAACAGACAGACGCAACGACACACCTACGCGGCCCGCAGTCAGGTGCGCAAACAGCTTCTAGGTTTTGATGGGTGAGATACGGCGGATCCAGCCTCAAGTTGCGAAGCGGGACCGGTCTGGTCAAGTGGTGATGAGCGCCGGGCGGCGGGAGTTTGGGGCCAGGTGCGTTTGTCGCATTTCTGTGCGCTCGGTGCTTTCCTGCGCCACTTACACCCGGCTAGAACGAGACCCGGGTGCCGCAACGGCGCTTAGGGCTTCGAAAACACGACCTTCCCGCCAATGATTGTGGCTCTCACCGCAACCCGCTCCAGTGCCTCGGGCGGGATCGCGGTCAGGTCCTGATCGAGCAGGACCAGGTCGGCGTCGTATCCGGGAGCCAGCTTCCCCCGGCTGCCTTCGGCATGGACCCCCCAGGCGTTGGTCGAGGTATAGGCCTGCAAGGCCTCCTCGACCGTGATCTTCTGCTCTGGCACCCACCCGTTCGGGTGCTTGCCATCAAGTGTCCGCCGGGTCACCGCGGCGTAGATGCCGAGTAGCGGATCGAGGGGTGCCACGGTCCAGTCGGAGCCGAAGCCCAGCCGGGCCCCGTTGTCCAGCAGGGTACGGAACGCGTACATGTTCTTGATTCGCTCGGGGCCGATCCGTTTCTCGGCCCAGCGACCGTCGTCCAGGGCGTGGTAGGGCTGCATCGAGGCCATCACCCCATTTCGGGCCAGTTGGAGAATGTCCCCTCGGCGCAGGTGTTGAGCGTGCTCGATCCGGAAGCGGCGATCCCGCGGGCCGTGGGCTTTCGCCACGCTGTCATAGATGTCGAGAAGCAGCCCGTTGGCCCGCTCCCCGATCGCATGCACCACCACCTGAAGCCCGGCGGAGTCCGCTCCCCCTATCCAGGCCCGCAATGAATCTTCCGGGGTGACCAGCAGTCCCGAGGCCGTCGGCGCGTCGTTGTATGGCTGGTAGAACAGCGCGGTGGTTGATCCGAGCGAGCCGTCAACGAACCCCTTGACGCCGGCGGCTCGAAGCCAGTCGTCGCCTGGGCCGTAGGCTTTGAGTGTGTCGGCCATGGCGCGCCAGGCCTCGAGGGAGACATAGACCGACACCCGGGTGAGCATGGTGCCGCTGCGGTGCGCTCGCTTCAAGGCCGCCAGCTCGCGCCACGACCCAGCGATGGCCAGGGTGCCGGGATCGTCGGAGACCGTGGCGACGGCCGTTACTCCGTGGCTTGCCGCCCAACGCATTGCGCGAGCCAGGGCGGAGTCACTCTGGACGGCTGACGGCCCAGGGATAACCCGATTGACCAAGTCGCGTGCGTTCTCTTTCAGCACTCCGGTGGGCTCACCAGTCTTCGGATCACGTACGATGGTGCCGCCCTCGATCTCCTTTGTCGCCCGGGTAATCTGCGCCAGTCGGAGAGCGGCACTGTTCGCCAGCGCCATGTGGCCGTCGAGACGGTTGAGAAATACCGGGTTCTTCGCTGTCACCGAGTCGATCCAGCCACGCTCCGGCAGCGGGGCACCGGGCCAAGCCTCGTGGTCCCAGCTTCCACCCTCGATCCACTCTCCGGGAGGAAGCTTCGCAGCGTGCTGTTTGATGCGGGTGATGAACTCTGCCGGCGACGACGCCCCTCTCAGGTCGACCCGGGCGATATGAAACCCGCCGGCCAGCAGGTGCACATGCGCGTCCATGAAGCCAGGAGCAACCATCCCCTTACCGCCGTGGATCAGCCGCGTGCGGGATCCAACCAGCTCCGACACCGCCGCACTGTCGCCCACCGCCGCGATCGTGTCGCCCGCGACCGCAACGGCCTGGGCCCAGGGTTTAGCCGAGTCTCCGGTCCACACCCTGCCATAGATCACCAGGTCGGCGGGGCCACTCGCTGTGGTTAACCCCGGCATCGATTGGCACGCCGCAGACAACCAGACCCCCGCGGCCAGCAGGCAAGCGGACTGCATCGCACGCATGACGAGGCCTTTCAGCGAAGCTTAGTGAGCCTGCGGATTGCTTCCAGCTTCTCCAGCGCCGAGCCACCGGAAGCCGCGGGAGCCACCGAGAAGAGATCGCGGATATCGAGGAGAATTTCCAGCATCAGCTGGTCTCGCATGTAGCCGCTATCGAGCTCGGTCATGCGGCCCTCGTCCGCCGCCTTCTGGGCGCGATCATACGACTCGCGATAGATCGCCTCGAGATTGGCCAGGATACGTTCGCGGGAGCGCATGCGGATCCACGATTGAAGAGTGCATGGAATCTAAGGTCGAGAGACTATCGAATAATACTTCACTTCCCGTGCTCGACCCTCGGAGTGCAAATTCTACCGCCCATCAGCATGCAAAGTTTGAGACGGCAACGCGTCGGTTTAGTTGCATTCCACCCTAGTGATTTTGCCGGTCCAAGATCAGGGAGGGGCTGCTCATGGCATCAACGGCCCCCGTCCCCAGCGGCATTTTTCCTGCTTCACAATCACGCACCCAGTTCCTGAAACCAAGCCTTGCATCTGCGCTCCGGCTAGAAGTTGCATAGCCCGGCGCCCCTCATGATTCATCGAAGCCTGCCCGACAGGAAAGGGAGGCACGTATGACCCGCCTTTTGAGTGTTCAATCCGGCATGAGCAATTCTCGGCAGCTGACCGACCGGTCCGGGTTTTCCATGATCGAGCTTCTTTCGGTGATCGTCATCATTGGGCTGATGACCGCGATCGCCCTGCCGAAGTCAGGAATCGCCTCCTATCGAGCGAACAGTGGAGCGCAGGTCGTATCGAGCGCCCTGTCCTATGCCCAGCGCCAGGCGATCAGCCGGCAGGCTGATACCCGGGTCGCATTCGATCTGGCGAACAACCGCATGCGGGTTCACGAAGACCGGAACAACGACAACATCATAGACGCCGACGAGCGGGTGACCTTCGCCAACCTGCCTGAGGGGATCACCTTCGGCCGAGGCACGGCCCCCGCGCGGGCGATGGGTGGCGAGGTGGTCACCTTCACCCGGGCACAGGGCATTCTTCCAGTGCTCGTCTTCCATCGCGACGGTACCGCCAGCGAGGACGGTGGGGTCTATGTCACCACCATCGCAGGCCTCGCGGTAGACCGCACCGCGGACGTGCGCGCGGTCGAGATCTCGCGGGCCACCGGGCGCCCCACGTGGTTCTCCTACGGGACCGGAACCTGGAAGGAGCGCCAGTAATGCGGCGCGGCGGATTTACCCTGGTTGAGATGCTCCTGGCCATTGTGGTCCTGGCCATCATCCTGTCGAGCGTCGCTCGCTACACCGGCCAGTACCTCCATACGGTCACCGTTTCCACGACCAGGACCGCCGCGGCCGAGGTAGCCCGGGAACGGATCGGGCTGATTGATATGGACCCGAGCTACACCACGCTGGCAGCCACGTGGGCCGGCACCCAGATAGGGTTTCCCGGCTATCCCGGCATGAGGCGGATCACCAGCGTTGCACGGGTCACGGGCGTTGCTCCCCGGCGCGACTATACCATCGTCACCGTTCGGGTGACGGAGCCGACCATGGGACAGGCGATCGACGTCACGACAGTGGTGGCCAGCCCATGACCCGCCGAGCACGGAGCAGCGCCGGTTTCACCCTGATCGAGCTCATGCTGACCATGGTGATCCTGTCGCTGGTCATGGGGGCCACCCTCGCGGTATTCCAGGCCCAGACCCGCACGTTCCGGCTGGGCGGTGAGCGGATGGAGCTCTTTCAGAACATGCGCTACGCGGTGAGCAGCATCGATCGCGTGCTCCGCACCACCGGGGCCGGCGTGGCCAATCTGCAGCCCATGTTCATCTATGGCGGGAACAACGTCGTCGCGTTCAACTCGAACTACACCCATAA
This sequence comes from Gemmatimonadales bacterium, assembly GCA_035557715.1. Lineage (GTDB taxonomy): Bacteria > Gemmatimonadota > Gemmatimonadetes > Gemmatimonadales > GWC2-71-9 > CAVVWJ01. The sequence continues at coordinate 13,482 of DATMDQ010000071.1, forward strand.
CGACGTGGACGGCTGCGCGGTGAACGTCAATCCTGATGCGCCGCCGGGCTCGTTCGATATTCTGCCGGTGACCGCGGCGTACGAGCTGCCGAACACCGCGTTTACCTATCCCGCGATGACCTACGCGGTCAACGTCTGCCGGGCGGAGACCATCATTTTCTATTTCCGCCCGGACTCGAGCACCACCGACATCGGTGACGACTTTGTCCTGATGCAGAAGGTCAACGCCATGCCGGCCGAGCGGATCGCACGCAACATCATGGCGTACCCCGGTCGGCCATTCTTCCAATATTTCGTGCACCCCCGAGACCTGCTGGTGCCGCCGGCCGCGCGCGATTCGCTGGTGATCGCCGGCACCGCCGGCAGCGGAATCGTGCTCCCGGTCATCCACAGTGTGGCGGTTCACGGCAGCCCGGCCGACAGCGCGCTCGATCCCTCCAACTCGTACCTGGCCGACAGCGTCAAGGCTGTCCGCATCAATCTCAGGGTGAGCAACGGACGCAGTGGAGTGGAACAGCGGGTTCGCGACATCTCGACCACGGTAAGCCTGCCGAACAACGGCCTGGTACAGCTGAAGACGTGTGGAGGGCCTCCAATTCTTCTCGGTGCCCTGACGGCGGTACCGAATGCGGTGGGCGACCCGCCCAGCGTCAGGCTTACGTGGCCTGCCTCGTTTGACGAGGCTGCCGGCGAGACCGACGTCAACCAGTACAATGTTTACCGGAGGCTTCTCGCCGAGCCGTTCGGCAGTGCGTTCCTGACCATTCCCGCCGGCCAGCCCCCACCATATGTGTTGGTGGACGACGGGGTCGAAGCGGGCCTGGAGTACGTCTACGCGGTAGGCGCGCAGGACTGCACCCCCTCGGAATCGGTGCGGCTCGGCAGTGCCACCGTTAGCCCCAACTGATACTCGCTCCCCGATGTTTTCGGAGGGTACGATGAATATGCAGGCGATCCGCAACGAACGGGGCTTAGCACTCTTTCTGGTCCTGCTCCTGATGGTGGTGGTGGCTTCCCTGGCCACGGGAGCGATCATGCTTTCGGGCAATGCGAGCCTCATCGGCCGCTTCCATGCGAAAGAGGCCGAGATGCGCGCCTCCGCGGACGCGGGCCTTGAGTGGGCCAGAGACACCCTCAACGGCACGCCTGGCCTCGCGCCGGTTGTCGGGTTCACTACCCTGCAGGACTCGCAGCCGGTCCGCGACGCCCTGGGGGCCACTATCCCGGGCTATACCCGCTCGATCTTCGTGGGCCGCAGTGGTGGCACCACGAACCAGTTCGGCGTCTATGCCAGCGTGATCTCCAGGATCGTGGACAACGCGGGACGGGCGGTCGTGGTCCGGCGGGCCGAGCTGACCCAACAGTCGTTCGCCCAGTTCGCCCGGTTCGACGACGTCACCCTCTCGAGCGTGACGTTCGCAAGAGGCATCCAGGTGTTCGGGCCGATCCACACCAATGGGGTCATGTACGTGGGGAACACTCCCCCCAGACCCATCTTCCACGGTCCGGCGACCACAGCCAGTACCATCAATACAGTGGCCAACGGTGAGTGGAGAGCCGGCTGGAAGGAGAACGTGGCCCGGATCAACATGCCCACTCCGGCCGACCTCGCGACCCTGAGCGGGTATGCGGCCACAGGCAGCCTCACGGTCGTCGGTGGCGCCCTGGGCACCACGGTCTACAACCCCCAGACCCGGATCGAGTTCGTGGCCGTGGACGTCAACAGCGATGGCGACTACACCGACGAGAACGAGGGGTTCATCCGGGTGTACCGCGGCGTCGACAATACCGCCAGTACCCTGAACTACGTCACCGCGCGGCTGTGGAATGCAGGCTCGGCCAATGATCCCAACATCAATTCGCCGAACTGTGGAGACGCGCTGGGGGGGACATTCGTCCCTGCAGTGTCGCATACCACCACAGTCAACCCTGCGATCCATCGCCATTCCACGGCCAGCCTGCTGACCAATCAGCGCCGTTCGCTCAATGAGCCGTCGCGACGCTGCTTCCTGGGTGGCGACCCGCGCCTGACGAACGGCTTCACGGCGATCACGCCGGCGCCCTTCGCCCATGGGACCTGGGTCAAGTGGCCCGGCTACGGGGCGGGGAACTCGCCGTCGTCGCTCCACAATAAGAACGTCCATCCGCTGAACGGTGGCCTCACCACCGGGGGCGGCGGACCGGCCGGCATGGCCGATTATCTCTGGCCCATCAACCGGCCCTTCAATCCGAACTTCAAGGGCGTGATCTACGTAGCCGGCAGCGTCGCCGTCAGCGGCGTGGTGCGGAGCCAGGTCACCCTGGCCACGACCGGCAACATCCTGCTGGCAGACGACCTGACCTATGTCACCACGCCGGGGAGCGTCCCGGACTGCGACCGGAATGCCGGAGTCTTCGCCGACATCCTGGGCCTGCTGACGCCCCAGTTCTTCGTCATCGAAGACAACAACGTGAACTCCCCTTTCCGGGCCGGCACCAGCGGCGGCGCGTTTGATGGCTTTGTCAGCGCGTATGACGACACCGCCGATGAAACGGTTCACGCCGCCATCCTGACCCTCAACTCCGTCCTGGCAGAGGATATCACCAGCGGGTCCACCGACCGAGAGATCTGCGCCGGAGCGACGGTGGGACGGGGCTGCTTCAACATGGCGGGGGCGGCCATCCAGGGCGTCAATGCCGCCCGAATGAGCGGTGCCGGGTACGGTTGGAACCCCCAGTGGAGCTACGACCGCTGCGACATGATCAAGCCGCCGCCGTATTTCCCGACCACGGGCCGATACTTCAAGAATCGCTATTACGAGATCGACCCGGTCGGGTTCAACGTGGCGGCGTGGTTCGCGGCGAACCAGTAACCGAGCAAGCGACTGCACCACTTCCGCCTTACAGTTTGACATGGTGCAGTGGCAGGCAGGCCCAGAGGTCCGGGCTCCCGCAATCTGCACGGAAAGTCAGCCGCACGGCTATACACAAGCCCATGGCCTGCCTTGCCTTAGGCTCACGCAGGCCTTCGGCACCCTTCGTGCACTCCATCCCGGTATGTCATACCGACCACTTCCTGGGCACTCACCGCGGCGTCGGGGAGAGCGCGGCTTCACCATGGTGGAGCTGGTTCTCACGTTCACGCTGATCGGCATTCTGACCGCGATGATGATTCCCAAGATCGGACGGACCATGCAGGCCACCCGGGTCAACCGGGCCAGCGCCATCGTTGCGGCCGATCTGGAGCAGGCCTTCACGCTCGCGGGACGGTTCCGCCGTCCAATGCGGATCACCTGCACCTGTAACACCGGCCAATACACCGTTGCCGACCGCACCGGTGGAACCGTTCGCCTGCGCCGGACTTTGATCGGCGACACAGACCTGGGAAACATGACGCTGGCCTTTGAGATCCCGGTGGCCGGCATCGTAGACGTGTTCCCGTCGGGCATTTCGACCACGACGCTCCGGGTGAGGATCACATCCGGCAATAGTACCCGTGCGGTTACCCTCTCGACCGCCGGTCACGTGAGGATCATCCCATGACCCCACAAATACACGTAGCGCAACCGAGCGGCTTTACGCTGATCGAAGTGCTGGTATCCATGACCATCCTCTCGGTGGCTTCTCTTGCCATGGGAAGCATGCTGGTCCGCTCCACGCGAGCTGCAGGAGCGACATCGTCCGCCGCGCACCAGACTGCGGCCATGTCGGGCACAGTGGCCCGGCTGGATGTGCTTCCATTTGATGCGCTCGTGGCGGGCACGACCTGCGTGACGATCACGGCTGTCGAGTTCCCCCACACCCAGTGCACGACGATCAACAACGTTTCTCCGAAGGTGAAGCTGATCACGGTAGTAATCACGCCTTCAGGTAACCTGTTGATGCAGCCGGTGACCACCCAGTTCCGGCGGACCATCTCCGGCAACGGCAACCCGTTGAAGACCCAATGATCTCAGGCTCACACGCCCGCCGGGGCTTTACCCTCGTCGAGCTGCTCATTTCGATGATCGTCACCGCCATCATCGGCGCGGCGCTGGTCCGCATGGTGCTGAGCCAGGCTCGCTTCATGGACCAGCAGGAAGCCTGGCGTGAGGCGCGCAGCGTCTCGCGCGGCGGGATCAACCGCCTGCTCTCCGATCTCAGGTCGGTGGAGGCTACCGGTGGAATGGTGGCAGCGGCGGCCGGCGGCCAGGACTTCACCGTTCGGGTACCGTATGCCTTCGGCGTTCTCTGCGGTATCGCCGCCAATGTGTATACCGTCAGCCTCCTGCCAGTGGACTCGACGATGTTCGCCGAGCCCGGCTGGACCGGCTTTGCCCTCCGGTCCAAAACCGGAACATACAGTTATCACGGCAGCAACGTGGCCATCCTCGCCGGCACCACGGCCCTCTGCCTCAATGGCGTATATGACAGCATCCATACTGTCCCGACGCTGAACGGCTCACCCGCGGGAAGCGTGGTGAATCTGACCCGTACGGCAGGGGCCATCCTGCCGGCCCCGGATCGCGGGTCGATCGTCTACCTGTATCGCCACATCCGCTACGAGTTCAAGGCCTCGGTTGCCATGCCCGGGCGAACCGCTCTGTGGAGAACCATGGTGAGCGGTGGGAATACTGAGGAGCTGGCCGCGCCGTTCGATGCCACGGCCCGGGTCAATTTCTACAATCTCGATGCCATGCCCGCGCAGGCGGCAGTTCCGACGCTGGGCAACGTCCGCGGACTGGAGCTTCGGCTGAACGGATCGAGCGAGCGGACTCCCGCCGGAAGCGCGGCGCCCAAGACGGCCAACATGACCACATCGGTCTTCTTCGAGAACCGGCCAGACTGACCTTCGATTGAGAGGAGCACACATGTCCGTCCGGCATAGACGAGGAGCGACGCTCCCCCTCACGATCCTGGTCATCGCACTGCTGGGTGTCTCGGTTGCCATCAGTTTTGCCCGGCTCTCCTCGGAGCGCCGGACCACCGGCGACGGGCACGCGCAGCTCCAGGCCTTTGCAGTGGCCCAATCCGGGCTCAACAGCTACATGGCCGGGCGCAACAGCAAGCCGGCCGCGCACCAGGACACGACCTTTACCGACCTGCCTGGCGGCACGGCACTGGTGTCGCTGCGGGTGCTGCGCGAATCGACCACCACGCTGTTACCGGCGGTGTACGCCATCACCTCAAGAGGCACGGCCACTAGCGCCAAGAGCTACGATGCGAAGGCGCCCCCGGCCCAGCGCACGGTGGCGACGTATGCCCTCTGGACCCCGGCGGCCCTGGACCTGAACGCGGCCGTTACCTCCCTGGGTGGCATGGACAAGGCCGGCGGGTCCGGCGTGATGAACGGGGCCGATGCCTGTGGTGCCATGCCGGCCATCGCCGGTGTGGCAGTGCCGAACGGGACCTACACCGGCGCCACCAGCCCGATCGACGGTAACCCCGATAACACGCCGGTCCTGCTGGGGACGCCCGGGAGCGGAGGGACCGCCAAGGACGAGGTGGCCATCGATTGGGCCGGCATCACCGCTGGAACGTACCTGCCGCCGGAATTCGTGTCTCCGGCCTGGCCGGACGCTGCCCAGATGCTGAACTGGCCGGTCATCAGGGTGAACAACAACGGTGGCGCCGATTTCAGCCTTCCCAGCAGCGGGAAAGGCATCCTGATCGTGACCGGAAACATGACCATCAGCGGGAGCAGGGACTGGGAAGGAGTCATTCTGGTGGGCGGATGGCTCAGGTCCAACGGTAACAACACTACCCGTGGCGCGACCATAGCCGGGCTGAATGTCAAACTGGGACAGGCTGTCGGTGTGTCAGACATGAACGGTAACAAGGATTTTCAGTACGATTCCTGCGCGCTAACGCGGGCGCTCGGCCACATCGGCTCGCTCCAGCGGGTGCGGAATGCGTGGGTCGACACCTGGGCGAGCTACTAATCCATGAAGCCAGCACGGAGCGAGGCCCCTATCGTGACGACACCGACTTCCACAGTCCGGCCCACTGCCGGATTCACCCTGATCGAGATCATGGTCTCGATCACGATTCTGGCCGTCGGTATCCTGGCGCTCGGGACCATGATGGCCCGGGGCGCCAAGGCGGCCGGCGCCGCATCGGCGGTATCGCATATGACTATCATCATGGGCGCGGAAGCCGCACGGCTCGACGCGATCCCGTTCACCAGTCTGGCCGCGGGCACCAACTGCGATACCATTGCAGCTCCGCCGCTTCCACGCGTCCGCTGCGTCACGGTCACCAACATCAACCCGAAGCTGCGCCGGGTGAGTGTGGTAGTGACTCCGACGGACAACCCGTCGTTGCAGCCTGACTCAGTGGCCTTCGAGCGCAGCATCTCGGGTGATGCCGCTCCGCCACTATTCACCCCGTAACGACTGACCATGAGAGAGGCCACCATGTCGGGTTCGACACGGCTGAACAGAAAAGGAGCGACGCTCCCTCTGACCATCCTCCTGCTCGCGTTGATGGGTGTGGCCGTCGCCATCACCTATAGCCGAATTTCATCCGAGCGCCGGATCACGGGCGATAGCCGGTCGCAGCTGGGTGCATTTGCGGTGGCTCAGTCGGGCTTGAACCGGTTCCTGTCGACTCTCAACGGCAAACCGGCCGGCCCTTTCCCGGTGACGGTGACCTACAACGACCTGCCGGGCGGCAGCGCCCGGGTCGATCTTACGCAGCTGCGAGAATCGACCACCACGCTGTTGCCGGCGCTCTACTCCATTACCTCTCGCGGCACCTATACCGCCGGCAAGCGCTACGACGCACTTTCACCCTCGGCCCAGCGCACGGTCGGGACGTACGCTCTATGGACCCCGGCGCCGTTCGATCTGAACGCGGGCTTTACCAGCATCTCCGGCATCACCAAGAACGGTGGCTCGGGCGCGCTCAGCGGGATCGACCGCTGCGGGGCCGCGGCTGCCATACCCGGGGTCGCAGTGCCCAACGGGGGCTATATCGGCGACGTCACCGTCATCAACGGCAACCCTGACGATGCAGCGGTAGGCATGGGAACCGGGGGTTTGGGTGGAACTGCCAAGGACGAAGTGGATATAGACTGGGCCGGGATCATCGCGGGCACGTATTTGCCGGCCGCCTACACGTACCCGACCTGGCCCACGGCGGCGCAGATGAACAACTGGCCGATTACCAGGGTGAATGGGGACCTGACGCTTCCGGGCAATGGTAAGGGTATCCTCATCGTCACAGGCAACCTTACCATCAGTGGTGGTGACACCTGGGAAGGCCTTGTACTCGTGGGCGGAACAATTACATCAAACGGTAACAACACGGTCTACGGCGGAACGGTGAGCGGCTTGAACATTAAGATCGGCGTGGCCGTACTGCCTTCGACGATTGCCAATGGTAACAAGACCTATCAGTACGATTCCTGCTCCCTTAGCCGTGCGCTGGGCAAGATCGGGTCAATCCAGCGGGTCCGGAACGGATGGACCGACAGCTGGTCGAGCTATTAGGTGACGCATTAGCTATTAGCTATTAGCTATTGACGACTGGCTGACTATCCTATCGGCGGTCATCGGATCTCCCGGTGGCCGCCGTTGGGTTTATACTCCTCCCATGACCCTTCAAGGACGAACCATCCTCTTCTTCGCCGGCCCTCTCTACGAGGACCTCGAACTCTGGTACCCCAAGATCCGGCTGGAGGAAGAGGGCGCGAAGACGGTGGTGGCCGGCACTGGAGAAAGGACCTATCAGGGAAAGCGGGGCTACCCGCTCACGGTGGACACCAGCGTGGAGGAGATTTCGGCCGGGGACTTCGATGGCCTCGTCATCCCCGGCGGCTACGCTCCAGACATCATGCGGCGCTCCTCCAAGCTGCTCCAGCTGACCCGGGAGATCTATCAGGCCGGCAAGCCGGTCGCGTTCATCTGCCACGCGGGGTGGGTACCCATCTCAGCTGGGATCGTTCGCGGTAAGCGCGGCACCAGTGTCGGCGCCATCAAGGACGACCTGGTCAACGCAGGCATGTTGTGGGAGGACAGTGCCGTGGTGGTGGACGGCAACCTGATCTCCTCCCGGACCCCCGCGGATCTGCCGCAGTTCATGAAGGCGCTCATTAAAGCGCTAGAGCGTGAGCGGTCAGCGGTGAGCGGTGAGCGGGAAGGTTCTTCCCCCGCCAAGCCCCCCGCTTACCGCTAACCGCTTACCGCTACCCGCTTACCGCTAACCGCTAACCGCTTACCTATACCATGTCCCTCAAAGACTCCCAGGCCCGGGTCGATACCTGGGTAAGCCAATTCGAGGAGGGGTACTTCCACCCGCTGACCAACATGGCGCGCCTGTCCGAGGAGGTGGGCGAGCTGGCTCGAGAGGTGAACCACCGCTTCGGGCAGAAGACCAAGAAACCCAGCGAAACCGAGGGCGACCTCGGCATGGAGATGGCCGACATCCTCTTCGTGCTGGTCTGTATGGCCAACCGGGAGGGGATCGACCTGCAGGAAGCGTTTGACAGGATGATGGCCAAAGTCGAATCGCGGGACGAGCATCGATGGACCAAAAAAAAGTAAGCGCTCACGCTTTTCCTTTCCCGCTCACGCTGTTTGAGTTTCTACTCCCATTCCTGAGGCGCTCCCTCCAGCTCCCCCAGCAGGATCCGGTAGCTCTCCCATCGATCGGCCCTGACCTGGCCGGTCTCCACCGCCCCCTTTATCGCGCAGCCCGGCTCGGTCATGTGCCGGCAGTCGGCATAGCGGCACTCTCCGATGAACGGTCGCATCTCGGGGAAGCAGCTGGCGAGCTCGCGCGGCACCACTCCCCAGAGACCGACCTCGCTGAACCCTGGCGTGTCTACCAGGTACCCGCCGGCATGCAGCGGGATCATCACGGCCGAGACGGTCGTGTTCTTGCCCCGCTTTACCTTGGCGCTGAGCTCCCCGATCCTGAGCTTGAGACCCGGCTGCACCGCGTTGAGGAGGCTCGATTTTCCGGCGCCCGACGGACCGGTTACCACCGAGATCCGGCCGGCCAGCGCAGCGGCAAATACCTCGATCCCTTCACCGGTCTTGGCGCTGGTGGGATAGACCACATAGCCGGCGGCGCGGCAGCGCTCGATCAGCTCGCGCCCGGGATCGAGCTCGATCTTGTTGACCACCACAGCGGCTTGAATGGAATTGGCTTCCGCCACGACGAGGAGCCGGTCGATCAGCTGGGGAATGGGAGGGGGGTCCACTGTGGCGGTGACCACAAAGACTTCGTCGATGTTGGCGGCGACAGGGCGGGTGCCTCTGCCCTCGGGGACTCTCCGCTCCAGCAGGGTGGTGCGGGAGTCTACGCTCACTACGCCGTAGACCTCGCCGGTTGGCTCGGGCTCGAGCCGCACCCGGTCCCCCACCACCACGCGGGGTGAATCCCGCTTGGCCTTCCCCCGGAGAATCGCCCGTACCTCGCCCGTTGCGGTTGCCACCCGATAAACCGCCCCGTCCCGCTCCAGGACGGTTCCCAGGAGCTCGGTCACCAGGGCTCTGGTGCCTGCACGATCGCCTCATCCAGCGCGGCCTTCACGTCGTAGAGCGACAGCGCCGTCAGCCGGGACTGGGCCTCTTCGGGGGTTTTCCCCCAGGCCAGCGTCTCGGACTCTACGTGGCCCAGCGGGCGGTCTCCACCGGGAGACCAGCGCACAAAGAGCAGCGCCGCGCCATAGAGACCGCGAGCGTCGGGCTCTTCGTCCACGTAGATGGCTACCGAGTATGCCTGGCCGTCGCTGCCGCCGAAGGCAGCGGCACGCTCGTGCTTCTGCATGTACCCACCCAACGTGAACTCACTCACCGGCGCGGCACCGACTCTCGGATCAGGTTCCCCAGGATAAAGGCGATATTGGCCGGGCGCTCCGCCAACCGCCGCATGAGATAAGGATACCACTGGGTCCCGAAGGGGATATAGACCCGCATGTTGTATCCGGTCTGCCGCAGCCGGGTCTGGAGGTCTCGCCGGACACCGTACAGCATCTGGAACTCGAAACGTTCGGCCCCGATTTCCCGCCGCCGGACGAACTGCCGGGCGTGCTGGATGATCGCCTGGTCATGGGTGGCGATTCCCGGATAGGTCCCCTTGAGCAGGAGCCGCTCCATCAAGAGGACATAGTTCTTATCGACGTCGGCCTTCTTCGGAAATGCGACGGCAGGTGGCTCGAGGTAAGCCCCCTTGCAGAGCCGGACCCGGGCTTTCAGCGCGATTAGATCGTCGATGTCGCCTTCGGAACGCCGGAGCGCGGACTGGATGACGACGCCGCAGTGCCCACCATAGGTCCCGAAGAGGCGCTGGACGAAGAAATCGAGGGTGCGCTGGGTGTAGGACGAGCCCTCCATGTCGAGGCGAACGAAGCCGCGAAGCTCTCTGGCCTTGTCCAGGATGCGGGTCATGTTGGCGTGGCAGAGGTCCTCGTCGATGTCGAGGCCCATCTGGGTCAGCTTGACCGACACGTTGACCTCGACGCCCTGAGCGGCCATCCGGTCCAGCATGGCGAGGTACTGGTCTCGCGCCGCGGTGGCCTCCGCTTCGACCCCTACGCTCTCACCCAGAAGATCGAGTGAGGACTTGATTCCCCGCTCGTCGAGGTCGTGCGCCACCCGCACGGCCTCCTCGACCGTTTCCCCCGCCACGAACCTCGATGCGAACTTTCGAGCCAGGCCGTTACGTCGGACGAAGTTGAAGACTTTCTGCTGCTCTGAGAGCCAGAGGAGTCCAGATCGCATGATCGATGAGTACCGGGTTTGCGTGGTCGATCTGTGGCGCGGAGCGCACCCGAAGGTAGCCGGAGCCCGAACCGGTGTGTAGAGGCGCCTGACCCACACAGGCCTCCGTGAGACTTTAGCACAGAAACATGCTAGCCGTTTTCTTGTGACTTCCGTCACCCGTTGTGGGCTCTACTCTCCGTATCCTCAGTTAGGGATCAGAGCTCAACCGGCACAGAGGTACATCGCATGGCCACGCGAGTGAGGCGGAAGCGGGTGGGGAGGAAGACGCGGCGGCCGCGCTCCAGGCCTGCGCAGGAGCGACAGCCCGATCCGGTTGAATCGGCCGAGGCTGCCGGCCTTCGCTATGTCAGTGACACGACGCCAGGTATTCGACGGAAGAGGTCCGGCAGCGGCTTTACGTATACCGGCCCGGACGGCAAGACCATCAAGGATCCCGCCACCCTCAACCGGATCAGGTCCCTGGCCATCCCGCCCGCCTACACCGACGTCTGGATCTGTCCCTCCTCGAATGGACACATCCAGGCGACCGGCCGGGACGCCCGACGCCGAAAACAGTATCGCTACCATCCGCGGTGGAGGGAGGTACGGGACGAGACCAAGTTTGGCCGGGTGCTGGCCTTCAGCGAATTGTTGCCCCGCATCCGCCGCCGGTTGCAGGGCGACCTGAGCAAGCAGGGCCTGCCTCGGGAGAAGGTCCTCGCTACAGTGGTACAGTTGCTGGACTGCACTGGGATCCGTATCGGCAACGACGAGTACGCCCGCTCGAACCGTTCCTTCGGCCTGACGACGCTCCGCGATCGGCACGTGGAGGTATCAGGATCGAAGATACGGTTTGAATTTCGCGGCAAGAGCGGGAAGGCCTACAATGTGTCGCTCAACGACCGGCGCCTGGCGCGCATCGTACAGCGTTGCCAGGCCCTGCCCGGGGAAGACCTGTTTCAGTATCTCGACAACGATGGAGTCCGCCAAACCGTCGGATCTGGAGATGTGAACGACTACCTCCGCGAAATTTCCGGCGAGGAGTTCACCGCCAAGGACTTCCGCACCTGGGCTGGGACGAAGCTGGCCGTGGCCGCCTTGACCGAACTCGGGACTTGGACCTCACAGCGCCAGGCAAAATCGAACATCCTCCGGGCGATCGATCGGGTCGCCGATCAGCTCAACAATACCCGGGCCGTGTGCCGCAAATACTACGTGCACCCCGCCGTCCTCGATGCCTATGCTGCCGGCAGCATGCTCGAGGCGCTACAGAATGGAACCCGCCCGGCAGCCCGAACGGAGCTGGACGGCGACGAAGCCGCGGTGGCACGACTCCTTCGGCACCAGCTGGCACTCGCTTCCGCCTCCTAGACCGGTGTTGTGTCGGAGCGAATCAGCTCCGGCGTCTCCCCACCATGCGTGCCATGATCGTGGACGATGAGGTCGGCTCCCGTCACCTCTTGCGAGCTCTGCTGGAAGCCGAGCCCTCGGTCGAGCTCGTGGGGGAAGCGGGTACCGGCAGAGACGCGATCGACCTGGTTCGCCACCGGGCGCCGGACCTGCTGTTTCTCGACATCGAGATGCCGGAGCTGGGAGGTTTCGAGGTCCTCCGGGAGCTGAAGGCAGACCGCCCGCCCGCTGTGGTCCTGGTCGACGGTTGCGAACGCTACGCCGTGAAGGCGTTCGAGGTGCACGCCTGCGGCTACCTGCTCAAGCCGTTCGATCGTGACCGCCTTCGGGGAGCCTTGGGCCGGGCCCAATCGCAACTTGGCACCGGGGCCGGGGACAGCGACGGTGCCGGTTCGCGGGTACTCTCACTGCTACACCAGCTGGCAGCCCGACGAGTGGGCGCTCCCCGTCTCGTGGTCCGGACACCGGAGCGGGCGATCTTTCTGCGCACCGAGACCATCGACTGGATCGAGGCGGCCGGCAAGTTCGTTCACCTCCACGTCAGCCGCACCACCCACCCCCTGCGGGAGAGCATGGCCGAGCTGGAGCAGGAGCTCGACCCCGCCCGTT